>CALFRN010000127.1 GCA_937919085.1 uncultured Reyranella sp.
CCGATATGGGCAGTCCAGGCGACCGGATCGCCGCCGGCACCCGGTGTGCCGCCAAAGACGCCGAAGAAGACGTTGATGGCGATCCAGACAACGGCGACCGGCAGCAGCGACGTCAGGCTGCCGACGTACCGCATCAGCATCAGGACGGCACCGAACACGCCACTGATGGAACCGGACGCACCGACCACCGGATCCATCGAGTCGGGAAAGAAGAAGACGTGGACGAAGCCGGCAAACACCCCGGCAGAAAGGTAGAACAGGATGAAACGGCGAGTCCCCAGCATGCGCACCACCGGCACACCGAAGGCGGCCAGCATCACCATGTTGATGCCGAGATGCACCCAGCCGCCATGCAGGAACTGGTAGGTGATCGGCGCCATCAGCAGCGACAGCAGGTCGGCACCGGCGCCCGACGTATAGGCGGCCGGCACAAGGCCGAATTGCTGGATGATGTCGAGATCGGCCGCATCGCCCAGGATTTCGCGGACGAGCTGGACCGCCACGTTGATGCCGATCAGCCACACCAGCACGGGCGGCAGGTTGATCGCCCGTCCGCCGGCCCCGCGTTGCGGCCCGGGCTGGTGGCTCTCGTCGAAAGGCATCCAGAACTCCGTTATCGGGTGAGACTAGCCGTCGCAGCTTGCCCGCGCACCGTCCTTATCGGTTCAGTTCCCGGACTCGCCCTGTCCGATCGCCCGCAGGCGGAGCCTGAGCGCGTTCAGCTTGATGAAGCCTTCGGCGTCGCGCTGGTTATAGGCGCCCTGATCGTCTTCGAAGGTGACGTGCTGCATCGAGTAGAGCGAATGGGGCGACTTGCGGCCAACCACCGTCGTGTTGCCCTTGTAGAGCTTGAGCCGGACCGTGCCGGTCACGTTCTCCTGACTCTTGTCGATCAGCGCCTGCAGCATCTCGCGCTCGGGCGAGAACCAGAAGCCGAAATAGACCAGTTCGGCGTACTTCGGCATCAGCTCGTCCTTGAGATGGCCGGCACCGCGATCGAGCGTTATCGATTCGATGCCGCGATGGGCGGCATGAAGGATCGTGCCGCCCGGCGTCTCGTAGATGCCGCGGCTCTTCATGCCGACGAAGCGGTTCTCGACCAGATCGAGGCGGCCGATGCCGTTGGCCTTGCCGAGCTCGTTGAGTTTGGTCAGCAGCGTCGCCGGCGACATCTTCACGCCGTCGATGGCCGTGGCATCGCCCTTCTCGAAATCGACCGTGATGTAGGTCGCCTTGTCGGGCGCTGCCTCCGGCGAGATGGTGCGCTGATAGACGCTCTCGTCGGCCTCTTCCCAGGGATCTTCCAGGATCTTGCCTTCGCTGGAGGAGTGCAGAAGGTTGGCATCGACCGAGAACGGCGCCTCGCCGCGCTTGTCCTTGGCGATCGGAATCTGATGCTTCTCGGCGAACTCGATCAGCTTGGTGCGCGAGGAAAGATCCCACTCGCGCCACGGCGCAATCACCTTGATGTCGGGCTTCAGCGCGTAATAGGCGAGTTCGAAGCGGACCTGGTCGTTGCCCTTGCCGGTGGCGCCGTGACAGACGGCATCGGCGCCGGTTTTCCGGGCGAGCTCGATCTGGTGCTTGGCGATCAACGGCCGGGCGATCGAGGTGCCGAGCAGGTACTGGCCTTCGTAGAGGGCATTGGCGCGGAACATCGGGAAGACGAAATCCTTCACGAATTCCTCGCGAACGTCGCCGATGACGATATTCTCGGGCTTGATGCCCAGCATCTCGGCCTTCTTGCGCGCCGGGCTGAGTTCCTCGCCTTGGCCGAGGTCGGCGGTGAAGGTCACGACCTCGCAGCCATAGGCGGTCTGCAGCCACTTCAGGATGACCGACGTGTCGAGGCCACCGGAATAGGCCAGGACGACCTTCTTGATGTCGCCCTTCTTGTGGGGGCCGGTATAAGTAATGCTCATGGCTCGCCTCGTCGCCGTCGGTGTCTGTTCCGTGAAAGCGCGCGAATATAGCGACCGACCCCGTCCGGGCAAGCGGCCGTAAAGTTGCTATAGTGCGACCCTAGATTAACTCATCATGCCAACCGCCATCGATCGCCTGACCTACGCCGCCCGCCAGACCGCGCGGGTCGCCTGGTATGCCGGCCACTATGCAGCAGGCCGGCGCCTGCTGAAGCCGATGCCCAAGCCCGACTTTCCCATCGGGCCCACCCCCAGCCGCGCCGAGCTGACCGCCGACATGCGCGCACTGTTCGAGCGCGAATGGCGCGACATCGCCGCCGGCCTGTTTCCGGCACCGCGGGCACTGGGGCCGGAGCCCGCCGAGTTCCTGCGCCGCAGCCTGCGCTATTTCCGCGACCTGCCGCAGGTCGACGCCCGGCGCCACGGCACGCTCGACGACGCGCTGCCACCGGGCAGCCAAGCCGACGGCCTGCCCGACTACTACCGCCAGAACTTCCATTTCCAGAGCGACGGCTGGCTTTCGGAGCACTCGGCCGCACTCTACGACACGCAAGTCGAGGTTCTGTTCACCGGCGCCGCCGACGCCATGCGCCGGCGCGCGCTGGCACCGATCGCCACTTGGCTGCAGCAACGCAACCAGCGTGACGTCCGCGGCCTCGACGTCGGCTGCGGCACCGGGCGCCTGCTGGCATCCCTGCACGGCGCCTGGCCCGGCCTGAGGCTCACCGGCATCGACCTCAGCGCGCCCTATCTCGAGGAAGCGCGCCGCCTGATCGGCCGCACCGCGCGTGTGAAATTGAGCGAAGGCGCGGCGGAGAAACTACCGTTCCAAGATACGAGCCTCGACCTCGTCGTCTCCTCGTTCCTGCTACACGAGCTGCCGAACGAGATCCGCGCGCACGTTCTGGCCGAGATGGCGCGCGTGCTGAAGCCCGACGGCCTGGTCGTGATCGTGGATTCACTGCAGAAGGGCGACCGTCCCGAATGGGACGGCCTGCTTGATCTCTTCCCTCATTACTTCCACGAGCCGTACTACGCGAAATATGTCGAAGGCAGCACCGAGGATTGGTGTGCTGCGGCTGGACTGACCCTTGTGCAAAGCGAGCGTGCTTTCCTGTCGAAGGTCGTCGCGGCTAAGCGGGCGTAACGACCTTTTCACGCCGGCCGCGGAGGCTGGCGCTCTTGAGCTGGCCGCAGGCGGCGAAAATGTCCCGGCCTCTTGGCGTGCGAACCGGGGCGCTGAGACCACCATCGTTCACGATCTCGGCGAAGCGGTGGATGCGGTTGTTGGAGCTGCACTCGTAGGGCGCACCCGGCCAGGGATTGAATGGAATCAAATTCACCTTGGCGTGGATCGGCGTCAGGAGCCGCACCAGCTCGCGTGCGTCGGCATCGCTGTCGTTGATACCCTTCAGCATCGCATATTCGAAGGTAATGCGCCGACTGTTGCGGGCACCGGGATAGTCGGCGCAGGCTTTCAGCAGCTCGACGATCGGCCACTTCTTGTTGATCGGCACCAGCGTGTCGCGCACCTCGTCGCTCACGGCATGCAACGACACCGCCAGGTTCACATCGAGCGCCTCGCCAACTTTGGGGATCATCGGCACAACGCCGGAGGTCGACAGCGTGATGCGGCGGCGGCTGAGCGCAATGCCCTGATCGTCCATGGCGATCCTGAGCGCGGTAGCGACGTTGTCGAAATTGTAGAGCGGCTCGCCCATGCCCATCATGACGATGTTGGAGAGCATGCGCTGGGCGTCGGCGGTCGGCGTCGGCCATTCGCCGTAGCTGTCGCGCGCCACCATGAACTGGCCGACGATTTCCGCGGCCGAAAGATTGCGCACCAGCGGCTGGGTGCCGGTGTGACAGAAACTGCAGGTGAGCGTGCAGCCGACCTGGCTCGACACGCACACCGAGCCACGGTCCTCTTCGGGAATGTTGACCGTCTCGGCCTCGTTGCCGTCGGCAAAGCGCAGCAGCCACTTTCGGGTGCCGTCGACCGAACGCTGTTCGGTGACGATCCCGGGCCGGTCGACGACAAAAAGCTCGGCCAGCCGCTCACGCGTCTTCTTGGCGATGTTGGTCATCAGGCCGAAATCGGTGACGCCATGCCAATAGATCCACTGCCAGACCTGGCGGGCGCGGAACGGTTCGAGACCGGCCTCGACCAGGGCCTGCTTCATCTCCTCGCGCGACAGGCCGACCAGACTGCGGCGCAGGTCGTTGCGGCCGTGCGCGAGGGCGTTCGGCTCTACGATCTGAAGCGGTTCGGTGGGCAGGAGGGCCATGTTGCGGCTGAGATAGGCGCCGCCGGTCCGCGGCGCAACCTGGGCAACCCAACCTACTGTTTCAAAAGTGCTTTTTGCCGCATCCTTTGACGGCGCTTGTACATCGGCTCGCCGAAACTCGGCACTTCGACCAGTTCGGTGGGGGCACCTTCGGCGACCGGCCGGGGCGCGTGCCGGCCGAGGCTCTGGAGCCGGTCGTACATGACCAACGCTCCGGCGACTCCAAGGTTGACCGAAAACCGGGTCGGAATGCGCACGACGTAGTCGCACAGCGACTGAACATCGGCAGACAGGCCCTCGCGCTCGGCGCCCAGGATATACGCCGCCTGGCGGGGATGGCGGAAGCTCGGCAGCTCAATGGCGTCGTCGGTGATTTCGATGCCGACCAGCCGGCAACCAAGCGGCAGGCGAAACGTCGGGAGGTCGGCGAAATGGTAGGTCGGCACCGACCTCGGGGTGTCCGAAGTGTCGCTGGCGGCGCCCTCGCGGCGGTTGTAGTGCGTCCGCAAGGTAAAGACGAAGGCGGCACCGAAGGCATGGGCGGTGCGGAACAAGGTGCCGACATTCACGGCCTTGCTCGCCCCTTCGATTCCGATGCCGAAATAGCCTTTCATGACCGGGCGATTTGTTGCACTAATTAATTGCAGGCGTTGCTGTCCCCCGGGTAGCGGCCCGCTCGTCGTTAAACAAGGCCATAATGACCGTTCCGTCGCCGCAGGAAGTCGTTCGCGCACAGTACGAGGCGTTGCCCTACCCGCCGCGGGACCCGCGCGACGAGGCGGTCCGGCTGATCACCGGAACTCCAAGTCACGTCCTCGAGATCAATCACTATCTCTTTTCGGGCCGGCTCAACTTCACCCGGCCCTTTCGCGCCCTGGTGGCCGGCGGCGGCACGGGTGATGCCTGCATCATGCTTGCCCAGCAGCTCGCCGACCGGCGCTGCCCGGGCGAGGTTGTCTATCTCGATCTCTCGACCTCCTCGCGGCAACTCTGCGAAGCCCGCGCCAAGGTCCGCGACCTGCGCAACATCCAGTTCCTCACCGGGTCCCTGCTCGACCTGCCATCGATGAACATCGGCCAGTTCGAATACATCGACTGCACCGGGGTGCTGCACCATCTGACCGAGCCGGCCGCCGGAATGCGTGCCCTGACCAGCGTCCTCCAACCCGAGGGCGGAATTGGCGTGATGCTCTACGGCGAATACGGCCGCAGCGGCGTCTATCCCCTGCAGGAAATGCTGCGGACGCTGGCGCCGCCGTCTATGGCGCTGGAGGACCGGCTGGCGATGGCCAAGCGCCTGATCCGCTTCCTGCCCACCACGAACCTGTTTCGCCGCAACCCCTACATCAACGATCACGTCACCGGCGGCGATGCCGGCCTCTACGATCTCGTGCTCCACAGCTGCGACCGTGCCTTCACCGTCCCCGACATCGGGACCATGGCGGCCAGTGCCGGCCTGCGGGTCGTGGCCTTTCTCGAACCGGTGCGTTACGAGCCCGCGACCTACATGAGCGACCCGGTGATTTCCCGGCAGATGAGTTCGCTGCCGCTGCTCGAACGCGCCGCCTTCGCCGAGCGGCTCTCGGGCAACCTGCGCACCCATGTCTTCTATGCCACGCGGGCCGGCTTCGACACGGTGGCCCGGCCCGAGGACACGTCGGCCATTCCGGTGCTGCGCGACATGGATGCGCTGAAGCTGGCGGCCGGCCTTCAGCCCGGCGCACCCCTGGTCGCCAATCTCGACGGCTTCCCATGGCGCGCCCAGCTGCCGTCGCTGGCTCCCCGCATCATCTCCCAGATCGACGGCCGCAAGTCGGTCGCGGAAATCTACACCGCACTGGGAGCCCAGGGCGGCCTGCCGCAGTGGGAGGATTTCTACGCCCAGTTCGAGGACCTCTACGTCAAGCTGAACGGCGTCAACCACCTGCTGCTGCGTTTTCGCACCTGAGCCGGCGATGAACGGCCACCTCCTGGCCATCGCGCTCGGCAACTCGCTGCTGTGGTCACTTTACCTGCTGCTGACCCGCCACGTCGTAAGCGGCGCCCAGCTCGACGCCTGGGCCTACACGCTGGTGCAGCTGCTGAGCGCCGGCCTCGTCATGCTGTGGCTCGGCCGGCGGACGGCCGGCAGCTGGTCCGGCCTGCTGGCACCCTGGACGGTCGCCTATGCCTTCATGCGCGTCATCATCAACGGCGCAACGTCGGCCGCCATCGTCTGGCTCGCCGTGACGCAGAGCACGCTGCTCGCGACCATGAGCGTCCTAATCGGCGCTGCCGCCGGCTGGATGTTGACGCGGCGCGCGCCAGCGCGGGGCGACTGGCCGGGCCTCGCCCTTCTGGCCGTCGGCATCGCGGCGTTTGCGGCGGCGCTGGTGTCGGACACGGCGTGGCGCGGCATGCTCTGGCTGATCGTGTCGGAAACGACGGCGGTCGCGGCGTCGTGGATGATCGCCTATCACCCGCGCAACCGCCTGACCGATCTGGCGGCGCGCAGTCGCTTCACCGGCGAGATCCTGGTGGCGGCGTCGCTCGCCTTCATCCTCGTCTGGTCGCTGGCCGGACTGGCCGGATTGATGGCCTCGCCGTGGACCGGTGCCGGCGACGCCTTCGGCCGGATCGAACTGTGGTTCTATGCCGTGCTGGCGGGCCTGCTGTTCCGCGCGCCCGGAACCTGGCTCGGCTTCTGGACCATCAACACGACGGGCGTGCAGACATACCTGATCGCCCTTACCGCGATGCCGTTCTTCGTCATCGCGCTGGAGGCCGTCGCCGCGCACCTGGGCTGGCTCGCGCCGCCCGGCCTGTCGACGGCGGAGTGGCTGGCTGCCGCGATCATTCTGGCCGGCGCGGTCTGGCTCATCGCCGTCCGCCTGAAGGCGCTGCCCGACGCGGTTAGCTGAAGAACCCTTGGCGTCCCCCGTTCGGCGTCATGCCGGCTTATTGTTCAATACATCGGGATTCAGCAGGTTGATCGGCTTGCCGTCCAGCCAGGCCTCGATGTCCTCGATCGTACCGTCGTAGAAGTGGCGATAGCTGTCCTCGACGACATATCCCAGGTGCGGGATCAGCGTGATGTTGTCGAGCTTGGTGAAGGGATGATCGGCGGACATCGGCTCCTTGTCGTAGACGTCGAGGCCGGCATGCATGATGGTACGGTTCTTCAGGGCCGCGATCAGGGCCGCTTCGTCCACGATCGGTCCGCGCGAGGTGTTCACCAGAATCGCGGTCTTCTTCATCCTGGCAAGGTCGGACGCACCGATCAGGCCGCGTGTGCGATCCGAAAGAGCGAGGTGGATCGACACGAAGTCCGATGTCGCCAGCAACTCGTCCTTGCTGACGTACTTGGCGCCGCCCGCTTCGGCCTTCTCGGGCGTGAGATTCTGGCTCCAGGCCACGACATCCATGCCAAAGGCCTTGCCATAGCGGGCCGCACGGCTGCCCAGCTTGCCGAGGCCGAGAACGCCCAGCCGCTTGCCCTCGAGCACGACCATCTGTTCGATGCCGTCGTGCCACTTGCCCTGGCGCGCCAGCCGCTCGGCCTTGGCGAGATCGCGGGCGCACATCATCAGCAACGCCCAGCCGAGTTCCGCTGTCGGCGCGTTCGACCCGCCGCCCGGTGTCGTGGAGATGGGAATGCCGCGCTCGGTCGCCGCCTTGTCGTCGAGACTGGCCGCCCGCGCCCCAGTCAGGACCATGAACTTGAGGTTGGGCAGCTTCTCGATCAGCGCCCGCGGAAAGGCGGTGCGCTCGCGCAGCAGCCCGAGGATCTGGAATGACGCCAGTTTTTGCGCTGCATCATCTGCCGAGGCAAACGGTTCGTGGAAGACCGTGATCTCGATGCCGCGCTTCTTCAGCCGGTCCCAGTCCGCCAGGCGCAGGGCGACCTTCTGGTAATCGTCGAGCAGGGCGAGCTTGATCGTTTGCGGCATGGCGTTTCCTGACACATGATGAATTGGTGGCTACTATAGCCACGGGAGGCGGCCATGAGCATCACCATCGAGCCTTCCCATCCTGAATTCGTCACCGAGCTTTCCGGCATCGATCTCGCGCAACCGCTCGGCGCGGCCGACCGCGACGCCATCGAAGCCGCCATCAACCGATATGCCGTCGTCGTGTTCCGCGGCCAGGCCCTCGACGATCAGCAGCAGATCGCCTTCGCCGGTCATTTCGGGCCGATCCACGCCTCGGCGCAGAAGGCACGCCATCGCGGCATCAAGCACCGGCTGGAGTCCGACCAGATCGCCGACATTTCCAACCTCGATGGCGACGGCAAGGTTCTCGACCTCAACAACCGGCGCCGCCTCGACTGGCTGGCCAATCGCCTGTGGCACACCGACGCCTCGTTCCGCGCCATTCCCGGTGCGCTCTCCATGCTCTACGCGCACATCGTGCCGGCCGAAGGCGGCGACACCGAATTCGCCGATATGCGCGCGGCCTACGATGCGCTGCCGGAGACGAAGAAGGCCGAGCTCGAGGGCCTGGTCGCCGAGCATTCGATCTGGCATTCGCGCGGCCAGCTCGGCGTCACCAAATACACGCCGGAGGAAATCGCCAGCCTGCCGCCGGTGCCGCAACGGGTCGTGCGCACCCATCCCGGCTCCCGGCGCAAGACGCTCTACCTCGCCGCCCACGCCTCGCACATCCTCGGCATGCCGATCGCCGATGGGCGGCTGCTGCTGCTCGACCTGATCGAGCATGCCACCCGGCCCAGGTTCGTGCATGCCCACACCTGGAAGCAGGGCGACCTGGTGATCTGGGACAATCGCTGCACCATGCACCGCGCCCGGCCGTTCGACACGACGCAGGTGCGCGACCTGCGCCGCGTCACCACCCGCGACGTCGCCTCGACGCTGGAACAGGCGGCCTGACGAGCCACCGCCTGAGAGGGCCGTCTGAGGGGCCTCGGTGACTCCACCCAGGGCCGCCGGAAACCGGCTTTTTGGCACAGCTCCTTGTGCCACGATGTGTCGAAAAAGCTGTGCCAGAAACCGGCGCCAGGGCCTTGATCTAACTGGGCAATCGCCCCCCGACGAACTGTGCCGCCGGGCCTCGCCGCCAAGCCCGATGCGTGTCCGGAAAATGACTGCCGCACCGGACCGCCGGCGGCCATTGGCAGGCCATGAAAAGGCCGGCCACGAAAAACGCCCGAAACCGGAGGGCTTTCGGGCAGACCAGGTGGGGCGCCATAGTTTGTCCACCGTAGCGGAAAATCCAGCAAAACCTGCTGAAGTTGCAAGTTTCGATTGTCGGTTTCAGCCGACGGCAATGTTGTCGATCAAGCGGGTGCGCCCCAGCCGCGCCGCGACGATCACGCGGGCCGGGCTGGCGACCCGCTCGAGCGGACGCAGGCTTTCGGCATCGACCACGGTGAGATACTCGACCTTGTCGAAGCCCGCTTCGAGCAGCGCCCTGGCCGCCGCCGCGGTCGCAGCGCTGCACGAGTCGCGGCCATCGCGAACCGCACCGGCGACCGCCGTCATCTGGCGATGAAGATGCAGCGCCGCCGTGCGCTCGGCGGTGCTGAGGTAACGGTTGCGCGACGACAGGGCGAGACCGTCGGGCTCGCGCACCGTCGGCATGCCGACGATCTCGACCGGCATGGCGAGATCGCGCACCATGGTCTTTATGACCTGGAGCTGCTGGAAATCCTTTTCGCCGAAATAGGCGCGATCGGGGCCCGCCATCATCAGGAGCTTCGTGACCACCGTCGCCACGCCATCGAAATGGCCGGGCCGGAACGGACCGCAGAGACCCTCGGTCACGCCCGTCACCTTGACCGTGGTCAGCATCGGCACGGGATACATCTCGTCCTTGTCCGGCGCGAAGACGATGCGGCAGCCCGCTGCCTCCAGCTTGGCGAAATCGCCGGCCTCGTCGCGCGGATAGGCGGCGAAGTCCTCGTTCGGCCCGAACTGGGTCGGGTTGACGAAGATCGAGGTCGCCGGCACGTCGCCGCGAGCCAGCGCACCCTTCACCAGGCTGACATGGCCCTCGTGCAATGCGCCCATGGTGGGCACCAGGCCGATGGTGCGGCCCACCGCCCGGAACGAAGCGACCGCCTTTCGCAATCCGGCAACGGTGCGCACCACCGCGAGGCGGTCCTGAGGTTGGCTGTCTCCGATTGTCACGCGATACGCTCCGCATCTGAAGGTTCCGAGGCGGACCTTGGCAATCATCGATGCCCTCCGCAAATGGCGTCAGGGAGAAGCCGCGGGGCCCAGACCGGCACCGGCAGGAGCGCCAGCCGACAATGCAAACCGGAGGCGTTTGGCGCGGCGGCCGCTAGCAGCGCAGGGTAATGAAGGCGACCTCGCCCTGGCAGTTGAAGCGCACGGGCGGATGGGAGACACCGACGCCGGCGCTGGTGTAGCCGATCATGGCGCCCTCGTGCCAAAGCCCGACGGCGCCGTGACGGCACCGGCGCAGCGTCGTGACCAGGGGGCGTCCGCCCGGCAGGCAGATCTGGCCGCCATGGGTGTGTCCGGCGAGATAAAGCGCATAGCCGGCGCGTGCGGCGTGATCCGCCATCTCGGCCGAATGGACCAGGGCAACGCGGCAGTCATCACTGCCGGCCGGCTGGACTTCGGCGTCGAGCGCAATCCGTGCCGCCTCGGTATAGAAGCTGTTCACGTCGTCCAGGCCGGTGAACACCAGCCGGCCATCGCCCCGGCGTATCACCACCGATCGATTGACGAGCACCTCGAAGCCCATGCCCATGAGCTGGTCCGCCATGGCCTGCGAATCGTGATTGCCGAGGATGGCGAGTTGGGCTCCCGTAACCTTGATGCCGCGCAAGGCCTCACCGAGAAGACCGGCGGAGCGTGCCACGGGCGTCGCATGATCGCCGTGCACATCGCCCGTCACCGCCAGCAGATCGACCTCGGCGCCCTCAAGCAGGCCACGCACTACTGCAGCCAGTTCGGGCAGGACGTCCAGATGCGTGTCGCTCAGGTGCAGGATGCGATAGCCATCGAAGGATGGTGGCAGGCCAGGGAGACGCAACGCCAACTCCACGCGTCGCAGGTTCAGGGCATTGGCCTGCCCACGCGCGTAGAAGGGCGTGACGCGGAGGCCGGCCCCAAGGACATCGAGCAGGCGCGTAAAGACGGCCTTGCGCCAGCGCGGCCGCAGCCCGTCCGGGCCACTGATATGGCGACCCTTCTCCAAACGCCGCCGTTCGGTCGCCCACTGGTCTTCGTACATCGGGGAAAACTACAGCAAAGGGGGCGTACAGGGCACCACGACGACCGGCTTGCCACGCGCAGCCGCGGCGGAGCGCGCAACCAGGCCCGTGTCCGCCCCACTTGCGGGAACTGCAACGCGACCAAAATCGCTGTAAGGACTGGAAGAAGAACTGGAGCAGGCGACGGGATTCGAATCCTCGACCCCGATCCTGGCCGCGGCCATGGACTGCCCAAGGGTGTGAGGAGACGACCTGATGCGCACCAGGTACCGGTGGTTCATCATCTTTCTTTTATTCGCGATCACCGCGGTCAACTATGTCGATCGCTCGGCCATCTCCTACGCCATTCCCGGCATTCAGCGCGACCTCGGCCTCTCGGCCGCCGATACCGGCATCATTCTCGGGGCATTCGGCCTCGGCTATGCCGTCACCACCCTGTTCGGCGGCTTCACCGTGGACCGCTATGGCGCGCGCGCCGTGCTTACGGTCGCGGCGATCCTGTGGAGCCTGTCGATCGGCGCCACGGGACTGGCCGGCAGTTTCGCCATGCTCTATGCCGCGCGCGTGCTGCTGGGCGTCTCGGAAGGCCCCAACTTCCCCGCCCTTACCGGCGCCGTCAGCCACTGGCTGTCGCCGAACGAGCGGGCAACGGCGCTGGCCAACGCCCTGCTGGCGGTGCCGCTGGCGCTCGCCATCGGCGGCCCCGTGGTCACGCAACTGATCGGCTGGTTCGACTGGCGCATGACTTTCGCGATCCTGTTCGTGCTCTCCGTGCTCTGGGTACCGTTCTGGTATTTCCTGTTTCGCGACAGTCCGGCGGACTCGCGCTTCGTCAGTGCCGCCGAACTGGCGCACATCCGGACCACGGATGACTCCGTCTCCGCCGCGCCGCATGCCGTCCTGAAATCCTGGCCGGAGCCGGGCGTGCTCAAGATGCTGCTGAGCAACAGGACGCTGGTGGCGAACTACTGGGCCTTCTTCGTCTTCGGCTACTTCCTGTTCTTCTTCATGGCGTGGCTGCCGAGCTATCTGGAGCGGAAGTACGGGCTCAACCTTCA
Organism: uncultured Reyranella sp.; assembly: GCA_937919085.1. GTDB lineage: Bacteria > Pseudomonadota > Alphaproteobacteria > Reyranellales > Reyranellaceae > Reyranella. The sequence goes on from CALFRN010000127.1 coordinate 12,452, forward strand.
GGCGATCGGACTGTTCAGCGTGCTGCCGTGGCTGGCCGCGGCGGTCACGCTGTGGGCCTTCGGACGCTGGTCGGATCATCTGCTGAAGACCACAGGCCGCCTGCGAGTGGCACGCTCCTATCTCATCGCCGGGAGCCAGTTCGTGGCAGCCCTTGCGGTCATTCCCGTGGCGCTGACCGACAACCTCACGGTGGCGATCACCGGGATCACGGTGGCGGTCGCGGCCTCGATGGGCGCCAACGCGGCCTATTATGCGGTGAATGTCGACATCGTGCCGCAGCGCGCGGCGACCGCGCTCGGCATCATGGATTTCGCCTTCGCGGTCGCCGGCTTCCTCGCGCCTGCCATCACCGGCTGGGTGCTGGGCCTGCGCGGCTCGTTCGCCGACGGCTTCCTGCTGATGACGGTGCTCGCTCTGTCGTCGGTGCTGGTCGTGGTCATGTTTCACCATCCCGATCGGGATCGCGAAGATGCAGCCGCGCGGCCGGGCACGTCATAGTGGCGCGCGCCTGGTCGCAGCTTCGAATTCAGTCCAGCCAGCGATTTCGTTCCAAATCCAAGCGGTTGCTGTCGTCAAATTTGATGCCTTCCTTTTCCAGCAAGCGTCGCTGGAGGATGTCCCCGCCATTGCGAGAGAGGCTGAACGACACTTCGCCCTTGGCGTTGACGACGCGGTGCCACGGGACGTTCGTTTGCGGATCGAGGCGCTGAAGGACCCGGCCGACAAGGCGGGCACGTCTCGGCATGCCGGCCATCGTGGCGACCTGGCCATAGGTTGCCACCCAACCGCGAGGAATGCGGCGAACCACGGCGCAAATCGCCTCGGCGGCCGCATCGCCTCGCAGCGTGACGGCCGGGAGCGGCTTTCGTATCGGAAACTCCGGTGGCTTGCGACGTGCCGTTGCGGAGCCTTCGACGAATCTCGAGGCAGGACCGAAGCTGGCTCGAGGCCATTTGGGAGAACGTTTCACGCATGCTTCTCCTTGGCGAGAGCGCTGCGCGGGACGTCACGCAACGCTTAGTCTGGGCCACCCGCGATCTTGGAAGACCGAGAAGCTTTTCCCGCTCGAAGACTTCAGCAACACGCCGCAAGTTGAAATCAACGTAACAAAACAGGACCACTAGCCTACCTACCAGCTCGTAGCCTTCAGGACGTGGAGTTGGCCACTCAGTCCAATTACTTCCAAAGGACCAACTATCGCCTGAAGCTCCTTCGCACGCGGACTGTCGTGGTTTCTCGGAAACATCTCGCCCCTTTCGCGTAGTTCCGGACGCTGACGAGCGCGCAACTCCGCCAAATCCCGGACAAGCGGCCAGGGCCGCGAAAGCGCGTCAAACCGATATAACGACAGGTAGAAATTGGAGCGGGCGAAGGGATTCGAACCCTCGACCCCGACCTTGGCAAGGTCGTGCTCTACCCCTGAGCTACGCCCGCGCTCCGATCCGGCGGGTAGGTGCCGGAAGGCGGTGGTGATAGGGGTTTTTCCGGGCCTTGGCAAGCCCGCCCGGCATTCAGCCGCGGGCCAGGAGACGCTGCAGGTATTTGCCGTATTCGCTGCCCTTGATGGGCTCGATCAGGCGGGCGAAGGCGGCATCGTCGACGTAGCCCTTGCGCCATGCGACCTCCTCGGGGCTGCCGATCTGCAGGCCCTGGCGATCCTCGACCGTCTCGACGAACTGCGCCGCCTTCAAGAGGCTGGACGGCGTGCCGGTGTCGAGCCAGGCATAACCGCGGCCGAGCTTCTCGACCGTGAGCCGTCCCGCCTTGAGATAGTGGGCGTTGATGTCGCTGATCTCGAGTTCGCCCCGCGCCGAGCGCGGTATCTGCGTGGCGACGTCGCAGACGTCGGAGTCGTAGAAATAAAGACCGGTGACCGCCCAGTTCGAGCGCGGATTGGCAGGCTTCTCGACGATGCTGGCCGGGCGGTCGCCGGCATCGAACTCGACCACGCCATAGGCCTGCGGATCGGACACCCAATAGGCATAGATCACCGCGCCGCTGGCGGCGGCGCCGCGCTCGGCGACGGCGGGCAGCGAATCGCCGTAGAAGAGATTGTCGCCCAGGATCAGCCCGACGCGGCTGTTGCCGATGAAGTCGCGGCCGATCAGGAAGACCTCGGCGATGCCGCCGGGACGGGGCTGGGTGGCGTAGCTGATCTCGAGCCCCCACTGGCGGCCGTCGCCGAACAGGCCGCGGTAGGCCTCGACATCGTGCGGATTGACCACCAGCAGGATCTCGCGACATCCCGCCAGCATCAGGGTGGTCAGCGGGTAATAGACCATCGGCTTGTTGTAGACGGGCAGCAGCTGCTTGTTGATGGCACGGGTCATGGGGTAGAGCCGCGTGCCGCTGCCGCCTGCGAGAACGATACCTTTCATCCCTCCACTGTAGACAGGCCCCATGTACGACCCGCAACAACTATTCGCGAAGCTGGAAGCGCTGGGCATCGCCCAGCATACGGTCGAGCATCCGCCGGTCTTCACCGTCGAGCAGGCCAAGGCGCTGCGCGGCGATCTGGCCGGCCATCACATCAAGAACCTCTTTTTGCGCAACAAGAAGGAGGAGATGTGGCTGGTGGTGGCGCTGGAGGATCGCGCCATCGACCTCAGGCGGCTGGGCGAGGCGCTGGGCGCCGGCCGGCTGTCGTTCGGCAGTCCTGAGCGGCTGCGGCGCCATCTAGGGGTCGAGCCGGGTTCGGTGACGCCGTTCGCGCTGGTCAATGACGAGACCCACAGCGTCCGGCTGGCGCTCGACCGCGGCCTGGCCGGCGATCGGCCGATCCATGCCCATCCGCTGGTCAACACCATGACGACGGCGATCCAGCCCGCCGATCTGCTGCGGCTGTTCGAGGCCACCGGCCATTCGCCGCTTTGGCTCGACTTTCCGATTTGATGTTATAATATAACTATATGCCCATCCGCTTCCTGCTCGCGGCCCTGTTGTTGCTGGCCGTCCTTCCCGCCTCGGCCCAACCCCGGATCAAGGCGGTGGCGACCTTTTCGATCCTGGGCGATTTCGTGGGCGAAGTCGGCGGCGAGCGCGTCGAACTGGCGACCCTGGTCGGCCCTGACACCGACGCCCACAGCTACCAGCCGAGGCCGACCGACGCACGCACGCTGGCTGCGGCCCAGGCGCTGGTGAGCAACGGGCTGGGCTTCGAAGGCTGGATCGATCGCCTGGCCAAGGCGGCGCCCTTCAAGGGCCGGCCGATCGTGGCGTCGAAGGGCGTGCCGACGCTGGCGGCCGGGCCGGCGCACGGTACATCCCAAGAGCACAGCCATGCCCACGGTCCCGACCCGCATTGCTGGCAGGACGTCGCCTGCGCCCGCCGCTATGTCGCGAACATTGCCGGAGGCCTGGCTGAAGCCGATCCGGCCAACGCCGCGCAGTATCGCGAGCGGGCGGCGCGCTACGACCGGCGGCTGGCGGCGCTCGACCAGTGGATCCGGGCGGAGATCGCCAGGGTGCCGGCCGGCCAGCGCAAGGCGATCACCGGCCACGACTCGTTCCGCTATTTCACCAAGGCCTATGGTGTGCAGTTCCTGGCGCCGCGGCGCTACAATACCGAAAGCGAGCCATCGGCCAGGGATGTGGCGGCGCTGATCCGCCAGGTCCGCGAGCAGAAGATCAAGGCGCTGTTCGTCGAGAACATGACCAATCCCGGCATGGTCGAGCAAATCGCCCGTGAGTCGGGCGCCGTGGTCGGCCCGCGCCTCTACAGCGACGCGCTGTCGAAGCCGGACGGCCCGGCGCCGACCTATGAAGCGATGATGCGCCACAACGTGACGGCGCTGGTCGCCGGCATGCTGAAGAACTGACAGACTCATTCTCAGGTGGACCGCGCGCGGTCCGCAAGGATTTGAACGCCGCTACGCCGCCGAGACGGCCAGCCCCGCGGCGCGGCGCGCGGCCTGCAGCGTGTTGAACATCAGGCAGGCCACCGTCATCGGGCCGACGCCGCCCGGCACCGGCGTCAGGTGGCCTGCCACCGGCAGGATCTCGGCAAAGGCCGCATCGCCCACCAGCCTGGTCTTGCCGTCCGCCGCCGGAATCCGGTTGATGCCGACATCGATCACCGCCGCCCCGGGCTTGATCCAGTCGCCGCGCACGAATTCCCGCTTGCCGATCGCGACCACGACGATGTCGGCCTGGCGGCAGAGGCCCGGCAGATCGCGCGTGCGCGAATGGCTGATGGTGACGGTGCAATCGGCGCGCAGCAGGAGCTGCGCCACCGGCCGGCCAACCAGGTTCGAGCGGCCGATCACGACGGCATGCAGGCCGGCCAGCGAACCCAGGGCATCGCGCAGCAGCATCGAAATGCCGAGCGGCGTGCACGGCACGGGAAAATCGAGCGGCGCGCCGGATGCGATCGACCCCAGGCGCCCGACGTTGATGGGATGGAAGCCGTCGACATCCTTGGCCGGGTCGATCGCCAGCAGCACATGCGAGGTGTCGATGTGCCCGGGCAGCGGCAGCTGCACCAGGATGCCGTTGACCGCCGGATCGGCATTCAGTCGCGCGACCAGTTCCAGCAGCTCGGCTTCGGTGGTCTCGGCCGGCAAACGATGGTCGAAGCTCGCCATACCAAGTGCGGCGGCCAGCTTGCCCTTGCTGCGGACGTAGACCTGGCTGGCCGCATCGGCGCCCACCAGCACCGTAGCCAGGCCGGGCTTCGGCACGCCCGCAACCACCAGTTCGGCCACGCCCGCGGCCACGCGTTCGCGCAGGCCGGCAGCGAAGGCTTTTCCATCTATCAGTTTCGCATTAGACAGCTTGGCATCAGTCATGTGCGCGTACCCATTCGACGATCCGGTCGGCGAGCACCGCTGGCTCGCCGGAAATGCTCAACACCTTGTCACGCGCGGCGACGCCTCTCATGACGTCGAAGGCCGATTTGGGCAGATGCCACTCGATCGCGAGCAGTGCCACCACGGCGGCGTTGGCCTTACCGTCCTCCGCCGGCGCCGTCACCGCGGCTTTCAGTCCTCCATCGGGGGAACATTCGAGAGCCGTGCGGCGGGCACGCGGCTGAACGCGCACTTCGATCGTCACGCCGGCTGCCGTGCGGCGCAGGAACGCCGGATCGGTCAAATCGGCTGGGCCAGGTCGGGTGGCGATCAGATGAACGACGGCCAGACGTACTCCCATAGCAGGCTGCGGATGAAGAACAGGCCGAGCAACAGGATGACGGGAGAAATATCGACGCCGCCGAGATTGGGCAGAATCTGGCGAATCGGGCGCAGCACCGGCTCGGTCAGCCGATAGAGCACATCGACCACCATCCGGATGAACTTGTTGCTGACATTGACCACGCCAAACGCCACCAACCAGCTCATGATCGCGCCCGCGATCACGATCCAGGTATAGATGTCGATTACCTTGTCGATCAGCACCGCAAGCGACAGCATCGCGTCCCCGTCTCCAGATGTCGGCAAAATGCCGGCCGCGGGCACCCTACTCGGCAGGGATTGCCGATCACAACCCCCTTTCTCGTCCCCCTTCAGGCCCCGTTTCAGGTCCGCGACAGGACAAGTTCGACGCCACCGATACGAATGGCACGCGCCGCACTGATGTCGCGCGGGCCGTGCGACGGCAGGAGGCGGGCACCGTCGATGAAAGTTCCTCCGGGGCTGCCGAGATCCTCGAGCCCGAGCCGGCTGCCGGACGTCATCAGGCGCGCATGCGGCGTAGCGACCGAGGGATCCGGCACCGAGAGGTCCGACACGTGGGCCGCAGGTGCCCCCGTGAACAGATAGGTGGCAGGCGCGCCGCCGACAGCCAGCGCCACGATGCCTCCGCCAGGGAGTGTTCCGTCGAGCCGCCAGCCGCGCAGGTCGGCCAGCGGCAGGGAAGGTGCGCCGAGCGCGCGGGGCGATGGTGATGGCCCCGTCCCGCCCGTCTGCGCATTGGCAAAGCCGGATGTTATGCCGCCTGCCGGTTGGTCGCGCGGCCATCGCATGAAGGCAAAGACCCACAGCAGGATCACCGGCACGATCGAGCCAATGCCGGTGAGCGTCAGCAGGATCGAGCCCAGGCCCAGCCAGCCCGGCAGGCCCGCCTTTTCGACAATGCGCCAGGCCATCCAGGCCGCCAGCACCGCGCCGATGACGGCAAAGGCGCCGGTAAGGCCGAAGAATCCCATCAGGGCCGCGATCTCCACACCCATGACCTAGCGCCGCCCCGGCGAGGCTTCACCGCTGGGCCAGGTGCCGAACGCCAGCACACCCATGACGATAAACGAACCGATCACCGGCACGAGATGGAACAGCGACAACGTCCCGGAAAAACCGGCCCGCGTAAGGATCCGCCATGTCGGCACGATAAGCACCAGCGCCAACAGCAGGTACGAGATCAGAAACACCGACAGGACGAGCGAGCCGAGCCCAAGAATCCAGGTCACCGGGTCCCCCATCGGCTAGACGAGCGCCACGACTTCAATCTCGACCAGGACATCGCGCGGCAGGCGCGCCACCTCCACCGTCGAGCGCGCGGGTGGGTTGGCGCCGAAATATTCCGGCCGGCCGTAGACGTCGTTCATGGCCACGAAACTGTCCATGCTCTTCAGGAACACCGTCGTCTTGACCGAGCGGTCGAGATCGCTGCCCGCCGCCTTCAGCACGGCGCGCAAATTCTTCAGCACCTGGTGGGTCTGTTCGGCAATGCCGCCGGAGACGAGGTCGCCGGTGGCCGGATCGAGCGGGATCTGGCCGGCACAGAAGACCATCCCGTTGGCGACGATGGCTTGGGAATAGGGGCCCAGCGCCTTGGGTGCTGCGTCCGTCTGGATCACGTTCTTGCTGCCTGCCACTGCCTGCTCCCGTTCAATTGAAGGGTCACGCTAGCACAAGCTCGTTTGCTTGACAGGTGGCCCGGCAACCAGTATCCGCGCCTTCTTCGGGCCCTAAGGCGGTTGAGTGGGGGCTGTAGCTCAGCTGGGAGAGCGCCTCGTTCGCAATGAGGAGGTCAGGGGTTCGATCCCCCTCAGCTCCACCAACCGCCCCGAACCTTTCGTGCCCGCCGCATTTGCTGGCATGTCACGCGCCATCACGGCACAATTGCAGTCGATGCGCAGACGCGAACAGCCCACGCCATCCGAACTCGGCCTCTCGGTCGAGGAGGGCCGCGTTCTCGCCGGCTTGCGCACGCCGCAGCGCGTGCAGGAGTTCGTCGCCGGGTTGAGTGCCAATTTCGAACACGACGGCGATACGCTGCGCTCCGTTCGCGGCGTGTTGCGCCACCGCCAGGCGCATTGCATCGAAGCCGCCTTCGTCGCCGCCTGCGCACTGTGGCTGCGTGGCGATCCGCCGCTGCTCATGGACCTGACCGCGAAGGGCGATTCCGACCATGTCGTCGCCCTGTTCCGCCGCAACGGCTGCTGGGGAGCGATCTCCAAGAGCAACCATGCCTGGCTGCGCTGGCGCGATCCCGTCTATCGCACGCTGCGCGAACTCGCGATGTCGTACTTCCACGAATATTTCAACAACGGCCGCAAGACGCTGCGGACCTATTCGGCATCGGTCGATCTGCGCCGCTTCGCCCCCGGTGCATGGATCACCAATGAAGAGAACTGCTGGGATGTCGGCGCGGCCGTCGACGATGCACGTCACTACCGGCTGATCTCGCCAGCCCAGATGCGATGGCTGATGCCGCCTGACGCCACCGTGTTGCGCGCCGACAACCTGGTGCAATATGAGAGCCGCGATCGCAGGACGGCCCGCAAATACTGAGGAGCGCCGCAATGAAACGAGCCCTCGCGGCCCTGCTGTCTATCCTGCTCGGTGGATTCCCGGCAGCTGCACAAATTCCCGCCGAGTGGCAGGCCGCCGCCCAGGCGGTGATCGGTGATCTGGAACGCGATACGCCGCAAGCCGCCAAACCGTGGGGGCCGGAGCTGACCCAAGGCTGGGCCCTGGCGCGCGCCTGGCGCAAGCACAACAACGGCAACATCGAGATCATCCTCGCCGAGTATCTCACCTTCGTCGCATTGTGCCGCCGTGGTTGTGGCGGCAGCACGATCGAGGGTCAGGGCTATGTCGCCGTCGCCGGCCAGGTGAAGGCATTGCGCTCCCAGAACGGCGGGCCCTATGGGTTGGCATCGAATGCCCACGCCTGGCTGTCCGGCCTTCCAGATCCCAGTGGCGCCGCCCAGAAGAACGCCGCGCTGTGGGCCAAGGACCTCGACGTGCCGGCCGCCGACTTCGCCACCGGCAACATCTATGCGCTGGCCTGGCTGCTGGCGCGGAACCGGCCGACGACTGCCGAGCAAGCCGAGACCTTCGCCCGGTTCGCAATCCTGGTGCAGGGCAAGGCCTGGATCGGCAGCCGTTGCATCGACATCACGAAAGTGGCGACGGTGCTCGACGCACCGCCGCGGATCGACGTCTGCACGTAAGTGGGGCAATTAAAAGGGGGCGCCCGGCGCCCCCTTTCCGATCTCCGGGAAGGTAGCGGCTACTCCGCCGCGATCGCGTCCTGAACGAACTTCTTCTTGTCGAAGTCGTCGGCGACCTTGAGGTCGTTGCCGATGAGTTCGTTGACGTCGATCTTGGCGTATTCCATCACGCCCATATCACCCAGCGCCTTCTGCACCTTGGGTCCGAACAGGCCGATCTCCTTGAGGATCGGCACGATGCGGGTGAACAGCCGCGACCGGAACGACTGCATGGCGCCGGAGTTGTAGGCGTACTCCATCAGCTTATCGACCGGCAGGCCCGAGCGCATCCAGACCTCGGCCTGGTTGAAACGATCACGCATGAAATAGAGTGCCTCGACCACGAATTCCTCGCGCTCGGCACGTTCGGCATCGGAGAGGTGCGGATAGTATTCGCGCAATGCCATGCGGCCGAACGTGACGTGACGCGCCTCGTCCTGCATCACGTAGGCGTTGACCGCGCCGGCGAGATTGTTCTTGGCCGTGTCGCGGATGCGCTGGAAGGCGGCGAGAGCCAGTCCTTCGATCAGGACCTGCATGCCGAGGTAGGTCATGTCCCAGCGGCGGTCGGTCAGCGTCTGCTCGAGCAGCTGCTGGAGCGACGGCGTGATCGGGTAGGCGCACTTGAACTTCTCATGGATCAGCCGCTTGTAGCTCTCGACGTGGCGGGCCTCGTCCATCACCTGCGTGGCGGCATAGAACTTGGCGTTCATGTCGGGCACGGTATTGACGATCTTGGCGGTGGCGATCAGCGCGCCCTGCTCGCCGTGCATGAACTGGCAGATCGAATGACACTGCAGATTGAAGCGCAGCCAGTCCTTCTCCTTGTCGGTCATCTTTTCCCAGAAGGGCGAGCCGTAGATCGGGATGCTTTCGTCGGCCATGCCCATCGGGTTGCCTTCGAACAGCTCCTGGCTCCAGTCGATGCGGGTGGAGGTGTCCCACTGCTGCTGCTTGCCCTTCTCGTAGAGGTTCAGCAGGTCGGACGAGCCCTCATCGTATTCCCAGTTGAAGGAAATCTCGGTGGCGCCGTCGAATTTCCAGCCTGTCGTTTCGACCGGCAATGCATAAATCTTTTGTGTGCTCATGTGTCCCTTGCCTCCTGACGCTGAAAGCGGTCCCATCCCGGGGGCCGGAGCGGTAAACATGACGCTCCGTTCATTTTTCTAGCCGGAAGCTATCACAAGCTGTTAGACGAGTCCCGCAGAGTTTTCAGGGTACGTGAGCACGGATTTCCATGGCCTATCATCAGCTACGCATCGCCAAGATCGTTCAGGAGACGGCCGACGCGCGCTCCTACGTTTTCGAGGTTCCGGCCGATCTGGCCGAGAAATTTCGCTACCGGGCGGGCCAGTTTCTGACCTTCCTCGTGCCCCATTCGGCCGGGGCCTTCAACCGCTGCTACTCGCTGTCCAGCGCCCCGGAGTCCGACGGCCTTCCCAAGGTTACGGTCAAACGGGTCACCGGCGGCAAGGGCTCGAACTGGTTCCATGATACCCTCAAGGAGGGCGTCTCGCTGGAGGTGCTGCCGCCGGCCGGCCGCTTCGTGCTCAGCGAGGGCACCGCACCTCTGCTCCTGTTCGGCGGCGGCAGCGGCATTACGCCGATGATGTCGCTGATCAAGAGCGCGCTCAAAGGCGGAACACGGCGCGTGCGCCTGTTCTACGCCAACCGTGACAAGGCCTCGATCATCTTCGACGCCGAGTTCGAGGCACTGATGAAGGCCAACCCCGGCCGCCTCGAAGTGGTCCACCATCTCGATGCGGTCCAGGGCCTGACCAGACCGGAGGAAATCGTCGCGGCATTGAAAGGCTTCGAAGAAGCCGAGGCCTATCTCTGTGGCCCCGGCGCCTTCATGACTCTGGTCGAGACCACGCTGCTGGCCGCCGGCATGCTGCGCGAGCGCGTGCGCATCGAGCGCTTCGAGGCCTCGGGCAACGATGCCGTCCCGATGGAACCCGCCGCCGAAGGCGACGTCGTTCCCGCCGAGATCACGATCCATATCGAGGGCAAGTCCCACAAGGTGCCCTACCAGAAGGGCCAGACCATCCTTGTGGCGGCGCGCGCCGCCGGCCTCAATCCGCTCTCGTCGTGCGAGGAGGGCTTTTGCGCCTCATGCGCTGCCAAGTGCATCAAAGGCAAGGTCGTTCTGGCAAAGAACGACATCTATACGGCCGACGATCTCGCCAACAACTGGATCCTCACCTGCCAGGGCCACTGCTTCGGCCCCGAGGTCGAGATCACCTACGACGTGGTCTGACCACCCGCTCACTCCGCCGCGATCGCCTTTTCGACGAACATCTTCTTGTCGAACTCCTCGGCCACCTTGCCGTCGTTGGCGAGCTGTTCGGTGACGTTGATGTCGGCATATTCCATCACGCCCATCTCGCCGAAGGCCTTGCGCACGCGCGGTCCCCACAGGCCGATGTCCTTCACGGTCGGCACGACCCGGCTGAACAGCCGGCCGCGGAAGGAGTTCATCTGCTTGGAATTGTAGTGGATGTCGTCGAGCGTCTTGGCCGGCAGTCCGAGCCGCTCCCACACTTCCGACTGGTTGAAGCGGTCGCGCATGAAGTAGAGCGCTTCAACTACGAACTCCTCGCGCTCGTCGCGCTCGGCGTCGGAGAGCTGCGGGTAGTATTCGCGCAACGCCAGCCGGCCAAAGGACACATGGCGCGCCTCGTCCTGCATGACATAGGCATTGACGGCGCCGGCCAGCGTATTGCCCGCCTTGTCGCGGATCGACTGGAAGGCGGCGAGCGCCAGCCCCTCGATCAGCACCTGCATGCCGAGATAAGTCATGTCCCAGCGCCGGTCGGTCAGGGTCTGTTCGAGCAGGGTCTTCAGCGCCGGGTTGATCGGATAGGCGACCTCGAACTTCTCGTGCAGCAGGCGCTTGTAGGCCTCGACATGGCGCGCCTCGTCCATCACCTGGGTGGCGGCATAGAACTTGGCGTTCATGTCGGGAACCGTGCCCACGATCTTGGCCGTCGCGATCAGCGCGCCCTGCTCGCCATGCATGAACTGGGAGATCGAGTTGGCCTGAAGATGAAGACGCAGCCACGCCTTCTCCTTGTCGGTCATCTTGTTCCAGTAGTCTGTGCCGTAGATCGAGATCGCCTCGTCCTTGAGCTCCATCGGATTGTCAGGATTGAGTTCGAGCGACCAGTCGAGCCGCGTGGAGGCGTCCCACTGCTGCTGCTTGCCCTTCTCGTAGAGCTCGAGCAGCGGCGCCGAACCGTCGTCGTATTCCCAATTGAACTGGAGTTCGGTCGCACCATCGAACTTCCACTGGGTCAGTTCGACGGGCAGAGCGTAGATGCGCTGCGTGCTCATGGCGGAGCCCTCCCGAGCCGTTGCTCTAGTTTGAATGATTGAAAAATGACGGATAAGTCATCTTTTGGCAAGTCGTTTACGGCTGCAGGCGGTAGCCGCCCCGGTCGGTGATCAGGATGGCGGCATTCGCCGGGTCCTTCTCGATCTTCTGACGCAGGCGGTAGATGTGGGTTTCCAGCGTGTGGGTGGTGACGCCGGCGTTGTAGCCCCAGACCTCGTTAAGCAGGATATCGCGCGCCACCGGCCGGTCGCCGGCCCTGAACAGGTACTTCAGGATCGAGGCTTCCTTGTCAGTGAGCCGGACCTTCTTCTTGCCGCCCTTCTCCATCAGCATCTTGGCCGCCGGATGGAATTCATAGGGTCCGATGGTCATGACCGCGTCCTCGCTGCGTTCGTGCTGGCGCAGGTGGGCGCGCAGCCGGGCCAGCAGGACATTGATGCGGAACGGCTTGGTGACGTAGTCGTTGGCCCCCGATTCGAGACCCAGAATTGTGTCGGCATCGCTGTCGGCCGCGGTGAGCATGATCACCGGCGACCGCACGCCCTGGCGGCGCATCAGCTTGCACAGTTCGCGACCGTCCATGTCGGGCAGGCCGATATCGAGCAGGATGGCGTCATAGTGGGCGAGCTTGGCCTTTTCGAGCCCCTCGGCAGCGGTCCCGACCTGGATGGTGGTGAAGCCGTCATAGAGATCGAGTTGCTCGGCCAAGACGGTGCGTAAGGCCTGATCGTCATCGACCAGGAGAATTTTCTTGCCACGATTGTTTACTGACATATCGATGCTACCTGTGCGTGGCCCCCAGCTACTCTATCCGGTACGCACCAAGGGCAAAAGCGGTTCACATCGGCAAAATATGCGCGCCGTGGTAAAGGAAAGCATGGTTCCAGGTCAGGTTCATTCCCGTACAGCATCGGCGCTCGCCGCCGTCGAGCGCGCCATGGCCGAACTGCGCCGGGGCGGCATCGTCCTGATAAGGGACGACGACGGCAGCGGTGGACTGGCGGTCACCGCCGAATCCTGCGGTCCACGGGCGCTGCAGCGCCTGCAAGGCCTCGCCCAGAATGCGCCCGTGCTGGTCACCACCCGCCGCCGCGCCGAGGCGATCGGCATGGAAATCCCTCCCCACATCGCCGGCGGCATGGGCGAGATCAACAAACCGATCACGCTCGACCTGCCCGAGGGTGTTCCGGTCGACATCATTCTGCGACCGCACGAAAGCGTGCCGCCCGATCTCAAGGGCGGCGTAAACCGCCATATCGCGCTCCGCCATTTGTCGCGGCCGGTCGCAAGTCATGCGCCGAGGATCGCCCAGACCGCGATTGAACTTGCCAAGCTCGCACGGCTGCTGCCCGCCGTGGTGCTGGGGCCGCTCAGCCGCGACCCCAACAACAAGCGACGCGACTGGGCGCGCGAGCAGGACCTGATCTACGTCGATGCCGCCGACATCCTGGCCTACGAGGACAACGCCTCGCGCAACCTCCATCAGGTTGCCCAGGCGCACGTGCCGCTCGAAGGCGCGGAGAACGCCCGCATTCTCGCATGGCGGCCGAGCGACGGCGGCAAGGAACATCTCGCCATCGTGGTCGGCGAGGTCGACCCGACCGAGCCCGTGCTGATCCGCCTGCATTCCGAGTGCTTCACCGGCGACCTGTTGGGCTCGCTGCGCTGCGACTGCGGCGTACAACTGCGCGGCGCCATCGCCGAACTCGCCAAGCATGGCTCAGGCGTTCTGCTCTATCTTGCGCAGGAAGGCCGCGGCATCGGCCTGGTCAACAAGCTGCGCGCCTATGAGCTTCAGGACGTCGGTTTCGATACCATCGATGCCAACGAGCAGCTCGGCTTCGATGCCGACGAACGAATCTATGCGCCGGCCGCCACGATGCTGGCCCGCATGGGAATCCAGCGGGTCCGGCTGATGACCAACAACCCGGAAAAGATCCGGGGGCTGGAGCGCTACGGCATCGAGATCGCCGAGCGCGTGGCGCATGCCTTTCCGGCCAACGGCCACAACGAGAACTACCTGCGCACCAAGGCCGAACGCTCGGGACATCTGTTGTAGGCGCCGCCCTGCCCGCTTGATCCGGATCACTCGGGCCCGACAGAGTTTGCTCTAGCCTGCATCTTTGGAGTGTCGCGCAATGCGAATTGGTGTCCCGAAGGAAATCAAGGATCATGAATACCGCGTCGGCCTCGTGCCATCGTCGGTGGCCGAACTGGTGCGCCATGGCCATGACGTTCTGGTCGAACGCGCCGCCGGCCTCGGCGCAGGCCTCGGCGACGATCTCTATGTAGCCGCCGGCGCCAGGATTGCGGCGGACGCGACGACGGTGTTCGCTGAGGCCGAGCTGATCGTTAAGGTCAAGGAGCCGCTGCCGGCGGAGCGTCCGCGGCTGAGACGCGGACAGATGCTCTTCACTTATCTCCATCTCGCGCCCGACCCGGAACAGACCCGCGCTCTTCTCGCCAGCGGCGTGACGGCGATCGCTTACGAGACTGTCACGTCGCCGTCCGGCAGCTTGCCGTTGCTGACGCCAATGTCGGAGATCGCCGGCCGGCTCGCCCCCCAAGTTGGCGCCCGCTACCTCGAGCGCATGGAAGGCGGCCGCGGCGTGCTGCTGGGCGGCGTGCCCGGCGTGCCGCCGGCCGAAGTGGTCGTACTGGGCGGCGGCGTGTCGGGCACCCATGCGGCAACCATTGCACTCGGCATGGGCGCCACCGTGTTCGTGGTCGATCGCTCAGGCGAGGCGCTGCGCCGCATCGCGGCGCAGTTTCCGGGGGTGCGGACGATCTTCTCGACCCACGATGCGCTGGCCCACATCCTGCGGCGCGCCGACCTGCTGGTCGGTGCCGTGCTGGTGCCGGGAGCTGCCGCCCCCAAGCTCGTCACGCGCGAGATGGTGACGTCGATGAAACCCGGCAGCGTGATCGTCGACATCGCCATCGACCAGGGCGGGTGCTGCGAGACCTCGCGCCCGACCACGCATTCCCATCCGACCTATGTCGACGAAGGCGTGATCCATTACTGCGTCACCAACATGCCCGGGGCAGTGGCCCGTACCTCGACGTTCGCGCTCAACAACGCGACCCTGCCGTTCGTGCTTGCGCTTGCCGACAAGGGCTGGCGGCAAGCCATGGAAGACGATGCCTATCTGCGCAATGGACTGAACGTGCATGCGGGCCAGCTCACCTGCCGGCCGGTCGCCGATGCCCAAGGCCTGGCCTTCACCCCACCCGACAAGGCGATCTGAGGGGAGCGGCGATGCCCGATCGTCCGATCTTGGTGTTCGACCTCGAGACCGTTCCCGATGTCCAGTCTTACGCCGCAACCGCCGGAGTCGAAGGCCAACCCGAGCGGACGGTGCGCGAGCAGATGGGTGACAGGTTTCCCCGCCATATCTTCCATCGTATCGTCTGCATCGGCGCCCTCGAGACCCACCGAGCAGCCGATGGTGCCTGGCACGTCCGGAGGCTCACCGCGCCGCATCTCGGAGAACGGCCGGAGCGCGAACTGATCCAGGACCTCGCCAATCGGGTCGCCAACCTGCAGCCGCGCCTCGTCACCTTCAACGGCACCTCCTTCGACCTGCCTGTCCTGCGCTACCGGGCAATGATCCACGCGGTGAGCGCGCCGGGGTTCACAGGCGGGCGCTACTTCGAGCGCTTCGGCGGCGACACGGTCGACCTCTGCGACATGCTTTCGGGGTTCGAGCGCCACGCCCGGGTGAGCTTGCATCAGCTCAGCCGTGTGCTCGGCCTGCCCGGCAAACCCGAGGGCGTCGACGGCGGCCACGTCGAGACGATGGTGCGGGCCGGCCAACTCGACGAGATCGCCCGCTACTGCACCACGGACGTGGTGAATACCTACCGCATCTGGCTTCGCTACGAGCTGTTTCGCGGCCGGCTCGGCGAGATCGAGTTTGCCGCCAGCGAGCGGTCTCTGGCAACCTTCCTCGCGACATCGACCAAAGAGCAATAGCCACCCTCTTGGATGCTCGTTCCGCAAATGCGGGAAATTCCGGAAATTGTTTTCGCCAGCGAGCCGATCGTCCCCCAATATGAAAAAACCTGGCGGACTCGGCATGCCATGCTGCGGAACGTCGGAATGCGATAGGAGCTCTTCATGACTTTGCCTGTGGCAACACTCGACCATGTGGTCATCAATGCGCGCGACGACATGGATCATGCCGCTGACGTCTATCGCCGGCTGGGCTTCACCCTCACCGAGCGCGGCTATCACTCGCTGGGCTCGATGAACCATCTCGCCATGTTCGGCACCGACTACCTCGAGCTGATCGCAATCCCGAAGGGCGCCACGAGCGGCCGTCTGGATCTGCTGGAGTTTCCACTCGGCCTCAACGGACTGGTGTTCGGCTCCGAGGATTCGGCCATTACCTACGGCGAGCTCTCCAAGGCAGGCGTGCCCATTGAGGCGCCGGTTGAATTCACGCGACCGGTCAAGGTGGACGGCAAGGACCGCGACGCGCGCTTCCGCACTGTGCGCATGAAGGCCGGCGTGGTTCCGTACGGTCGAGTCTATTACTGCCATCATTTCACCCGCGACCTGGTATGGCGCGACGAGTGGCGCCATCACGCCAACGGCGTCGTGGCGGTGGCCCGCGCCCTGATCGTCGAACCGGATCCCGCCAAGGGTGCCAAGCTTTATGCCGATATGTTCGGCCCCGAATCGGTGCGCGATATCAAGGGCGGAAAGAGCGTGGTTGTTGGCAATTCGCGTTTCGATATCGTGACCGAAGCTGCACTTCGCGCCGAGTTCGGTGATTCGGTGCCTGCCGCCGAGGGGCGTCCTGCATACATGGCCGGCCTCACTTTCCGCACGGTGTCTGTCGCGAAGGTGGCGCGCACTTTGCAGGACGGGAAGATCGGGGACGTGGTTGAAAGTCCGGGGCGGCTGGTCGTGCCAGCCAAGCGGGCGTTGAACGCGATCCTCGAGTTCATCGAATAGGCTCCCGGGCGATTGTCTGGGAGGCCGCTGGGGAGCGGCTGAGAAGGGACCATGGAATATTACGATTGCTTCTCGTCGAGCTACGCAAACGCGCGCGCGAAATTCCTCAAAGCCGCCGCCGTGGCCCGAGGTGAAGTGCGCTCGTTCCTGCATACGGAGAAGAAGGCGCCGGACGGTGGTCCGCTCGCGGTCGACGTCGCCTGCTTCGGCAACCGCAAAGCCGCGCGCCAGGCGCTGTTCATCAGCGGCACGCATGGCCAGGAAGGCTTCTCTGGTTCAGCGGTACAGATCGGCTGGATGAACCACGGGGGCCCTTCGAAACTGCCAAGCGATCTTGGCGTCGTGCTGGTGCACGGACTCAACCCCTACGGCTTCGCGCACTTCACGCGCACCACCGAGAACAACGTCGACCTCAACCGCAACTTCATAGACCGTTCCGGCGTCGTGCCGGCCAATGCACACTATGAGACGTTGCACGGCGACCTCATGATCCGGCAGTGGACCGATGCCGAGAACGCCCGCGTCGATGCAGCAATGGCGCGCTTCACCGAATCGCACGGTCGGGACGCCCTGTTCAATGCGCTGGCAAGCGGCCAGTACATTCACCCGGATGGCCTGATGTTCGGTGGCAAGGATCGCGAATGGTCCAATCGCACGCTCGAAGCCGTCATCAAGGAAACACTCGGCAGCGCCGAGAAGGTTGCCTTCATCGACTGGCACACCGGCATCGGCGACTACGGCAAGCCGTTCTTCCTCTGCTTCAACGACTCCGGCGGTCCCCTGTTTACACGTGCCTGCGATTGGTGGGGCAAGGAGAATGTCGACGGTGTGCGGCCGCACGGCATGGAGCGGCCGAGCTACACCGGCCTGGTATTCCATGGCGTGCAACGCTTCCTCGGCAATCGCGAGATGTGCGGCGCGGTGATCGAGTTTGGCACTCGAGGCGTGAACATGCGCCGCGTGCTGCGTCTCGACCAGTGGCTGAGACGCCAAACGAATCTCGATTCCGATGTGCGCGAAACCCTGCAGGCCGACATGATGGACGCTTTCTGCCCGTTCGATGGGCAGTGGCGCAAGGACACGCTCGAATCGGGCCTCAAGCTCACCGACCAAGCACTCTCGGGACTTTCCGCATGGTGACCATCAAGTATGACAATCAGGGCGACGCCATCTCGCGCGACGTGCCGCATGAAGCACTGGCCCTGATCGACGCCGGCGGCAATGGCGGCGAACGCACCTACAGCTATGGCGACATCATGCGTCTGAGCGGCGCCGTGGCGCGCGGCCTGCAGAAGCGCGGGCTGAAGCGTGGCGAGCGCGTTGCCATCCTTTCGGCAAATCGTGCTGAATTCCTCATCACCTTCCTCGGCACCATGCAGGCGGGCCTGGTCTCGGTGCCGGTGAACTACAAGCTGCCGGCCGAGACCGTTGCCTATGTCGTGGGCGATTGCGACGCCAGACTGGTAATCGGTGACGACGCGCGGCTGGGACTCGCGCCGGACTATGTGCCCAAGATCTCGTTCGACTCGACTTTCACGTCGATGCTCGACGAGGGGCCGTTCACGCCGCTTTCGATGCAGGCCGAGGAACCTGCGATGTTCCTTTACACCTCGGGCTCCACCGGCAAGCCCAAGGGCGTGGTCTTGTCGCACTATTCCCACCTCTGGGCGATCAGCAGAAGGGTGCGGCGGCCGGTGCCGATCGGCCAGCGCTCGCTGGTGGCCGCCCCGCTCTATCACATGAACGGTCTGGCGATGTGCCAGACGACGCTGTCGCAGGGCGACACCATCGTACTGTTGCCGCAGTTCACGACCCGGGGCTACATCGAGGCCGCCGCGAGGCATCGCGTAGCCTTCCTCACTTCGGTGCCGACGATGATCGCCATGATGTTGCGCGAACGCGAATTGCTGGCGACAGCCGATCTGTCGGCGGTAGAGGCGGTGCGCATGGGCTCGGCGCCCATTACCCAGGCGCTGATCGATCAGGTGCGCGCGGTTTTCCCGCAGGCCGCCATCGGCAACGGCTACGGCACTACGGAAGCCGGCCCCGTCGTCTTCGGCCCCCATCCCGACGGCATTCCGCAACCCGAACTCTCGACCGGCTATCCGCATCCCGACGTGCAGCTTCGCCTGGTGCGCGACGGCCGCGAGGTCGAGGACGAAGGCGAACTCCATATGAAGTGCGGCGCGCTGATGACGCACTATCACAAGCTGCCCGAGGTCACGGCCAAGGCGATGACGGCGGATGGCTACTACCGAACCAGCGACGTGTTCCGCCGGGACGAAAGCGGATTCTTCTACTTCGTCGGCCGCGTCGACGACATGTTCGTCTGCGGCGGCGAGAACATCTATCCCGGCGAGGTCGAGAAGATGCTGGAGCGCCATCCCGGCGTTCACCAGGCCGCCGTTATCGCCATTCCCGACGAGCTGAAGGGCCACAAGCCGATCGCCTTCGTGGTCAAGGCGCCCGGCGTCGCGATCGACGAGCAGACGATCAAGACCTATGCGCTGGCCAACGCGCCCCCCTACCAACATCCGCGCCGCGTCTTCTTCGTCGACGAGATGCCGCTGGCCGGCACCAACAAGATCGACAAGCGCGTGCTCGCCAAACAGATCCCAGTGGGAGGAGAGACCTAAAGATGAAAGCAGCAGTCATTCGCGAGCATGGCGGTCCCGCCGTGCTGAATTTCGAGACCGGCTTCCCCGATCCCACGCCCGGCGAAGGCGACGTGATCGTGGCGGTGAAGGCCTCGTCGCTGAATTACCACGACGTGTTCACTCGCCGCGGCATGCCCGGCATCAAGGTGCCGATGCCGGCGATCATGGGCCTCGACGTGGCCGGCGAAATCGCCGAAGTCGGCGCCGGCGTCACCGGTTGGAAGAAGGGCGACCGCGTCCTGGTCGATCCGATCAACCGGGTCGAAGGCGGGCTGATGGGTGAAACCGTCCATGGCGGCCTGGCCGAACTGTGCAAGGCGCGCGCACACCAGCTCATCAGGGTTCCCGACGGCGTCAGCTTCGCCGATGCGGCGGCCCTGCCGGTCGCCTACGGCACCGCCTTACGCATGATGGTGACCAACGGCAATGTCGCCAAGGGCGAGAAGGTCCTGATTCTGGGCGCGTCGGGTGGCGTCGGCGTCTGCTGCCTGCAACTCGCCAAGCTCGCCGGCGCCGAAGTCATCGCCTGCGCCGGCACCGACGCCAAGGCCAAGCGCCTGGCCGAACTCGGCGCCGACAAGACCATCAACTACATCGAGAAGGATTTCATGAAGGAAGTCTTCGCGATGTACGGCAAGCCGACCCGTCGCGGTTCGGGCACCGACCAGGGCGTCGACGTGGTGGTGAACTACACCGGCGGCGACACCTGGGTGAACTCCCTGAAGTGCCTGAAGGTCGGCGGCCGGCTGCTGACCTGCGGCGCCACCGCGGGCTACGACCCTAAGGAGGACATCCGCTTCATCTGGACCTTCGAACTCAAGGTCCTGGGTTCCAACGGCTGGATGCGCACCGACATCGAGAAGCTCCTCGACCTGGTGCAGAGCGGCAAGCTCAAGGTGCTGGTCGACAAGGTCTATCCGCTGGCCGAGGCCCGCGAGGCGCTGCGCGTGATCGAAGATCGCGAAGTGTTCGGCAAGATCGTGGTGGCACCATGACCGACAGGCTGGCGCCTCTCACCGGGGCTGAGCTGCAGGCGATGCTCGACAACTCGCCCTTCATCGCTTTTCTCGGGCTCAAGGTGACCGAAGCAGATCCCGTGCGCGAGACGGTAACCATGACCTGCGCCATGCGGCCGGAGTTTGAACGCGGTGCCGGATCCGGCCAGTGGCATGGCGGCCCGATCGCGGCGATCATCGATACCGTCGGCGACTATGCGTTGATCATGGCTCTGCGTCGCGGATTGCCGACCATCAATTTCCGCGTCGATTATCTGCGGCCTTCGATCAAGACGAGTCTCACGACCACGGCGCGTGTGCGCCGGGCGGGCAAGAGCGTCGGCCTGGTCGACGTCGACGTGTTCAACGACCAGAAGGCGCTGGTCGCCGTCGGACGCGCCACCTACTCGACGCTCGCGAGTTGAGCCCGGCTTCGGCTATGATCGCGGCCATGCCGATGCGCCTGGTTTCGATCATCCTCGCCGCCCTGCTTCTGCCGGGCGGTACCGCCGCCGCCCAGACCATGGCGTTCGCCTGCCCCGAGCCCGGCACCATCTTCACCTACGACAGCGGCACCAGGGTCGTCTCGCGCGGCCAGGACGGGCTCGACTGCAACATGGATCGCGTGGACGGCGCGCCGTTCAAGCTGCGCGCCCTGCTGTTCGACAATCCCTCGCCGGAAGGCAACGACACCTCGGCCTTCATCGCCGCCCTTCGGCCCGAGCGGCTGTGGCCGCTGGAAGTCGGCAAGAAGATCGAGGCGCGCTACAGCGTCGGTGGCCACATCTGGACCTATACCCTCGCGGTCGTGCGCGCCGAGAAGCGCCCCGGCCCCGGCCGGGCGATGATCGACACTTTCCTGGTCGAAATGAACGAGGCCGGCGACAAGGGCCAGCGCTCGATCTCGCGCTGGTGGATCTCGCCCGCCGACCGGTTCGCCATCCGCTACGACTTCAGCGACGGCGCCGGCAAGGCCAACCGCGCCGTCGTAACCGAGGTCACGCCCTAGGTTCGTGGACCATTTCCGGTGGCTTTTCCGGACACGAGTTGTCCGAGATGTGTCTGTCTGAAAATTCACAAATCGTCGACCGGCCTCAACCGGACGATTCTTTTCAACGCGGGTCCAAATGCTGGGCCTGTCTGAAAAATCGACCGCCGGAATGCGCCCGACGCGGCGCCCGAAGTTCCTCACCGGACATGAAAATGCCCGGCGGATTTCCCTGCCGGGCGTCGAGCTGTGGTTTCCCACTACAGCAAAAAACTAGCAAAATCCTGCTGAAGTTGCAAATCGAAGAGCTGCCTGCAGTGCCGTCAGGCCACCGATCCCGGATCGGTATTGGCGCCGCAGACCAGGGTGGCGACCCGCTCGCCCGCCGCTGGCCTGTAGGCGCCGGCCATCAGTGCGGCGACGCCGGTGGCGCCGGCCGGCTCGGCCACGACGCGCAGCTCCTCCCACAGCGCCCGTTGCGCCGCGCGCACGGCGTCGTCGCCGACGAGCACGGACTGGCGCACCAGCTTCTGCGCCACTTCGAAGTTGGGCACCCCGATCTGGCTGGCGCCCAGCGCGTCGGCGGCGATGCCGGAAATCCTCACCTCGACCGGACGGCCGGCCTTCAGCGCCTCGTGCAGAGTCGGCGTGCCCTCGGTCTCGACAGCGACGATCTTCGTGCCCCCGCCAATGGCCGCCGCACAGCCGGCGATCAGGCCGCCGCCACCCACCGCCACCAGCAGGGTGTCGAACCTCGCCTGGTCGGCGAATTCCAGCGCCACGCTGCCGGCGCCGGCGAACACCACCTCGTCTTCATAGGCCGGCACAACCAGCGCGCCGGTCTCGGCCGCACGCTTCTCCGATGCCGCCCGCGCCTCGGCATAGACGGCGCCGATCTGGTGCACGACGGCGCCGTAGCTTTTCAGCCGTGCGACCTTGGTGGGCGCGGCGATGGTGGGCACGAAGATCTCGGCCTTGTGGCCCAGCGCCCGGGCGGCATAGGCGGCCGCCGCGCCATGGTTGCCGCCCGAGGCCGCGACGATGCCGGCAGCCGGGACCTTCGAGGCCAGCAATTTGTGGAAGGCGCCGCGGCCCTTGAACGAGCCGCTCACCTGCAGCGACTCGAGCTTCAACGCCAGCGGCGCGCCTCCGCCCAGCGACCCGGCGCCGAGTTCGATCACCGGCGTACGGCGCACATGCGGGCGGATCAGGCCCCAGGCGGCCTCGACTTCTTTTCGGGAGATCATCTGGCTGTCTTTCTACTCCTCCCCCGTCCTGCGGGGGAGGTGGCCGAAGGCCGGAGGGGGTCGGAGGCAAAGGCGCTAGGGGCTCATGATCCCCTCCGCCCTACGGGCACCTCCCCCGCAGGACGGGGGAGGAGTAGAAGGTCACTTCCGGCAGGCCGGAACGTGGCGCAGATAGTGGTCGAAATCCGGCGTCTGCGCCTGCGGGTCCTTGGCCTCCTCGTCGTAACGCCGCAGACGCACGGCCTCGGCGTGGAACGGGTTGGCGCGGAAGGCTTCGAGTTCGTCGGCCGACATCAGCCCACCCTGCAGCGCGAGGCTGCGCACCGAGTCGGGCGCCAGCTTGCCGAAATAGTCCGGCTCGACGGTGCAGAGGTAGCGCTTGGCCGCGACATGCAGGCGGACCGGTTCGCTGACCTCCGGGCCGAAGCGTTCGCCGAGCCACCTGGCGCCCAGTTCCTCGTGCACGTCATCGAGGCCGCGCGCGGCCGGGTCCTCGCCGAGCTGATGGATCATGTGGCCGACGTCATGCAGCAGCGAGGCCAGCACGGTGGCCGGCGCGGCGCCGTCGGCCTCGGCCAGCGCCGCCGACTGCAGCGCGTGCTGGAGCTGGTTGATATCGCTGAGGCCATAGCGGCGCGTGGCGCGGCCGACGAAGATGCCGAGGAGTTCCTGACGGAGGGGGTCGCTGACGGGAGGATCGTTGACGGGGGAATCGTTCATGCGCGCTTTTTATCATGAACCGGCGCGTAACCGGGAATCCTCGACAGCGCATCCTCCAGGGGATCCGCCTTCCACGCGTGTGTCATGAAACCGACATGGCGGTCGAGGCCGCCACAGGCCACGAAGGCGGCGGTGCCCGGCGACAGCGTCCGGGGCAGGCTGCGGCTGTAGGGGATGCGGCGCTTGGCCAGCAGGGCCTGAAGGAGGGCGTTCTCCGCCCTGGTCGAATCGGTGTAGGCGCTCAGCAAAAACGCCTGCCGCCGCCTAGCCGCGAACCAGGCGGCGAACTTCGCCTCCTCGCCATAGAGCGCGTCCATCAGGATGACGCCGTTGATGCGATGATTGGCGCCGCCGCGCTCGAGCGCATAGGCGGCGGAAACATAGCCGCCGCTGTAGGCCACGATCACGACCGGCGCCAGGTTGAACGCCCGTCCGGCACTGCGGGCGCCATAGAGCCGCATCAAGCGTTCGGAGGACTCGTCGATGAACTTGGCGAAGTGCCCGCCGCGCCAGAAATTGCCGGCGCTGGAATCGATGGCATCGACCGCAAGCTGAGGCGCCACCAGGGCGATATTCAGGCCCGATTCGGCGACCTGGCGCGGCACGGCCTGGCGGGCTGCCACATCGCGCTCGAGCGTGGCGCCCTGCCCGTGCAGGTAGATCACCATCAGGACCGGCTGCGCCGGATTGAATCCGGGGGGCAGGTAGAGCAGCGACCGGCGGTCGCTGTATGTCGTGTCCTCCCAGTAGACCTCGCCACGGCCGTTGGTATGGCCGCGGCGCTTGTCGTCGCGGGCATCGAGGAAGGGTTTGGTCGTGCCGGGAAGGACGCCGCGATAGGGAAACGCCGAGCTATTGAAAGCCACGAGCTGCGTCCTGGCCTCAGCCGGCGGTGGCGGCGCCGGCGCCTTTGTCGGCGGCTTTGCCGGCGCCTTCAACGGCCTCTTGGATTGGTGTCCGGTTTGGGCGCGCGCGGTCGTCGGCATCAGGATCGCTCCGACGAGCAGCGCGCGGCGCTTCACGCCGCCGCTGGCCGCCCTCTTTCGAGCGGCATCAGGACGGAAAAGAAGGCGGGCAGTGCCACGAGATAGGCGATGGCACCGACCAGCACGACCGCCGGCAGGCCAAAGCTTGTCGCCACGATCGGCACCAGCGCGGCACCGATCACCGAGAAGCAGCCGTTGATGCCCCAGGCCCACAGGAACATGTGGTCCTTGCCCAGGCGCCCCAGCGTGGTCATGGCGGTCGGCATCGGGAAGCCCATCAGGAAGGCCGGCGGAAACAGCAGCGCCAGGCAGAGCACGATGCGCAGTGCATAGGGCAGCGTGCCGATCCAGTCGAGCGCGTAGTCGATGGTGAAGGCATAGAGCGTCAGGATCAGGAAGATGGCCAGGAACACCTTCGGCATGAAGCTGCGGGAGCGGTCGAGGAAGCGCTCGGAATAGAAGCTGCCGATGCCGGAGAACACCAGCATGCCGGTGATCAGCACCGAGGCCGACACCGTGGCGTTGGAAAGCGCCAGGATGAAGTGCGAGATCATGCCAACCTCGACGATGATGTAGCCGAGGCCGAGGCAGAGGAAATAGATCATGGTGCCGAACTTGCCGGGATAGCGGCTGAAGATGGTCCGCCAGCCGAACACCACCGGGAACAGCACCAGCGTCAGGGCAAAGACCGTGGCGATGCCCAGCGTCGCCCACAGAAGGAGATAGCCCCACTCGTCCTGCACGGTTTCGAGCCGGTCGGTGAACTTCAGCAGGTCCTTCACCTTGATGTAGGCGGCGAAGTACGGCTGGTGGTTGGTCAGGATACGGGTGTCGAAAACGTAGTCGTCGGCGATCTTCTCCTGCCAGCCGCCGTCGATGAGGTAGTGCCAGGCCAGCCGTCCGAGCACCGTCGCCGGTACACGCGCCACGGGCGGCGCGCCGTCCTTAACCTCGGTGGCACCGGGCGCGCCCGGCGGCGGCTTGTCGTTGGGTTCCGTCGCGGAGGGCGCCGTCGGGTCGGGCGGCGTGCCGGCAAAGAAGAACTGGTCGCGGTAATCCTGGAGGATCTGCGCCCGCTCCGAATCGTCGATCTTGATGCCGGGGTAGTAGATCGCGTCGAACGACATCGCCTTGGTGTGGGCGTTGAGAAGCTCGATCTCCTCGGGCGTGAAACCGTCGCGCTTGTAGAGCACCGTCGCGGTCGAGAGATAGGACGAGACGACGTAGAAATTGCCGGCGATGCCGCCGGCGCCCTTGTCCTTCGCCACGTCGCGCGCCGCGGTCGCCATCGTGGCGTAGAGCTTCAGCACCGACTTGGGCGGCTCTTCCTTGTTCCACAGAGTGACCGAGAGAATGCCGCCGGGCGTCAGCGCGCGCATGTAGGCGCTCATGGCCTCGCGCGTGTAGGAATATTTCTCGACGATCGAGAAGCCGCCGGGGCTCGACAGGCCGGCGGAATCGGCCAGCGACAGGTCGATGACGTCGTAGCGGTTCTTGGTACCGGCGACATAGAGCCGGCCGTCGTAGTCGATGACCGTGACCTTGGGATTGTTCAGCACGTCGCCGGTGAAGTCGCGCAGGCCCTTGTCCTCGCGGAACGCCGTCAGCAGCGCCGGATTGCCCTCGGCCACCGTCACGTGCCTGGAACCGGACTTCAGCGCCACTGCGGTCGAGATGCCACCGCCGAACTGCACGACGAAGGTATTGGGGTCCTTCTCGAGCAGGTACGGGTAGTACATCGGCAGATACTTGAAGTAGGCGGTCTCGTCGTCCGGCAGGTTCTTGATGATGCCCGACGGCCCTTCCGAATCGATATAGAGGCCGAGGTAGGCGTTGGCCGGCATCTTCGGGAGATTGAAGGCGGCGTTGTCGGACTGGCCGGGCGCGAAATGGAGATAGGAGCTGGAGTAGACCTCCAGGTATCCGAACGGCGACGCGCGCTCGTAGGTGCGCACGGCGTCAGGGAACTTGCGGGCATAGGACACGCCCTTGTAGTCGGAGACCGCGAGCTTGGGGATGCCGAGCAGCGGCGGGGCAGCGTAGTGCACGACCGCCGACAGGACGGCCACACCGACGATGGCCGCGATGCCGCGGCGGTCGCCGGTCGACACGAACCACAGCACGCCGCCGGCCAGCCACAGCAGCAGCGGCGCCATGATGAGATCGTCGGGCCGGAAGAAGTACATGGCGAGCAGGACGGAGAGCCCGCACAAGCCCGAGCCCACGAGATCGGCGAAGTAGACGCGGTTGAAGGTCTTCTGCGCCTTCAGGAACACCACGCCGAGATAGAGCGCGCCGGCCAGGAACGGCAGGAAATAGAGCACGAAGTTGGCGAGCAGCCGCCACTTCTGCATCGGGTCGGAGATCAGGAAGATGGCGTTGAACGGCACCTGCTGAGCGGCGAGGTTGCACACCACCATCAGCGGACCGAAGGCCAGCAGCGCGCCCTTGATCGAGCCTTCCCAGTGGCGTTCGAACCAGCCCTTGCCGACGCACATGACCGCGCTGGTGAGGCCGAAGCCGAACATGGCGAGGCTGACGACCAGAGAGCCGAAATGCGCCCAGCTGCCGACCGAGAACACGCGCATGATGCCGATCTGCAGCGCGATGATGCTGCCGGCGACCAGGCCCACGGAAAGGTAGAACGAAAGCGACGGACGATTGTCGAGATCGACGGAGACGGTCAAAGGGGGAGGCTCCGTTGCTTCTTGTTGGACCGTCGTTGCAGACGGTCATGTTCTTGCGGACCGCGAGCGTCCCGCTCGCGGTCCAGAAGGGTCAGCGGTTGTGCGTGCCGGCGATCTTGTCGCCATCGAGCTTGGTGAACGGAACGAACGGCACGATCTTGCCGCCGTAGATGTCCTCGCGGCTGGTGGTGATCGATCCGTCGGCCCCTTGCGTCTTGGAGACCTTGAGCACGCGCTGCGCGCCGGGCGGGCCGACCGGGATCACCATCAGGCCGCCGGTCTTGAGCTGCTGCAGCAGCGGCGGCGGCACGTGGTCGATACCGCAGGTAACGATGATCTTGTCGAACGGACCCGCCTCTTCCCAGCCGTAGTAGCCGTCGGCGTTCTTGGTCTTGATGTGCTTGTATTCGGTGTAGCCCTTGTCGATCAGCTTGTCGTAGAGCGCACGGGTACGCTGGGCGAGCGGGGCGATGATCTCGATCGTGTAGGCGTTCTCGGTCAGGTTGGCGATATAGGCCGACTGCACGCCCGAGCCGGTGCCGATCTCGAGCACCTTCTCGCCGCGCTTGACGTCGATGACGTTGGTCATGCGGCCCTGCAGATGCGGGCCTGACATGGTGACGCCATAGCCTATGTCGAGGAAGTTGTGCTCGTAGGCGCGCTTGTGGATCGCCGGATTGACCGAGGCGAATTCCTCGCGCGGCGTCAGCAGGAACGCCCGGATGGTGGCGGGACCCCAGATGTCCTTGTTGCGCACAAGCGCCTGGAAGCGGTCCCAGCGCTGGCCGAGGAACACGGGGTCCTCGCCGCGGGCCTTGCCCCAGGCGATGAAATTGTCGCGCGTGTCGGTCGGTGGGTTGAGATCCCAGCTATAGGGTTTGATGCTCGCGGCCGAGGCCGGCAAGGCAAAGCCTGCGGCGGCCAATGCCGCCGAGCTGGAGACGAATGTGCGTCTCTTCAAGATATCCTCCTTGGCACGGGCCCCGGAGAGAGGGGGGAGGCAAACCCACCGGAAGAGCCCGGCGATTCGGGGGCGACCGCACAGCCAGTAGATAATTGAAATGTGGCGAATTTGCCAGTGCGGCCCGCCCCCCCGCCGGGCCGGGCGGTATCACGACCCGGGAAGACCGGCTTTCACATGATCTGGTTGACCACGCCGCCGTCGACCCGCATCGCCGCACCCGAGGTTCCCGACGCCACCTCGCTGCAGAGGTAGACCCCCAGGGCGGCGACCTCGTCGGCCGTGGTGAAACGCCGGATCAGCGAGGTCGGGCGGAAATTGGCGATGAAGTCGGCCTCGATCTCGGCGACGGTCTTGCCCGCCGCCTTCGCCCGTTCGGCCCGCATCCGGTCGGTGTTCTCGGTATGGGTGGGGCCTGGCAGCAGGGCGTTTACCGTCACGCCCGTACCCGCCAGTTCCATGGCAAAGCCGTGGCTAACCGCGAGCTGGGCGGTCTTGGTCATGCCGTAGTGGATCATCTCCGGCGGGATATTGAGCGCCGATTCGCTCGACACGAAGAGCACGCGGCCCCAGCCGCGCCTGGCCATGCCCTGCGCATAGTGGCGGGTGAAGCGCACGCCGCCCATGACATTGGTCTCGAAGAACCGCCGCCATTCGGCATCGTCGATCTCGAAGGCGGGCTTGCGTCCATAGATGCCGAGATTGTTCACCAGCACGTCGAGTTCGGGCGCGCGCTCGAACACCGTGGCGGCCCCTTCGGCCGTGGCACAATCCGCCGCGACGCCGCTCGCCCTTGCCTCGGGCACGGCCTGGCGCAGGCGCGCGAGCGCTACATCGACGCTGGCCTCGGTCCGCCCCGTCAGGACCACGTGCGCGCCCTCGGCCGCCAGGCCCTTGGCGATGGCGTAGCCGATGCCGGCGGTCGAGCCGGTCACCAGCGCGCGCTTGCCGTTCAATCCAAGTTCCATCCCACCCTCACGTGTACTTTCTGACGTCGTCGATCACCTTGCCGTCGTTGGCCAGAGTGCCGGACTTGGCGAATTCGACCTTTCCGCCGACCTTGCAGACCGTGCGGACCGTGGCTTCGAGCGCCTCGGCGAGCGCAGGCGTCCCCTCGGCGCTCTCGACCTTGAGCGTCATGACGTCGGCCTGGTTCACCCAGTCGATCACCAGGCGCAACCGGCCGAGGCCGGGATGCTTCTTGGCGATTTCGGCGATTTGCTCCGGATCGACGAACATGCCGCGTACCTTGGTGCGCTGGTCGGCGCGGCCCATCCAGCCCTTTATGCGCATGTTGGTGCGACCGCACGGGCTGGGACCGGCAAGCACCGCCGACATGTCGCCGGTGCCGAAACGGATCAGGGGATAGGCGCGGTTGAAGCTGGTGACCACCACCTCGCCGACGTCGCCCTCGGGCACCGGATCGCCGGTGCCGGGCCGCACGATCTCGACGATCACGCCCTCGTCGACGGTCATGCCCTGGAGGGATTCCGATTCATAGGCGATGGTCCCGAGATCGGCGGTGCCGTAGCTCTGCAGGCAGGTCATGCCCTTGTCGATGAACATCTGGCGCAACGACGGCGGCAGCGCCTCGCCGCCGACGAAGGCATGCTTGATCGAGGAGATGTCCTTGGCCGTCTCGGCCGCCTTTTCGATCAGGATCTTCAGGAACGACGGCGTTCCGACATAGCCCGTGGGCCTGATGGCGGCGATGGCGTCGAGCTGCAACTCGGTGTTGCCGATGCCGCCCGGCACCACGGCGCAACCCAGCGCGCGGAGCGCCGACTCCATCATGATGCCGGCGGGCGTGAGGTGATAGGAGAAGGTGTTGTAGACGATATCGCCCGGCCGGAAGCCCGCGGCATGCATGGCGCGGGCGCCGCGGAAATAGTCGGGCTCGTCGGTGTCGATTTCGAAGATCGGGCCGGGCGACATGAAGACGTGGCGCACCTTGGTCATCGGCACGGCGATCAGGCCGCCCATCGGCGGATTCTTCTTCTGGACCTCGCCCAGCATGGACTTGCGCAGCACCGGCAACCGGGCAAGCGCCGCCCGCGAGGTGACGGATGCCGGATCGACGTCCTTCAGCCACGCGGCAAAGAACGGTGCATTGGCCCTGGCGTGGGCGATCTGCTGCGGCAGCGCCTGCATCAGCGCCTTCTCCCGTTCCCCGGGCGAGCGGGTTTCCAGCGTGTCGTAGTGTTTGGACATGGCGCGCTTCCCTCGATTTGCCCGGGACCGTAGACCGGACCGCCGGTCTTGAAAACAATATCAGAGTTCTAATATCCTGCGGCGAACGCCCAGAGACCCCGGAGATCGCCCGATGTCCAACGTCCGCATCGCCTACGACAGTTTCGCCAAGACCGCTCCCGCCGCCCAGGCCGCCCTGCTCGCCATGGGCAAGACGGCCGACGAGTCTGGCCTCGACAAGGAAATCGTCGAACTCGCCAAGCTGCGGGTCTCGCAGATCAACAACTGCGCCTTCTGCCTGCAGATCCATCTCAACGTCTCGCGCAGGCTCGGCGTCGCCCAGGAGAAGCTCGACCTGGTGGCGACCTGGCCCGAGGCCGGCATCTTTTCCGAACGCGAGTGCGCGGCGCTGGCCTGGGCCGAGACGCTGACGCATCTGGCCGGCCAAAGTGTCCCGGACGCGGCCTATGACGCCGTCCGCCGGCACTTCAGTGAAGGCGAACTGGTGTTCCTGAGCACCGCCATCGCCACCATCAACGCCTGGAACCGGCTGGGCGCTGCCTTCCGCTTCGCGCCGCCGATCCCGAAGAAGGTGGCTGCCGAAGGCAAGGCGGCATAGGCATTACCTCACCGGTAATTGCCGCGGCAGTGGCGCGCCCGCACGGTGCCGGCATGTGGACCGCCCTCGCCTTCGGCCTCGTGGCCGTCATCCATTTCCTGCCGATCGCGCCCGCCTTCGCTCCGGGAACACTGACACGGCTCTACGGCATAGCGCCCGGCGACGACGTGCTGCTGGTGCTGCTGCGTCACCGTGCGGTGCTGCTGGCATTGGCCGGTGCGTTGTGCCTGTGGGCCACCTGGTCGATACCGGTGCGACCGGCGGCGCTTGTGGCCGCCGCGGTCAACGTCGTGGCGTTCCTCGGCTATTACGCGCTCTACGGCACCCCGTCCGGCGCGTTGCGCACCATCGCGATCTTCGATCTCATCGCGCTGCCACCGCTCGCCTTCGCGGTGTGGGGCACGCTCGCCCGCGCTTAGGGCGCGGTCCTAGAGCCAGCGCTTGCGCCGGCGGTAGTGCTTGACGTCGCGGAACGAGCGGCGGCCCTCGCCGCCGACCCCGAGGTAGAATTCCTTCACGTCCTCGTTCTCGCGCAAGGCGGCGGCGTCGCCGTCGAGCACGACCCGGCCGTTCTCGAGGATGTAGCCGTAGTGGGCGTAGCGCAGTGCCACGCTGGTGTTCTGCTCGGCCAGCAGGATCGAGACCTTTTCCTTCTCGTTGAGGCTCTTCACGATCTCGAAGATCTCCTCGACGAGCTGCGGCGCGAGACCCATCGACGGTTCGTCGAGCAGGATCGTGGTCGGCCGGCTCATCAGCGCCCGGCCGATCGCCGTCATCTGCTGCTCGCCGCCCGAGGTGTACCCCGCCTGGCTCGAGCGCCTCTCCTTGAGGCGCGGGAAATAGTGATAGACCTTCTCGAGATCGTCGGCGATCTGGCGGCGCTTGTTGCCGTGGATGAAGGCCCCGGTCAGCAGGTTCTCCTCGACCGTGAGGTGGCCGAAGCAGTGCCGGCCTTCCATGACCTGGATAACGCCGCGCTGCACCAGGTCGTTGGGCGTCAGCCCGTCGACGCGCTCGCCGCGGCAGTGGATGTGGCCCTTGGTGACTTCGCCGCGCTCGGTGCGCAGCAGGTTGGAGATCGCCTTCAGCGTGGTCGACTTGCCGGCGCCGTTGCCGCCGAGCAACGCCACGATGCTGCCGGCCGGCACCGACAGCGACACGCCCCTCAGCACGAGGATGACGTGGTTGTAGATCACCTCGATGTTGACGACGTCGATGACGTGGGCTGCGGCTGTTGCCGCGGCGGCCGGGACGCTCATGTACAATGCCTGTCTGGATGAGGGTGACCCCCTCGCCCGCGAGGGCAAGGGGGTCGACTCCTGCTGGACGTCAGCTCTCCTTGGAGCAGTCGCGGACGGGAAGCTTCTTCTCCGCCGCATACTTCTTGGCCGCAGCATCGACCATCGGCTTGATGACCTTGTCATCCGACTGGTACCAGTCGGACACCACGACCCACTTCTTGCCGTCCCATTGCTGGATGCGGCCGGCTCGCGTGCCTTCGTGATCGGAGCAGGTGACCTTGAGCGGCTGCAGCATGCCGTCGAAGCCAAGCTCCTTCAGCCGCGCCGCGCTGAGATCGAGATGCTCGATTCCCCAACGGACCTGCTCGCCGGTCATCGGCTTGTTGCCGTACTTCTTCATCGCGGTGCGGATCGACTCGACGCCCAGCATGGCGTTGACGAGGCCGCGATTGTAGAGGACCTCGTCGGTCTCTTCCCATTTCGCGACGCCCTTGCCCTTGTCGTAGAGGTACTTCTTGAGTTCGGCATGAACGCCGAACTGGCCTGAGCCATGCTGCAGCATGGCGGCCTGATAGCCCTTGGCGCCGCCCTCGGCCGGACGCACGTCGGGCTCGGCACCCGACCACCAGACGCCGAAGATCTTCTCGCGCGGGAAACCCACGGCCACCGCCTCCTTGATGGCAGTCGAGTTCATGATGCCCCAACCCCACAGCAGGACGTAGTCTGGGCGCTTCTGGCGGATCTGCAGCCATGTCGCCTTCTGCTCGACACCCGGATGGGTGACGGGCAGAGGCATGAATTCGAAGCCGTGCATCTTCGCCCGCTCCTCGAGGAGCGCGATCGGCTCCTTGCCGTAGGGCGAGTCGTGATAGACCAGCGCGATCTTCTTGCCCTTGAGCTTGTCGAAGCCGCCTTCCTTCAGACCGATGTGCTGCATGATGATATCGGCGGCGGACCAGTAGGTGCCGAGCAGCGGGAAGTTCCACTGGAACACGCTGCCATCGCGGGATTCCGAGCGGCCGTAGCCCATCGAGATGATCGGGATCTTGTCGACCGGCGCCTTCTCGGTGAGCGCGAAGGTGATGCCGGTGCTGAGCGGATTGAAATAGGCGGCGCCGGTCGGTCCCTTGTTCTTGAGGCGCTCGTAGCATTCCACGCCACGGTCGGTGGCGTAGCCGGTATCGCATTCCTCGTAGAGAATTTTTACGCCGTTGATGCCACCGTCACGCTCGTTGACCAGGGCATAATAGTCGGCCACGCCGTTGGCGAACGGGATGCCGTTCGGGGCGTAGGCACCGGTACGGTAGACCAGCCCGGGAATGAACTGCTCATTCTGGGCCTGCGCGCTCGCCGCAACCGTCAATCCGGCTGCCGCGATCGCCGCGCCAAGTAGCGCTGCTTTTCCGAGTCTCATCGTGTTCCTCCTTGAAGTTGTGGACGGTCCTTGCCGGCCATCCTTGCCAATGAGCCTAGTGGATCAATGCGGGAACGGCCAGAGCCGCAGTTTCTCCTTCGCAACCGCCCAGAGCCGCGCCAGGCCATGCGGCTCGACGATCAGAAAGAAGACGATCATCGCGCCGAACACCATGAATTCGAGATGGCTGATCATGGCGGTCGACATGTTGACCCCGAGCCAGCCCGGCAGCTGGTTGAGCAGGACCGGCGTCAAGACGATGAAGGCCGCCCCCATGAAGCTGCCGACCAGGGAGCCCAGCCCGCCGATGATGACCATGAACAGGATCTGAAACGACCGGTTGATGTCGAACGCCAGCGGCTCCCACGAACCGAGCCGCAGGAAGCCCCACATCGCACCGGCCACGCCGATGAAGAACGAGCTCACCGCGAAGGCCAGCAACTTGGTGCGCAGCGGCCGGAAACCGATGATCTCGGCGGCGATGTCCATATCGCGGATCGCCATCCAGGAACGTCCGATATGGCCGCGCACCAGGTTCTTGGCGACAATCGTGGCGACCACCACCATGCCGAGGATCAGGAGGTAGCGATCGGCGGGCCCGTCGATGCGCCAGCCGAAGACGTGAAGGTCGCCCACCGCCACCGACCCGGATGGCGTGTAGTTGGTCAGCCACTTCACGCGGGCGAACAGCCAGTCGAGGAAGAACTGCGAGGCCAGGGTGGCCACGGCGAGATAGAAGCCCTTGATCCTGAGCGACGGCAGACCGAACAGGATGCCGACGGCGGCAGCCATCAGGCCGCCGAACAGGAAGACCACGACCAGGTTGTTGGCCTCCGGCACGCGGAGCCAGAGGTTGTAGGCGGCGTAGGCGCCGACGGCCATGAAGCCGCCGGTGCCGAGCGAAACCTGGCCGCAGTAGCCAACCAGGATGTTCAGCCCGATCGCGGCCAGCGACAGGATCAGGAATGGAATGAGGATTTCGGTGTAGAGATATTCGCTGGCGATCGCCGGCACGATCGCGAACGCCGCGGCGATGACACCGAACACGAAGATGCGGTCCTGCAGGATCGGGAAGATCTGCTGGTCGGCGGCATAGTCGGTCTTGAACTGGCCGGCCTCGCGGTAAAGCATCGCCTACACTCGCCTTCTCATACCCGTTCGATGATGCGTTCGCCGAACAGACCCTGCGGCCTGAACAGCAGGAAAATCAGGGCCAGCATGTAGGCGAACCAGTTCTCGATGCCGCCGCCGGCAAGATCGAACGCCTGCACCAGGATCGGCGCCAGGAAGATCTCGGACAGCTTCTCGCCGGCGCCGATGATCAGGCCGCCGATGATGGCGCCAGGCACCGACGTGAAGCCGCCAAGGATCAGGACCGGCAACGCCTTGAGGGCGATCAGCGAGATGGAGAACTGCACGCCGAGCTTGGCCCCCCAGATGACGCCGGCGGCGAGCGCCACCAGTCCCGCCACCGTCCACACGATCAGCCAGATGGTGTTGAGCGGGATACCGACCGACTGGGCGGCGGCATGATCGTCGGCCACGGCCCGCAGCGCCCGGCCGACGCGGGTCTTCTGGAAGAAGACCGCGAGCACCACGACGAGCACCGCGGCGATGCCGGCGGCGAAGAGCTCGGCCGGATCGATCAGCAGGCCTCCCGGGAAGACCCCTTCGAAGAGAAAGATCGGGTCCTTCGGCAGGCCGAGATTGATCGTGTAGATGTCGCTGCCCCAGAGAGTTTGGCCGAAGCCATCGAGGAAATTGGCGATACCGAGCGTCGCCATAAACAGGATGATGCCTTCCTGGTTCACCAGATGACGCAGCACGAGACGCTCGATGGCGTAGGCGAGCAGTCCCATGATCGACGCCGTGGCAGCCAGCGCCACCCACAGCGGCCATGCGCCCTTGCCGTAGGCGAAGGCGATGACGCCGCCGATCAGAGCCCCGCCCGCGGCGAGCAGTGCCAGTCTGCGGCGTTCGCCCGGCCCCGAGCCGCGGGCGACGTATTCGCGCCATGCGTACCAGCCGACCAGCGCCAGCGCGGCACCTAGGACCGCCGCTGCGATGACGAAGTGCTCCAGTCCGAGGGCCTTGCCGTCGATCTCGTCGGTCAGCCTGGCGACCGTCAGCGCCGCGAACAGCACCATGGCGCCCTGAGCGAAGTTGAAGACGCCGGACGCCTTGAAGATCAGTACGAAACCCAGCGCCACCAGCGAATAGAGGACGCCAGTCAGAAGTCCGCCGATCAGGGTCTCGAGGAACGGGCCAAGCATGTAATCTCCGCTCAGTGGCCAACGCCGAGATAGGCCGTGATGACCGCCTCGTTCTTCTTGATCTCGTCGGGCGTGCCGTCGCCGATCTTGCGGCCGTAGTCGAGGACGACGACACGGTCGGAGATGTCCATCACCACGCTCATGTCATGCTCGATCAGGCAGATCGTGGTGCCGAATTCGTCGTTCACGTCGAGGATGAAGCGGCACATATCCTGCTTTTCCTCGATGTTCATGCCGGCCATCGGCTCGTCGAGAAGCAACAACTCGGGCTCGGCGGCGAGCGCCCGGCCGAGCTCGACGCGCTTTTGCAGGCCGTAGGGAAGGGTCCCGACCGGCGCCTTGCGGATGTGCTGGATTTCGAGAAACTCGATGATCCGCTCGACCGCCTTGCGGTGCTCGATCTCTTCGCGGCGGGCTGGACCGATATGCAGTGCCTGCCACAACAGGCCGGTCTTCATGCGCAGGTTGCGGCCGGTCATGATGTTGTCGAGCGTCGACATGCCCCTGAACAGGGCGATGTTCTGGAAGGTCCGCGCGATGCCCTGCTCGGCTGCCTCGTGCGGCTTCATCTGGTTGCGCCGTACGCCCTTGTAGGTGATGGCGCCGTGCTGCGGATGATAGAAGCCGTTGATGCAATTCAGCATCGAGGACTTGCCGGCGCCATTGGGGCCGATGATGGCGCGGACCTCGCCCTTGGCGATGTCGAAGCTGATGTCGGTGAGCGCGTTCACGCCGCCGAATGACAGGCTGATGTTCTCGACCGAAAGCAGCACATCCGGAAAGGAGCGCAGGCGACTGTCCATCGGGCTCAGCTCGCCTTCCTGAGTGCCGGCCGCGCCGCCGGCTGGGGCGCCAGATCGCGAATCTGGACGTCGCCCTCGATGGTGCCCTTGCGACCATCCTCGAATGTGACGTCGACCTTGATGTGCGCATTCTTCGCGCCGCCGTAAAGCGCATCGACCAGGGGCTTGTAGCGCTCATGGATGAAACCGCGCCGGACCTTGTTGGTTCGCGTGAGTTCCCCGTCGTCCGCCTCGAGCGCCTTGTGCAGGACGAGGAAGCGGCGGATCTGGGCGCCCGCCATGCGCGGATCGGAGGCAAGATCGCGATTGACCTGCTCGATCTCGCCCTGGATCAGATCGTAGACCTCGGATCGCCCGGCCAGTTCCTGATAGCTGGCGTAGGAGAGGTTTCGCCGCTCGGCCCAATCGCCGACGGCGACCATGTCGATGTTGACGAAGAGGGTGACAAAGTCGCAGCCGTCGCCGAACGCGACCGCCTCGTTGACGTGCGGATAGAACTTCAGCTTGTTCTCGATGAACTTCGGCGCGAACAGCGTACCGTCCTTCAGTTTTCCGACGTCCTTGGCGCGATCGATGATACGCAGGTGGCCGCGATCGTCGAGATAGCCGGCGTCGCCGGTGTGCACCCAGCCGTCGGCCGTCTTGGTGTCGTTGGTCGCCTCGGGGTTCTTGTAATACTCCCTGAACACGCCGGGGCTGCGATAGAGCACCTCGCCCGAGTCGGCGATCCGCAATTCGACCTTGGACACCGGCTTGCCGACCGTCTCGGGGTAGACCTCGCCGTTGGGATGGATGGTGAGAAACACCGAAGCCTCGGTCTGCCCGTAGAGCTGCTTCATGTTGACGCCGAGCGCGCGGAAGAAGTTGAAGATCTCCGGGCCCACCGCCTCTCCCGCGGTGTAGGCAACGCGCACGCGGCTCATGCCCAGCGTGTTCTTGAGTGGCCCGTAGATCAGCGCGTTGCCGACCGCATAGAGCATCCGATCGACGAGCGGCACCGGCCGGCCGTCGAGCAGCAGCGGCCCGACACGACGTGCCAGGGTCATGAAGTACTGGAACATCCGGCGCTTGAGGAACCCGGCATCCTCCATGCGGATGGCGACCTGGGTGATCAGGTTTTCGAGCACACGCGGCGGCGCAAAATAATAGGTCGGGCCGATCTCGCGCAGATCGATCATCACGGTGGCGGCCGATTCCGGGCAATTGACGACCAGGCCGACGACATAGCACTGGGCGTAGGAAAAGATGTGGTCGCCCACCCAGGCCATCGGCAGGTAGGACAGCAGTTCATCGCCGGCTCTGAGTCCGTCGAACTCGGCACCGGCGCGGGCCGCCCAGATGAGATTGTCGTAGCTCAGCAACGCGCCCTTGGGCCGACCGGTCGTGCCCGAGGTATAAAGCATGATGGCGTCGTCCGAGCCATGCCCCTTCGCGACCTCGGCCGCGACCATATCGGGCGCCGCCGCCAGCAGCCGGGCGCCGCGCTCCTGTACCTCGGCATAGGACTGAAGCTGGCTATAGTGCCGCATGCCGCGCGGATCGTCGTAGAAGATCACGCTGAGCGACGGAACCTTCTTCTGGATCGCCAGGAGCTTGTCGACCTGCTCCTGATTCTCGGCGAGGGCGAAACGGGCGCCGGCGTGCTCCACCACGTAGGCAAGTTCCTCGGTCACCGAGTCCTGATAGACCGGCACCGGCACACCACCGAGCGACTGTGCGGCGCACATCGACCAGTACAGCCGGGGCCGATTGTCGCCGACGACGATCAGCCGGTCGCCACGGCGAAATCCAAGGTCGGCGAGGCCGGCCGCAAGAAGGCCGACCTGGTGCGCGACATGGCCCCAAGCATAAGTCTGCCAGATGCCATGCTCTTTTTCCCGGTAGGCGGGCCGAGCGGCATCCGCGCGGGCATGCGCAGCCAACAGCTTCGGAAACGTGTCTCCAGCATCGGTTGCGGTGTCAGCCGTACCCGTCGTCATCCCTGCCTCGCGCTCCCTGCGCTCGCCGTTCATTTTCCATCGCGGCGATTTCGTCAGGCAGATAGCCATAACTGTCTCGGGCCGGTCAAGCCAGCCACCGAATCCGGGCGGTCGAGACGCGGAGCTACCTTGACCGCAGCCCGCAGCGCCCCGAAAAATGACCGATGCCCCTTCACGACGAATTCATCGACCTCGACGACCGCCGCCTGCGCATCCGCCGGCTGATACCGGCCAAGGGCGACGGGTTCGAGCGCACGACTCTGATTTTTCTGCACGAAGGGCTGGGCTGCATCGAGATGTGGCGGGACTTTCCGCAGAAGCTGTGCGACGCGACGCGCTGCACCGGCATCGTCTATGACCGCACCGGCTACGGCCGCTCCAGCCCGTGGCCGTCCGATCCTGGCGTCCGCTATATGGAGATCGAGGCCGACGCGGTGTTGCCGCGCCTGCTCGCCCGGCTGGGCGTCGAGGATTGCGTACTGATCGGCCACAGCGACGGCGGCACGATCGCGCTCAACTACGCCGCGAAAGATCCCGCGCCCCTGCGTGCGGTCGTGGCCCTGGCGGCGCACGCCATCAACGAACCGGTCTGCATAGACACCATCCGGCGCGCCCGCGAGACCTTTGCCACACTTGGCCTGCGCGAGCGGCTCACCCGGTACCACGGCGACAATGTCGACGGCTGTTTCCGTCTATGGTCGGACGCCTGGCTGGCGCCGGGCTTCGAGCCAATGGACGCCAACGGGCGGCTGCCGGGTGTCCTGGTGCCGGTGCAGGCGATCCAGGGCGAGGACGACGACTATGGCAGCGAGCTGCAACTCGGCATCATTGCCGGAAAGGTCGGCGGCTATTGCGAGACCCGCCTGGTGCCCGATTGCGGCCATGCCCCCCATCTGCAGCAGTCAGCCTACGTTCTGTCGGAGATCACCCGCTTCGTGGCACCGCTGGCGCTCGTGGATTAAAGCCGCTTCAGTTCGCTCGATGCCGCCCAGTTGAACTCGGAAACCGTCGGACAGCGCGCCTGGGCGAGCTGAAGCTGTTCGCGCGCCCGTTGTCTGGCGCCACGGCGGACAGCGTCGATGGCGATGAAGAACGCCGCCGGGCACTTGCCGTTGGCGCGCTTGGCGGCCTCGCCGGTTTCGGCGGCGACCTCGAGTTCGCCAGCGGGAATCCTGCCCAACAGAAACTTGGCGATCGGCCCCGGCCATTCGTCGAGGTTCTCGTTGTCGAGATCCCTGGCGAGCGCCGAACGCGCCTCGCGTTTGGCGCGGACCTGGGCGGCATACCGCCAAAGCAGTGACGGCATGCGCGACTTCAGCGTCGGGTTCCCCACCAGGGAGGCGTCGAAGTCGGCGGCAGCCTCGCCGTAGCGGCCGAGGTCGAAATCGGCATGGCCGCGGACAAACAGCGCCGCACGTCGGTCGGGGCTCGTCGTGGCGCCGGCCAGTGCGAGATCGAGCAGATCGAGCGCGCGGTCGAATTCGGCGAGCTGCAGGTAGACCTGCGCCTGGCCGATCGCCAGCCGCGGATCGCCAGGCCTGCGCTGCAGCCCGTAATCCAGGGTCCGCAATGCCGCCGCCCGGTCGCCGCCGCCCGCCAGCTCCGGCACGATGCCGGCAAGCACGGCCGGCCAGCCTTCGGGCAGCGCCTTTGCCATTTCGGTGACGTCCCTCAGGCTGTCGGCCTCGCGCCCGAGCCGACTCAACTGGTAGGCGCGGATGCCGAGATAGAGCGAGCGATCGAAGGCAGAAAGCCGGGAACTCGACAGAATCTTGTCGAGTGCATCCAAGGTGGCCTTGTGCGTCGTGGCGGCACCGTCCGGACGGCCGAACAGATCCGAGTTGCCCCCGGACCGTTGCTCGAACTGCCGCGCCGAGAGGCCCCAATCGATGGAATTTGGCTGGGCCAGCGCCTCGGCGGCAGGCGCCACGAGCACCGCAAAAGCCACAACTGCCTTCACCAGAGCCCAGTGCATCGACGCAATCTGGCACAACGACCGGGTGTCTGCATCCGCCGATTGCCTGCGCCGGTCCGTACCCCTATTTTGCCACCCGTCCGCATGAATTCGCCCCCTTAGGAGTACCCGACGATGGCCGCCGCGCATCCCAACAGCTTCAAGGCCCGCAAGACGCTGAAGGTCGGCGCCAAGACCTACACCTATTTCAGCCTCAAGGCGGTCGAGAAGGAGATCGGCGACCTCAGCCGCCTGCCCTTCTCGTTGCGCGTCCTGCTCGAGAACCTCGTCCGTCACGAGGACGGCACCACCGTCAAGAAGGCCGACATTGCCGCCTTCGCCGATTGGCTGAAGAACGGCGGCAAGTCGACCAAGGAGATCAATTTCCGGCCGGCGCGCGTGCTGATGCAGGACTTTACCGGCGTGCCGGCGGTGGTCGATCTCGCGGCCATGCGCGATGCCATGGGCAAGCTGGGCGGCGACGCCAAGAAGATCAACCCGCTGGTGCCCGTCGACCTCGTTATCGACCATTCGGTGATCGTCGACAATTTCGGCAACACGAGCGCCTTCGGCGCCAACGTGAAGCTCGAGTACGAGCGCAACCTCGAGCGCTATCAGTTCCTGCGCTGGGGCGCGATGGCGTTCGACAACTTCCGTGTCGTGCCACCGGGCACCGGCATCTGCCACCAGGTGAACCTCGAGTATCTCTCGCAGGTCGTGTGGACCCGGAAGGACGGCAAGGAGACAGTCGCCTACCCCGACACGCTGGTCGGCACCGACAGCCACACCACGATGGTGAATGGCCTCGGCGTGCTGGGCTGGGGCGTCGGCGGCATCGAGGCCGAGGCCGCCATGCTCGGCCAGGCGCAGCCGATGGTGATCCCCGATGTCGTGGGGTTCAAGCTGACCGGCAAGCTGCCCGAGGGCGCGACCGCGACCGATCTCGTGCTCACCGTCACGCAGATGCTGCGCAAGAAGGGCGTGGTCAGCAAGTTCGTCGAATTCTACGGCGACGGCCTCGATGACCTGCCGCTCGCCAACCGCGCCACCATCGCCAACATGGCGCCGGAATACGGCGCCACCTGCGGCTTCTTCCCGGTCGACGGCATCACGCTCGGCTATCTCAAGACCACCAACCGCGGCGAGGCGGCCAAGCTCACCGAGGCCTATGCCAAGAAGCAGGGGCTGTGGCGGAACAAGAAAGCGGCCGATCCGATCTTCACCGACACGCTCTCACTCGACCTCGGCGATATCGTCCCCAGCCTGGCCGGGCCGAAGCGGC
This sequence comes from uncultured Reyranella sp., assembly GCA_937919085.1. GTDB lineage: Bacteria > Pseudomonadota > Alphaproteobacteria > Reyranellales > Reyranellaceae > Reyranella. The sequence continues at coordinate 54,180 of CALFRN010000127.1, forward strand.
CGCAGGACCGCGTGCCGTTGTCGGAGGCTGCGCATCAGTTCGTGGCCAACATGGAAAAGGAATTCGACCGCAAGGACACCGGCAAGCGCATCAAACCGGACGGTGCCGACTACGACGTCGGCCACGGCGACGTGGTGATTGCCGCCATCACCTCCTGCACCAATACGTCGAACCCCTACGTCATGCTGGGCGCCGGCCTGATCGCCCGCAACGCGGTGAAGCACGGCCTGAAGGTCAAGCCGTGGGTGAAGACGTCGCTGGCCCCGGGCTCGCAGGTCGTGACCGAGTATCTGGAGGCCTCTGGCCTGCAGAAGGACCTCAACAAGATCGGCTACAATCTGGTGGGCTATGGCTGCACCTCCTGCATCGGCAACTCCGGCCCGCTGCCCGAACCCGTCACCAAGGCGATCGGCGATGGCGACCTGGTGGTCTGTTCGGTGTTGTCGGGCAACCGCAACTTCGAAGGCCGCGTCAATCCGCTGACCCGCGCCAATTATCTCGCCTCGCCGATGCTGGTGGTCATCTACGCGCTGGCAGGCTCGATGAAGATCGACATCACAAAGGATCCGATCGGCACTGGCAAGGGCGGCAAGCCGGTCTACCTGAAGGATCTCTGGCCCTCGAACATGGAAGTCCAGAAAGTCGTCGACAAGTTCGTCACCACCAAGGCGTTCAAGAAGCGCTACGCCGACGTCTTCAAGGGCGATCGCTTCTGGCGCAGCATCAAGACCAAGCCCAGCCTGACCTACGCCTGGGACGACAAGTCGACCTATGTGCGCAATCCGCCCTACTTCGAAGGCATGGGCAAGATCCCCGGCTCGATCTCCAACATCACCGGTGCGCGCCCGCTCGGACAGTTCGGCGACTCGATCACCACCGACCATATCTCGCCGGCCGGATCGATTCGCAAGGACAGCCCGGCCGGGGCCTACCTGCAGGAAGAAGGCGTGGCGCCGAAGGACTTCAATCAGTACGGCACGCGCCGCGGCAATCACGAAGTGATGATGCGCGGCACCTTCGCCAACATCCGTCTCAAGAACGAGATGGTGCCGGGCGTCGAAGGCGGCTTCACCCATCACTGGCAGTCCGACCAGGCCGAGCCGATCTACGACGTGGCGATGCGCTACCGCAAGGAGCACACGCCGCAGATTCTGATCGCCGGCAAGGAATACGGCACCGGCAGCTCGCGCGACTGGGCCGCCAAGGGTGTGAACCTGCTCGGCGTGAAGGCGGTGGTCTGCGAGACCTTCGAACGCATCCATCGCTCCAATCTGGTCGGCATGGGCGTGCTGCCGCTGCAGTTCAAGGACGGCATGACGCGCAAGACGCTCAACCTCGTCGGCACCGAGAGCTTCGACGTCGAGGGCATCGACGGCGGACTCAAGGTCGGCATGGACGTACCGCTCACCATCCATCGCCGTGACGGCACCAGCGAGAAGATCATCCTGACCTGCCGCATCGATACCGCCGAGGAGGTCGAATACTTCAAGAACGGCGGCGTGCTGCACTACGTGCTGCGCAATCTGGCGCACGCGGCCTGAGTGACGGGAGAGCAACCGTGGCGACGCCTTCTCGAGGAGGGGGGCTTGCCGGCCACTTCGTCGCCATGGCCCGCAACAACATCTGGGCGAACCACCGGCTGCTCTCCGCCTGCACGGCACTCTCGCCGGCGGAGTTCGCCGCAGCCCGCACCAGCTTCTTCCCCTCGCTTCGCGCCACGCTGAACCACAACCTCTGGGTTGACACCTATTACATCGACGCGCTTGAGCGCGATCCGACGGTGCTCGACCGCTATGACGACCTGCCGCCGGACTTCGCCGACGCCGCCGCGCTCCACGAGGCCCAGGTCGCCAGCGACCGGCGCCTGCTCACCTTCTGCGAGCGCCAGACCGAAGTTACGCTGGTCGACGGTCTTGTCCTGCCGCGGCCCAATCGCACGCCGCCCTCCACGTCCGTGGCGTCGATCCTGGAACATCTCTTCCAGCATCAGATCCACCATCGCGGCCAGGCGCATGCGATGCTGGCCGGCACTCAGGTGAAGCCGCCGCAACTCGACGAATTCTTCCTCGCCGGCGAGGAACATCTGCGGCGCGACGAGTTGCGCGCGCTCGGCCTGCCTGTGACCTGATGCGACCACGCTCGTCGTTCGCCGGTGCCGCGATCGAGGTGAGCGATCTTGCCCGTTCCGTGGCGTTCCATCGCCTGTGGCTGCCGATGCTGGGGTTCCAACGCGTCTGGGCAAGCCCCGACCGGGTGATGTGGTCGCGCGGCTACGATCATTTCGTCATGCGCCAGGCCAAGGATGGCGTCTCCTACGGGCCCGGCGCGCTGTGGCTTGCCGTATCGGCCGAGAGTCGCGCCCAGGTCGATCAGGTCCATGCCGAGCTGCGCGACGCCGGAGCACAGATCCTGCAGCCGCCCAAGGAACTCGACTATTTTGCGCCTGGCTACTACTCGGTCGGCTTCCGCGACCCCGACGGCGTGCCGATCGAGGTTGCACACCGCTGGGACGATTTGCCCGATCTCCCGGACGCCGAGCTGGTGCGGGTGCCGGGCCATGGCGTCAGCCTCGGTGGCTACTTCTTCAAGCCGCAGGCCGGCACGCCGCCCTATCCCGCGCTGGTGCTGCTGCACGGCTTCGCCGGCCACGCCCACAACATGGCGGGACTGGCGCGTGCCGCCGCGGCCAACGGCTACGCCGCCCTGGCGCTGTCGCTGCGCGGCTGGCTTGGCTCCGAAGGTGAGAACGACCAGGGCCTCCGCCAGCCGCTCGACGTGCTGGCAGCCGTCGACTGGTTCGCCAAGCGGCCGCTGGTCGACCGCGATCGCATCGGCCTGGTCGGTGCCTCGATGGGCGGCCAGGTGGCGCTGCTGGCTGCGGCCCACAAGCCGCCCGTGAAGACCGTGGCATCGTTCTTCGCGCCGACCGACCTGGCGCGCTGGCGCGAGGCCAATCCTTTCATACGCGACTATCTCGACGATCTTTGCGGACCCGAAGGGCTGCCGGTGCGGTCGCCGATCCTGCGTGTCGCGCAGATCGACGTGCCTGTGCTGCTGATCCACGGCGATCGCGACGAGAATGTGCCGGTCGCACAAACGCTTGCCATGGCCGACGCGTTGCGCGACCACGGAAAGGACGCCGAAGCCTTCGTCGTCGCGGGCGCGACCCATTATTTCACCGAGCAGCAGAATGCCATCGCGCGGCGGAAACTGTTCGACTTCCTGCGCCGTCATCTCAACCGGAGCTAACCGTTCATGCGTGTATCCGAAGCCATCAATTCGCGCCGCTCGATGCGGGTCTTCAAGCCGGACCCGGTATCGAAGGCCGACATCGAATGGATCGTCACCAACGCCAACCGCGCGGCCTCCAACGGCAATCTGCAGCCGTGGAAACTTCAGATCACCATGGGCACGGCCCGCTCGCGTCTGTCTGCGGCGATCCTGAAAGCGATGGACGACGGCGACAATGGACCGGGTGCCGAGTACGACGTCTACCCCAAGGAATTCACGCCGGTCTACGATGCCCGCCGCAAGCTGGTCGGCAAGCAACTCTATACGCTGCTCGACGTGCCGCGCGGCGATGCCGCCGGCATGTTGAAGCAGTTCCGCAAGAACTATGATTTCTTCGATGCGCCGGTCGGCATGATCCTGAGCGTCGAGCGCCGCATGGGCAACGGCCAGTGGATCGACTGCGGCATTTTCCTCGACCAGCTCATGCTTCTGGCGCGCGAAAAGGGCCTGCATACCTGCCCGCAGGCGGCCTTCAGCCGTTACCAGCACGTCGTGCGTCGCGAACTCAGGATGCCGGACGACCAGATCGTGATCTGCGGCCTGGCGCTGGGCCACGCCGATCCCGACGCGGTACCCAACTGCCTGATCACCGAACGTGCGCCGATCCAGGATTTCACGGCCTGGCACAACGAATAATTCCACGGCCATGAATTCTTTGTCGCGGATCGATCTTCGGGTTGCCGCGGCCTTCTGTGGCGTCGTCGGCCTCAACGATGCGCTCTACGTCTCGTTTCTGCTGTCGCGCGGGCCGCTTATCGGCCCGACCATGGA
>CALFRN010000128.1 GCA_937919085.1 uncultured Reyranella sp.
TACGCAACCGACTCTCGCAGGAGGAAGCCATGGCTGCCCCATTCGATCTCGTGGTGCGCGGCGGCACCTTGTTCGACGGCACCGGCAATGAGCCGCGCGAAGCCGACGTCGCGCTGCAGGACGGCAAGATCGCCGCGGTCGGCCGCGTGGCCGGCGTGGGCCGCGAGGAGATCGACGCCAAGGGACTCGCGGTGACGCCGGGCTTCGTCGACGTCCATACCCACTATGACGGGCAGGCGACCTGGGACGAGCGGTTCACGCCGTCCTCCGGCCATGGCGTGACGACGGTGCTGATGGGCAACTGCGGCGTCGGCTTCGCGCCCTGCCGGCCCGCCGACCGCGACACGCTGATGAAGGTCATGGAAGGCGTCGAGGACATTCCCGAGCTGGTGATGCGCGAGGGCGTGCCGTGGAACTGGCAGAGCTTCCCCGACTATCTCGACGCGCTGGCGGCCCGGCGCTGCGACATCGACTTCGCGACGCAGGTGCCGCACGCGCCGGTGCGCGTCTTCGTGATGGGCCAGCGCGGCGTCGAGCGCGAGCCGGCGACCGCGCAGGACATGGCGGCGATGAGCGCGCTGGTCGAGGAAGGCGTGAACGCGGGCGCGCTGGGCTTCTCGACCTCGCGCTCGCTGTTTCACCGCACGTCGGAAGGCGTGCTCACGCCCACCATCACCGCCGCCGAGGAGGAACTGACGGCGATCGCCCGCGGCCTGGGCCGCGCCGGCAAGGGCGTGATCCAGCTGCTCGACGATTTCGCCGACACGACGAGCGAGGGCTCGACCGAGTTCGCCATGCTGCGCCGCCTGGTCGAAGCCTCGGGCCGGCCGCTTTCGTTCACGCTGCTCGACATCTCGATCTATCCCAACCGCTGGCAGACCCTGCTGGCCGAGATCGAGCGCGCCCAGCGCGATGGCCTGGCCATCCGCGGCCAGGTCTCGGCGCGGCCGGTGGCGCTGCTCTACGGGCTGGAACTGTCGTTCAATCCGTTCTCGACCTGCCCGGGCTATCGCGAGGTCGAGGGCATGCCGCTCGAGCAGAAGCTGGCGCGGCTGCGCGAGCCGGCGATGCGGGCGCGGCTTCTCATGGAGGAGCCGGCCTACCGCAACCCGCAGATGCTGGCGTTCATGCGCAGCGTCGGCAACATGTTCGTGCTGGGCGATCCGCCGAATTATACGCCGCCGGCCGCCGAGCGGCTCGATGCGCGGGCGGCCGCACTCGGCATCCCGCCGCTCGAACTCGCCTACGACCTGCTGGTGGGCGGCGACGGCCGCACCATCCTGTTCCATCCCGGCGCCAACTACACCGACTGTTCCGACGCCAACATGGCGGCGATGCTGCGCCACGAGCATACGGTGATGGCGCTGGGCGACGGCGGCGCGCACTACGGGCTGATCTGCGATGCCAGCTACACCACGCACGCCCTCACCTACTGGACGCGCGACCGCAAGGGCGAGCACTGGTCGCTGCCGTGGGCGATCCGCCAGCTCACCGACGTGCCGGCCAACATGGTGGGGCTGGGCGATCGCGGCCGCATCGCCGCCGGCTACAAGGCGGATATCAACGTGATCGACCTCGACCGGCTGAAGGTCGCGGCACCGCATCCGGTGCACAGCCTGCCGGGCGGCGGACGGCGGCTGGAGCAGAAGGCCGAGGGCTATCGCGCCACGATCGTGGGCGGCCACGTCACCTATCGCGACGGGGAGTTCACCGGCGCGCTACCGGGCCGGCTGGTGCGCGGGGCGCGGTGACCCTTCTCCTCCCTTCGCGGAAACCGCGAAGAGAGGAAAAGGCTACCTCAACGCGAATCCCTCGTAGCCGTTGGCGGCGATTTCCTCGCACTTCTGGCGGTACTTCGGCGCGCCGCCGGCATAGGCCATGAAGGTGCGCTTCAGGCGGCCGGGGACATTCTTGTTGACGCCGGTCATCCATGAATCGACCTGGGTCAGCAGCAGCCGCGAGGCGGTGTCGTGTACATGGGCGGTCCAGGTCGTCTCGGCGTCCGGCGTCGCCTCGATGCGCGTCTTGCCATGCTCGCGCATCCAGCCCAGCAGCTCGCTCACGAATTCGACGTTCTGTTCGATGCAGCGCGGCAGGTTGCAGAAGGTCGCGGCATTGTGCGGGCCAACGAGCGTCAGCAGGTTGGGAAAGCCCGCGACGTTCAGCCCGAGATAGGTGTGAGGCCCGTCGGCCCATTTGTCGCGCAGCTTCTCGCCGTTGCGGCCCTGGAAGTCGATGCGGTCGAAGGCGCCGGTGATGGCGTCGAAGCCGGTGGCGTAGATGATCATGTCGAATTCGTACTCGGCGCCGCCGGTCCGGAGGCCCTTTTCGGTGATGCGTTCGATCGGCGTCTCGCGGATATCGACCAGCTTCACGTTGGGCTGGTTGTAGACCTCGAAGTAGCCGCTCTCGAGCGGCACGCGGCGCGTGCCGTAGCCGTGGTTGGTCGGGATCAGCTTGTCGGCGATCTTCTGGTCGTTCAGGCGCGCACGGATCTTCCTGGTGACGAACGCGGTCATGGCGTCGTTGGCGGCCTTGTCCATCAGCACGTCGCGGAAATTGCCCTGCCAAAAGGCAAAGCCCGGCAGGGCGTAGAGCTTCTCGAAGAAGGCGTCGCGCTCTTCCGGCGTCACGTCGGTCGAATGGCGCGGATCGGCGGCATGGACGAAGCAGCCCCAGTTCTCGCGGCACTGGGCGAAGATCTCGGCATAGCGGGCGCGGATGCCGGCCATCGTCTCGGGCTCGATCCGGCTGTTGCGCAGCGGCGTGCACCAGTTGGGCGTGCGCTGGAACACCGTGAGGTGGCCCACGGTCTTGGCGATCTCGGTGATGGCCTGAACGCCCGAGGCGCCGGTGCCGATCACCGCGACGCGCTTGTTCGCGAAGCTCACGGGATGATGCGGCCACAGGCCGGTGTGAAAGGACTCGCCCGTGAAGTCCTTTATGCCCGGGATCACCGGCATGGTCGGCGACGACAGCGGGCCGATGGCAGTGATCAGGAAACGGCTGCGGGCGCGGCCGCCGTCCTCGAACGCGACCACCCATTCGTTGGCGCCCTCGTCCCAGTGCGCGGCTTTCACGCGCGCGTTGAAGGTTATGTCACGGCGCAGGTCGAACTTGTCGGCGAGGAACTCGCAGTAGCGCAAATTCTCGGGCTGGCCGGAGAAATGCTCCTTCCAGTCCCATTCCTTCAGCACCTCGGGCGAGAATGAAAAGCCATAGGTCCAGCTCTCCGAATCGAAGCGCGCGCCGGGATAGCGGTTCCAGTACCAGGTGCCGCCGACGCCGCCACCGGCTTCGTAGACGCGGGCCTTGAAGCCCATCTGCCTGAGCTTCAGGAGCTGGTACATGCCCGACAGGCCGGCACCGATGACGATGGCGTCCCAGCGTTCGACGGCGGCGGCGTTGGTCATGGCGTATCCTCTTTTGCAGGCCGCCAGTATAGCGGCCGAGAGGCCTCTGTCCCCGCCCTACTTCGCCGGCAGTTTGCCGACAAAGCGCATGGCGAGATCGACCCAGCGCCGCAGTTCAGGCTCGGGCGCGGCCCCGGCATCGACCCAGACGAAGCCACGCATCGGCCGGCCGGTGATATCCATCGGCCGCGCGCCCTTGCGCGCCAGCGCCTCGGCCTCGAGTGCGGGCCCAACACGGAACATGTAGCGGCCGACCTCAACGCCGCACAGCATGTTGCCGCGCCGCATCCAGCAGATGCCGCCGAACATCTTCTTTTCGGAAATGCCGGCGCGGCGCTTCATCACGAGGCGCAGGCGGTCGGCGAGATCGGCATCGAACGGCATCTGGCTTCTCTCCCGTCTGCACTCCGGCCCGTCAACGCTCCTGCCGCCGGGTGCCGTACATGTTGGCCAGCCGGGCAACCAGGAAGGCCACGTACATCACACCCAGGATCTGCTCGATCACCACCAGGTTGCGCGCCATGTGGCTGCCGGGCGTGATCTCGCCGAAGCCGGTCGAGGTCAGCACGGTGAAGGAAAAATACATCAGGTCCGGCCAGGCGAGGCGGCCGTCGGGCCCGCGGCCGACCGCAGCATGGAAGGCATCGGGCTGAAAGATCTGCAGCAGGCCGAACAGGCTGGCGAAGGAAAAGGCGATCAGGATATAGGCGGCGACCGCGCCGAAGACCTTGTCGGTGGTGATGGGGCGACGGTCGAGCACGTAGCGCAGCAGGGCCACGGTGACGGTGCCGAGGAAGACAGCGATGGCGGCAAGCGCGAGGGGGCGGATCCAGACCGCGCCCATGCGATCGGCCACCAGCACGTCCACCGTGACGAAGGCGAGCACCGACAACGACCACAAGGCGAGCCGGCGGACGCGCAGGGCCCAGACCGAAAGCACGAGAATCGCCACCAGGCTGGCGGCAAGAGTCATTGCACCGATCGCCGAGCCGGCAAGCAGCGGGCTGACCAGGATGAAGAGGCCAAGCGCGCCCAGCAGACCGCTGCAGCGGTTGCGCCTGACATAGGCGAGGCGGCGGAGCAGCGGCCGGCGCAACATGGTCGGTCCGCGTCGTCCTTCCTAGGCCCGCAACAGCAGCCCGGCCGCGAAGCCCACCGCCAGACCGCCGATGCAGAGACCGGCGAAGGCGCCGATCGCGATCAGGGCGCGCTTGAGGTGATGACGTCCGTCGGGCGACAGCTCATGCCACTGCAGCCGGCCCGATGAAGACGAGGTCTTGCGCACATGACCCGCTGCCTGCGCGCGGCGGTGCACGATAGCGAAATGGATCATGTGCCAGACCGAGCCCACGAGGGCGGCGATGCCCAGCAGCCAGAACGGCGCGAACATCAACCAGATCTCGATATCGTCGTTCACTCGGCTTTACCTCCATTGCAGCGTCATCGCCCGGCCTCAGTGTCCCGCGTCGGCCCGATGCACACAAGTAATGGGTGAAACCTGTCGGCTGCATTTACACTCATGGGGTTCCCGGCGGAATCCTCGGATGATATAGCTCCGGCTTCATGAACCAAAACAAAAGGGAACAACGCCATGTGCAACATCTGTCTTGCTACCGGAGTGTCGCACGGGTTGTCTCGCCGCCTGTTCGTGGGCGCCAGCGCAGGAATGCTTGCCGCCGCGCCGCTGATGGGAACCGCCCAGGCCCAGCCGGCGCGCGAAGCCGACACGCCTGACGCCGCGCTCAAGCTGCTGGTCGAAGGCAACGCGCGCTACGTTTCGGGCAAATTGAACGAACGCGACTTCTCCGCCACCCGCGCCGCCCGCACGCAGGGCCAGAAGCCGTTTGCCGCGATTCTCAGCTGCGCCGATTCACGGGTGGCACCGGAACTGGCGTTCGACCGCGGGCCGGGTGAGCTGTTCGTCGTTCGCGTCGCCGGCAACTTCGTCTCGCCCGACGGGCTCGGCAGCCTCGAGTTCGGTGCCGCCGTGCTCGGCACCAAGGTGATCATGGTGCTGGGCCACACCAGCTGCGGTGCCATCAACGCGACGGTTGAAGCCCTGCAGAAGGGCAACCAGCTGCCTGGCGCGATCGCCGGGCTGGTGACGGCGCTGAAGCCGGGCATCGAGCCGGTCATGAAGACGCCGGGCACCGACCTGGCGCAACGCGCGGTCGTGGCCAACGTCCGCTACAACGTCCAGCGCCTGATGGCGGCAAAGCCGATCCTGGCCGACATGGTCGCCGCCGGTAAGCTTCGCGTCGTCGGCGGCGTCTACAATCTCACCACGGGCAAAGTCGAAATGGTCTAGCGGCGATTCGGGACCGCGCGCTCTGCGCGGTCCCGGGTCACCGGTGAAGGCGGCCTGGTGTTTCATCTGCGGCGACATCGATGTGACTCCGGTCCTGAAGCTGAACAAGGAGCAGACTCACCGGCCGCGAAACGTCGAATTGAAGTCGCATTTGCGCCACATCGCTGCATGATCCTCAACCGCATCAGAAGCGCAATGGGGAGTTTCGCGTCATGACCCGGTTCATCGTTCTTGCCTCCGTACTTCTCGGCCTCACCGCCTGCGGCGACACATGGGGCCAGCGCGCCGTGACCGGCGGCGCGATCGGCGCCGGCTCGGGCGCGGCGGTCGGTGCCGTCACCGGCATGGGCGTACTGCCGGGCGCCATCGTCGGTGGCGCGGTGGGCGCCGGAGTCGGTGCCGCAACGACGCCCAAGAAGTAAGCGCGACGATAGCGCCCCCGCTGGCCGCTACAGCGGCCAGAACAGCAGCAACGCCGGCACGCCGACCACCAGCACCACGGCCTCGAGCGGCAGGCCGAGTTTCCAGTAGTCGGAGAAGCGGTAGCCGCCCGGCCCCATGACCAGCGTATTGTTCTGATGCCCGATCGGCGTCAGGAACGAACACGACGTGGCGATGACGGCACCCATAAGGAATGTGTCGGGATTGACCGACAGCCTCTGCGCCAGCTCGATGGCCAGGGGTGCGGCAATAACCATGTTGGCGACATTGTTCAGCACGTCCGACAAGGCCATGGTGACCATCATCAGCACGACCAGCGCAAGGATCGGCGACTGGCCCTGCGTGGCCCAGACCACGGCATCGGCCATCAGGGCAGTGCCGCCCAGCTTGTCGAAAGCGGCCCCAAGCGGCAGCAGGCACGCCAGCATGACAATCACCGGCCAGTCTACCTGCTCGTAGAACTCACGCGCCGGCACGAGCCTGGTGGCGGCGTACCCCGCCACGGCGATCGCCAGTGCGATGGTGAAGGGCAGCGCGCCGGTCACCGCGGCGATGAGGGCGGCGGCGAAGAAGCCGACGGCGATCGCGATGCGCGAGCGGTCGGCAGATGCGACGCTCGCTGCACCGACGGCGATGACGCCGAGCTGCTCCAGTGTCGCGCGCCGCGCGGTACCGGCGCCGGCCAGGAGCAACAGGTCGCCCGGCGCCACCGAACGGTTGCGCACGCCACCGTTCACAAACGCACCCGCGCGCGACACCGCGAGCAGGGTGACGCCAAAGCGGCTGCGCAGGTCGAGATCGACGGCGGTCCGGCCGGCCAGGCGTGAATCGGTGCGCACGACAGCCTCGACGATGGTCGGCGCCCGCGCCGCTTCCTCGACCTCGGCGGCCTCCTCCTGAGTCTCCTTGCCGGCTTCGGGCTCGGTGTCCCCCGCCGTATCGGCGACGGCGGACCTGTCTTGCAGGTCGACGAGTTTGATGAAGGCCGCGATCGCGTCGGTGGCGCCTTCGACCAGAAGGACGTCACCGGCCTGCAGAACCATGCGGCGCGCCCTGGCGTAATGGACGCGACCCCGCCGCATCACGCCCTGGATCAGCAGGTCGGCCTGTTCGGCCTCGTCGTCGAGTCCGGCCACGGCGCGGCCGATCACGGTGGACTCCTCCGGCACCTGCAGTTCCGCCGTGAACGACGCGGCGTGGCCTCCCGGGCCGATCCCGGGGTCGGCGCGCCGGGGTAACAGCCGCCAGCCCACGAAGGCGATGAACAGCACGCCGGCCGCGGCGACCGGCAGGCCGACCGGCGTGAAATCGAACATGCGGTAGGGCTCGCCCAGCCTGTCCTGGCGAATGCCCGAGGCGATCAGATTGGCAGGCGTGCCGATCAGGGTGACGATGCCACCCAGGACCGTGGCGAAGGCCAGCGCCATCAGGGTGAAGCCCGGCGCGCGGCCCGCCGCACGCGCGGCACGAATGTCATATGGCATCAACAGAGCCAGCGCCGCCACGTTGTTCATCAGGCTCGACAGCGCCGCGCCAAGGCCGCCCACGAGCAGGATATGGACCGGTACGCTGCGGTTCTTGTGCGACAGGCGCTGGGTCACGACATCGAGCGCACCCGAATTCTCGAAGGCGCGCGAGGCGATCAGGACGAGGCCGACAACGATGACAGCGCGGTCGGAGAAGCCAGAGAATGCCTCATCGGCCGGCACGATGCCCAGAACGACCGCCGCCAGCAGGCCGCTTGCGGCCACCAGATCGTGCCGCAGGCGGCCCCACAGCAGCAGGCCGAGGATGGTGGCGAACAGCGCGAAGAGCGTGACCTGCTCGACCGTCAACATAAAGGGGATCCCATTGACCAGCATAACGCCGGCCGCACGCCGACGTTCCCGTAATCGCCACAGGCGACCACCGGGTCACCTCATCGCGATAAGGATGTCGCTAGAGCAAGGGCGGGCCGCGCCGCTACAGCGGCCAGAACAGCAGCAGCGCCGGCACGCCGACGACCAGCACAACGATCTCCAGCGGCAGGCCCATGCGCCAGTAGTCGGAGAAGCGATAGCCGCCCGGGCCCATGACCAGCGTGTTGTTCTGGTGCCCGATCGGAGTCAGGAAGGCGCAGGAGGCGGCAATCGCCGAACCCATCAGGAAGGTATCAGGATTGACCCCGAGCCTTTGCGCCAGCTCGATGGCCAGCGGCCCCGCGATCACCATGGTGGCGACGTTGTTCAGCACGTCCGACAGCGTCATGACGGCGACCATCAGAACGACCAAGGCGACCACGGCGGGCGGGCCCTTTGTCACGAAGAGGATAGCGTCGGCGACCAGCGCCGTGCCGCCGACCCGATCGAAGGCGGCACCGATCGGCAGCAGGCAGGCCAGCATGACGACCACCGGCCATTCGATCTGCTCGTAGAATTCGCGGGCCGGCACCAGGTTGGTGGCGGCGTAGCCGGCGACGGCGATGGCGATGGCGACGGTGAAGGAAAGCAGGCCGAAGCTCGCCACCGCGATGGCGGCGGCGAACAGGCCAACGGCGATGGCGATCTTGCGGCGGCTGACCGGCGCCACGCTCGCCTCCCCGACCGCGATCACGCCCAACATGCTGAGCGTCGCGCTGCGCGCCGTACCGGCGCCAGCCAGCAGCAGGAGGTCACCAGGCTGGACGACGCGGCCGCGCACCGCACCCTCGACGAAAGCGCCGGCGCGCGAGATGCCGAGCAGGGTGACGCCGAAGCGGCGGCGCAGGTCGATATCGACCGCCGAGCGGCCCGCGAGGCGCGAATCGGTGCGCACCACGGCCTCGACGATGGTCGGCGTCGGCTTGGGCTTTTCTTCCTTCTCGTCCTCTTCTTCCTCGCCTTTTCCCACTGCGGCATCGGCTTCCGCCGTCCCGTCGACCTTCTCCTCGGGCACCGCCTCGTGCAGGCCCACGAGCTTGATGAATTCGGCAATGGCGTCAGTCGCGCCCTCGACCAGCAGAATGTCGCCCTGCTTCAACTCCATGCGCCGCGCCTGGCCATAGTGCGAGCTGCCGTCGCGAACCACGCCCAGCACCAGCAGATCGGCGCGTTCGGCGTCATCGTCGAGTTCGGCCACGATCCGGCCGATCGCCGGTGACTCCTCGGGAACATCGAGCTCGGCCTTGAACGAAGCAGCCTGGCCCGACGGCGGCGCCGGATCGGCACGCGCCACCAGCAGGCGACGGCCGATCAGGGTCACGAAGACGATGCCGGCCAGCGCGATGGCGAGGCCGGCCGGCGCGAAATCGAACATCTGATAAGGCTGTCCGAGCTTCTCCTGTCGGATGCTGGAAGCCAGGATGTTGGGTGGCGTGCCGATCAGGGTCACCATGCCGCCCAGTATGGCTGCGAAGGCAAGAGGCATCAGCGTCTGCGACGGCGCCCGACCGGCGGCCCGCGCCGCCTTGATGTCGAGCGGCATCAGCAGAGCCAGCGCGGCCACGTTGTTGATCACGCTCGACAGCAGCGCGCCGACGCCGCTCACGATCGCGATATGAGCGCCGACACTGCGTCCCTCGCGCACCAGGCCGCGCGTCACCAGCGAAAGCGCCCCGGAGTTCTCGAAGGCGCGCGAGGCGACCAGCACCAGCGCCACCACCACTACCGCCGGACTGGAGAAACCTGAAAAGGCATCGTCTGACGGCACTAGGCCCAGAACGACCGCCAGCATGAGACCGCTGGCCGCTACCAGGTCGTGGCGAAAACGTCCCCACAGCAGCATCGCCAGCACCAGGCCGAAGACGCCGAAAAGTTCGATCTGCTCGAAGCTCATGACCGCGTCACCAGCTTTCCTTCCACGGCCTGATATCCATCTCGAAGGTCCAGGCACTGCGCTTCTGGCGGTGGAGCTGCCAGTAGGTCTCGGCGATGTCGTCGGGCGCCAGGATGGCGTCAGAACCGGCGTTGTAGCGTTCGGGGAAGTTGGCCTTGATCCATTCGGTATCGATGGCGCCGTCGATCACGACATGGGCGACATGGATGTTCTGCGGCCCCAGCTCGCGCGCCATCGACTGCGCCAGCGCCCGCACCGCATGCTTGCCGCCGGCGAAGGCCGAGAAGCCGTGACCACCACGCAGGCTGGCCGTGGCGCCGGTGAAGATCATGGTGCCTTTCTGGCGCGGCGCCATCGCCTTGGCGGCTTCCCGTGCCGTCAGGAAGCCGGCGAAGGCCGTCATCTCCCAGACCTTGCGGTAGACACGTGCCGTGGTGTCACGGATGTCGAATCGGACGTTGCCGCCGATGTTGAAGACGAAGACTTCGATATCGCCGATCTCGGTTTCGATCTGCCGGAAGAGTTCGACCACCTGCGTCTCGTCGCGGGCGTCAGATCCGAAGGGATGGACCTTGCCGCCTTCCCTGGTGATCTCGGCCACCAGGTGTTGCAGCTTGTCGGCGGTGCGGCGCGTGACCACCGCGGTATAACCCTCGCGGGCGAAGCGCCGCGCAATGGCGCCGCCCGTAGCATCACCCGCGCCGATTACGACGCAGACCTTGTCCCTGGCCATCGGCATTCTCCTTCCTGCGCACTTTGTTCGCAGGAAGGAGAAGGCTCAAGGAAGATTACGTCATGGCCGGCTGAGCAGGCGGCGAGGCGACGAGTCCGGTCCGCTTCTTGAGCTTCGCCGCGGTCAATTCCTCACCGTCCGGACGCCAGCCCGGCGGCGCAAACAGGTACATCCAGACCTCGCGCGGCGAGCGCGCCGGGAACTCAAAGCCGCCCTGGCACAGGTCAAAAGTGCCCTGCAGAGCGAAGGCGATCCCTCCATCGAGAGGCGTGTACGCGCCATGGTGCGAGTGAGCATCCACGCCTTCCGCGGCCGGCAGCGGGCCCGCAAAGCCGTGGTGCAGGCAGTCCTGGCGCAGGGCATCGGCATAGAGCCGA
>CALFRN010000129.1 GCA_937919085.1 uncultured Reyranella sp.
CCCGGCCCCATCTGCTCCTCGATGCGGGTGACGCGAACGTCGCCGATGTGACGGTCCTGCATGATCAGCCTCCGGTTTCCTTAATGCTGGATTGTAGGTTTTCGCAGCAGCGGCGCAAACGTCCTTCCGTGACGACAGCGGCTCCCGGATGATAGCGTCGAGCCATGCCCGTTCACTGGACGATTTCCCACGCTGCCCGGCTGGTCATCGCCGTTGCCAAGGACGACGTGACGGTGGCCGACATCGAAAGATATTTCGCCGGCATCACCGCCGACGGCGCCATGTCGTACCGCAAGATCTTCGAGATCACCCACACGCCGCACGCCCTCAACGCGGAGAACCTGAAGGCTCTGGGTTCGCGCGTCGTCTATTACGCGCAACATGGCCAGGTTGGGCCGGTGGCGATCGTCGCGGCTTCCGACGAAAGCCATGCCCAGGCCGAGATGTTTGCCGCAGCAGCGCGAGTGACGCGGCCCTTGGCGATTTTCCGCGAACTCCACACGGCGCGCCAATGGCTCGACGCGCAGCCGCTGCCGCCCGCCGACTGACCGGCGCGTCTTCACTTCCCCTTGAACGCCGCCTTGCGCTTCTCGAGGAAGGCATTGAGGCCTTCAAAATGATCTTCGGTCGCGGCGCAGGCGGCGAGGCCCTCGGCCTCGCGGTGGGAATGCTCGTCCCATGAGTTGTCGAATGAATTGCGGATCAGGCTCTTGGCGACGCCGAGAGCAAACGTCGGACCGTCGGCGAGCTTGCGGGCCATCTTCGCGGTCTCGGCCACAAGCTGATCCTTGGGCACCACCCAGTTCAGAATGTTGTTGGTCTTGGCTTCGGCGGCGCTGAATCTCTCGCCCAGCAGCGCGATCTCGAGTGCCTTCCGTTCGCCCACGACACGCGGCAGGAAATAGGTCGCACCGCCGTCGGCCGAGAGGCCGATGTGGCGGTAGGCGAGCGTGAAAAACGAATCGTCGCTGGCGATGGCGAGGTCGCAGTTCAGGATCAGCGACAGGCCGAAGCCTGCGGCAGCACCCTGCACAGACGCCAGCACCGGCTTCTGCATGCGGCGGATCTGGTAGATCGCCTGGTGCGCCTTGACCACGCGCATCTCGAAGCCGGCGAGGTGCGCCTCCTTCTCGGTCGTCAGTGACTTGTGGAAGCCGCGGATGTCGCCGCCGGCCATGAAATGCGTGCCGGCACCGCGGATCACGACGCAGCGCACGGCCGGATCCTTCTCGAACTTCGCGCTGTGTTCGATCAGCAGATCGCGCATCTCCATCGAGAGCGCGTTGAGCTGCTCCGGCCGGTTGAGCGTCAGCCAGCCGATACCGTCTTTGACCTCGGCGAGAACGTGCGGTTCGGACATGCGGGCGCTTCCTCCAACTCGGGCTGGGGGCCAGTCTGCCGCATCTGGTCGTAGAGCCAATCGGCAATTTCATCCCACGGGCGGCGCGGCATCGACTTGCGGAAGAAGCCGAAATGGCCGACCGCCTCAACGTCGAGATCGGCAGGCGCGAGATGAAGGCGTTCGACGGCCGCCTTGGGGTAGTAGGACCGCAGGGCTTCGACGGCACCGTAGGGTGCGATGGGATCGTCGCTGAAACTCAGCCACCGGACGGGACACGTCACCTTGTCATTGTGCGGACGCAGCGGCCTGCCGAACGTATCGCAAACGTAGTGCGGCGAGCGTCCCCAGCGTGCCCAGCTTCGGGCAACGCCGGCGGGCAGGTTGGCGGTACCTACCCACGATCCTGGAAAGCGTCCGGTGAGCGCGGTCAGGCCGGGAATGAGCAGCCACCACAGCGCCAGCATGCGCAGCCGCCTCCGGCCACGCGGCCAGTGCCGCCAGTGACCGCTCTGGCTGCAGATCAGGACGGCGGCACGTACACCCGCGATGTTGTCGGCAAGACCCAGCACCTGGCCGCCGAACGAATGGCCGATCACCGCCCGCGATGCGCCCGGCGCGAGCCGCGCCAGATGGTCGAGCATCGAGGCCTGATCGACGGCGCCCCAGTCCTCCATGGAGGCCCCGGCGGGAGACGCGGATCCACCGATGCCGCGATAGTCATAGGTCAGCACGGCAAAGCCGCGCGACGCGAGATGGGCGGCGAAGGCGCCATAGAACTGGCGGGCGATGCCGGTGCCGCTGTTCAGCAGTACTGCACCGCCGTTGGGCGTGTTCGGCTCGAAGAGGGTGGCGGCGAGCTTTGTGCCGTCGCGGGCGGCGAGCGTGAGATCCATGGCGCCGATCTAACGGCAGCGGCCCCCGCTCCGACAAACGCAACACGCGGCACGCACCGTGAATGGCATTCAGCCCGCCGCGAGTTCCGCCTGCAGCCAGCGCCGCAGCGCGCGGATCGCCGGCAGACCGCTTTCACGCGGCCGGCAGGCGAACCAGATCTGGCCGCGCGCCGGGACTGCGGGTCCGACCCGCAGCAGCGTGCCGGCGGCGATCTCGCTGTCGACCAGCGGATCGAAGACCAGCGCCACGCCGAGGCCGTGAGCCGCCGCGCGCAGCGACGCGCCCATGCCGTCGACCTGAAGGCTTTTACGTCGGCCCGGTTGCGGCGCAAACGTCGCCGGATCAAGGCCGGCCCCGCTCGCCCAGTCGGTCCACGAGGTACCGAATGGGGCGACGCGCACGAGCGGTGCCCGCTGCAGGTCGGCCGGCGTCCGCAACCGGAGACGGCGGGCCAGCGCCGGCGAGGCGACCGGGACATAATTAAGTGACATGACATGTTCGGCGGCGATGCCAGGCCACTGGCCGTCGCCGTAACGAAGTGCGGCATCGACGAGACCGGCTTCCATGTCGGCCATGCGCGGGCTGGCCTCGACCTGCAGTTCGATATCGGGATGGAGGCTGAGAAACTGGCCAAGCCGCGGCAGCAGCCAGTGCGAGGCGAAGATCGGCACCGCAGAGACGCGCAGCCTCTGGCTACCGGCCGACTGCCGCGCCAGTGCACGTGACAGATCGCCGAAGGCGCGACCGGTGGTGGCGGCCAGCAACCGGCCGGCCGGCGACGGCACGACGCCGCGCGGCCCGCGCTCGAACAGTTTTTCGCCGAGCATCTTTTCGAGTCCGGCGATGCGATGGCTGACCGCCGAGGAGGTGATGTGCAGTTGTTCCGCCGCAGCTTTGAACGAACCGGCACGGGTCGCGAGTTCGAACGCCTGCAGCGCAAGCAGGCTGCGGGAGGTAATTGGACCTTCGTCGTTTATCATGCTCATGCGGACCGCGCGCGGGGCGCGCGCGGTCTGGAGGACTCAGAACGCCTCGGCCGGCAGCGCCATCACGGTGGCGGCGCCCGCCTTGATCTGGTGGTTGAGCGACGTCGTCTGCGGCAGCACGCGCGCCATGTAGAACCGGGCGGTCGTAAGCTTGGCCTCGTAGAAGGCATTGTCGTTGCCGGCGGCCAGTCCCTTGTGAGCCGCTACGACGATGCGGTTCCACATGAAGGCCATGGCGGTGAGCGCCATCAAGCGAAGCAGGTCGGTCGCGGCAGCCCCGGCCTCATCCGGGTTCTTCATGGCGTTCTGCATCAGATAGAGCGCGGCATCCTGGACGCGGCCAAGCGCCTTCTCCAGCGGCTCGACGAATTCCTTCATCTTGTCGTCGGCCTTGTGCTTGGCGACGAAGCCCGCGATCTCGCCCAGCAGGCGCTGCGCGGCGGCACCGCCCTTCATCGGCAGCTTGCGGCCAACCAGGTCGAGTGCCTGGATGCCGTTGGTGCCCTCGTAGAGCTGGGTGATGCGGGCGTCGCGCACGAGCTGCTCGACGCCGTTCTCGCGGATGAAGCCGTGGCCGCCGTAGGTCTGCACCGCGAGGTTGGCGCATTCGCTGCCCATGTCGGTGAAGTGCGCCTTGATGATCGGCGTCAGCATCTGGATCAGGTCGTCGGCGGCTTCGCGCCTGTCCTTGTCGGGATGACTATGCGCCTCGTCGATCAGCAGGCCGACCCACAGGGCCAGCGCGCGGGCGGCCTCGGTGAAGGACTTCTGGATCATCAGCATGCGCCGCACGTCGGGATGCACGATGATGGCATCGGCCGGGCCCTTGGCGTTCTTCGGTCCGGTCAGCGAGCGGCCCTGCAGGCGATCGCGGGCATAGGCGACGGCACTTTGATAGGAGGTTTCGGCGATACCGAGGCCCTGCATGCCGACGCCGAGCCGGGCGGCATTCATCATCACGAACATGGCGGGCATGCCCTTGTTCAACTCACCGACCAGCCAGCCCCGGGCACCGTCGAGGTTCATGACACAGGTGGCGTTGGCCTTGATGCCCATCTTGTGTTCGACGGCGCCGCAGCGGATGCCGTTGCGCTCGCCGATGCTGCCGTCCGCCCTGGGCACGAACTTCGGGACCAGGAAGAGCGAGATGCCCTTGGTGCCGCCCGGTGCATCCGGCAGGCGCGCCAGCACGAGGTGGATGATGTTCTCGGTGAGATCGTGCTCGCCGGCCGAGATGAATATCTTGGTACCGGTGATGGAATAGCTGCCGTCGGCCTGCGGCTCAGCCTTGGTGCGGATCAGGCCGAGGTCGGTGCCGCACTGGGGCTCGGTCAGGCACATCGTGCCCGACCAGGTGCCGTCAGTGAGCTTGGGCAGGTAGAGCTTCTTCAACGCGTCCGAGCCGTGCCGCGACAGCGCCTCGTATGCGCCGTGGCTCAACCCCGGGTACATCGCGAAGGCCTGGTTCGAGGCGGTGAACATTTCGGTGAGCGCGAAGCCCACGGTCGCCGGCAGGCCCTGGCCGCCGTAGGCGGGATCGCAGGTGACGGAGGTCCAACCGCCCCCGGCGAACTGCTTGTAGGCCTCTTTGAATCCTTTGGGTGTGCGCACGACGCCGTTTTCGTAGCTGCAGCCCTCTTCGTCACCCGAGCGGTTGAGCGGGAAAAGGACGTTTTCACAGAGCTTGGCCGCTTCCTCGACGATGGCGTGGATGGTGTCGGGCGTGGCGTCCTCGTAGCCCGGCAGCTTGGCGAGCTGCGAGACGTCGAGCACCTCGTTCAACACGAACTGGATGTCTTTCAGCGGCGCCTTGTAGACGGCCATGATTTCCTCCGTGAGTTTCTTGCCAGTGCTTTGTGGTTCAGTCGCCTTCCGGATCGACGCCGCGCTGGCGCAGCTCGGCCGCGACGTGCATCTCGACATCCTTGAATTCGCCGATCTGGGCGTCGAGATCAGCCTTGCGGCGCTCGAGTTCCTCGATATGCAATCGGGAGCGGCGCAGCAACTCACGCATCTGCTGCAGGCCGGTGCGATCGACATTGTAGAGATCGAGCAGTTCCTTGATCTCGGCCAAGGTGAAGCCCAGCCGCTTGCCGCGCAGGATCCAGCTCAGCCGGGCGCGATCACCGGCGCTGTAGAGCCGCTGCAGCCCCTGGCGGCGCGGCTTGATCAGCCCCTCGTCCTCGTAGAAGCGGATGGTGCGCGATGTCACCGCGAACTCGCGCGCCAGCTCGGCGATGCTATAGATGCGCTGAGAGTCGCGAATGGCAGGGCTCTTGGCCGCAGAGGCGGCCGGCGGGGCGGCGGCGGACATGATGCAAGGTTTATAGTTAACGTTTACGTAAACGTCAATGTGGGTTTACGTAAACGGAAGGGAGCGAAATGGCGATCTATCAATTGGGCGACCGCAAGCCGGTGATCCCGGCATCCTGCTACATCGCCGAGGAGGCCACGATCATCGGCTCGGTGATCCTGGGCGAGCGCGTGAACATCTGGTTCGGCGCGGTGCTGCGCGGCGATAACGAACCGATCGTGATCGGCGACGACAGCAACATCCAGGAAGGCTGCGTGCTGCACACCGACCCCGGCGCGCCGCTCACCATCGGCAAGGGCGTGACGGTGGGCCATCAGGTGATGCTGCACGGCTGCACCGTGGGCGACGGCGCCCTGATCGGCATCCAGGCCGTGGTGCTGAACCGATCGGTGATCGGCAAGGATTGCCTGGTCGGCGCCGGCGCGGTGGTGACCGAAGGCAAAAGCTTCCCCGACCGCTCGGTGATCTTCGGCTCGCCGGCCAAGGTGGTGCGCGAGCTCAATGAGGAGAACGCCACGCGGCTGCGCATGAGCGCCGAGAGCTACGTCGTGCGCGGCCAGAACTACAAGGCGAATCTCAAGCGCATTGGCTGACGCCATGATCGACGCGCTCGACCATCTCGTGATCGGCGGACCGGCGGCGGACTACGAGTTGCTGCTCGGTCGCCGCGCAACGAATGGAGGCCTGCGCACCGACAATGTCGGCCTGACCTTCACAGATGGCGCTGCGGGGCTGCAGTCGATGGCATTCGCGACCGCCGATCTCGACGAGGCCGCCAAGTTGCTCGAGCGACGGGCCGTGACCGCCACGCGCGAGGGCGGCACGCTGGCCTTCGCCGGCCATGGCGTGCCTGTCGAACTCACTGCGAAAGGCAACGCGGCGCCCTCGCCGCTCGCGGCCGATGAGGCGACCTGCGTCTCGGCACTCGACCATGTCGTGATCCGCACGCCTGATCCCGAGCGCGCCGTCGCCTTCTATGCCGGGCGGCTGGGGCTCGACCTGCGCCTCGACCGCAGCAATCCCCAGTGGGGCGTGCGGCTGCTGTTCTTCCGCTGCGGCGACCTCGTGGTCGAGGTCTCTCACGACCTGAAGAAGGGCGTGTCCGGCGGTCCCGACCGGCTGTGGGGTCTGGCTTGGCGCGTGCCCGACGTTGCCAAAGCCAACGCGCGTCTCAAGGCCGCCGGCGTCGAGGTCACCGCCGCGCGCGACGGCCGCCGCCCGGGCAGTCAGGTCTTCACCATCAAAAGCCACACCGCCGGCGTCCCCACCCTGGTGATCGGCGGCGTGGGCCGCTGGTAAACATCGAGATCAAAATGCGGCGGCGGACGATCCTGGCTCTCCTGTCGATGGCCGCCTGCTCGGTTGCCGCGTGCGCGCCCCAGACATCCATGGCACCGGCACCCAAGTCGGCTGCCGGACTGGCGCCGCTCGGCCCCTGCCCGCCATCATCGTGGAAGCCCGAGGCGCCGCCGCCCACCGCGAGCGCCAAGACATCGATGGTGCTGCTGGCCGTCGGCGAATGGGCGCGCTTCGGACGCCAGGTCGTCACCTACTCGACCACCGCGCCGCCGCGCACCGAACAACTCGGCGTCAAGGAACGCGACGCCCCGGAGCGCATCACCGATTATTGGCGCGCGGTCGACAAGTCCGGCCGCAGCGGCCTCACCGACATTCCCTGGTCGGCCGCATTCATCTCGTGGGACATCGCCAGCGCCGGCGTGCCGCGCAACTTGTTCTGCCCCAGCCAGACCCACACGATTTATGTCGAGCGAATGATCGAGCGGGCGCGTCAGCCTGGCGCGGTCTTGATCCCGCATCCACCGGCCAGCCGGCCGCCCGAGGTCGGCGACCTGATCTGCGCCTCGCGCAACGGCAGTGGCACCACGCTGAGCAATCTCAACCGCGGTGCTGGACACTGCGACATCGTTGTCGAAATCCGGCCGCACGAGGCCCATGCCATTGGTGGCAACGTCGGCGACTCGATTACACGCAGCGTCTTTCCACTGGACGGCGGCGGGTTTTTGTCGCCCATTTCCGCCCGTCCGGTGTTCACCGTGATCGAAAACCGTCTGCCCTAGGGAACGTCAATGTCTGCGCTGTCGCTCTACGACTACGTCATCATCGGCGCCGGATCGGCCGGCTGCACCATCGCCAACCGTCTCGCCGAAAAGGATGGACTGCGGATCCTGATCCTCGAGGCCGGCGGCCCCGACAAGTCGTTCATGCTCAAGATGCCGGCGGGCTTCGCCAGCCTCGGCGAGAAATCACCCTACAACTGGCACTATGAGACCACGCCGCAGAAGCACTGCAACGACCGGCGCATGTACTGGCCACGCGGCAAGACGCTGGGTGGCTCGTCCTCGATCAACGCCATGCTCTATGTGCGCGGCCATGCCTGGGACTATGACCAGTGGCGCCAACTCGGCAACGAGGGCTGGAGCTACAACGACGTCCTGCCCTACTTCAAGAAGGCCGAGAACAACGAGCGCGGCGCCGACGATTTCCACGGCGCCGGCGGTCCGCTCAACGTCGCCGACCAGACCGACCCCAGCAGGCTCAACGAGGCCTTCCTCACAGCCGGCGAGCAGGCTGGCCACAAGCGTGTCACCGACTTCAACGGTGCCGAACAGGATGGCGTCGGCTATTACCAGGTGACGCAGAAGGACAAGCGGCGCTGGAGTACCGCCAGCGCCTATCTGCGGCCGGCGGTGGCGCGCGGCAATGCCCACGTCGAGATCATCACCAACGCGCTGGTCGAGCGGATCATCTTCGACGGCAACCGCGCCATGGGCGTGCGCTATGTCATCGATGGCCGGGACGAGGTTGCGCGCGCCAACCGCGAGGTCATCCTGTGCGGCGGTGCCGTGAATTCACCGCAGCTGCTGCTGCTCTCCGGCGTCGGTCCGGCCGACCACGTGAAATCACTCGGCATCACGCCAGTGCACGATCTTCCCGGCGTCGGCCACAACCTGCAGGACCATCTCGACGCGGCGCTGCTGCAGTTCTGCAAAACGCGCGACACCTACGACACCGCCAACAAACTGGCCTCCCTGTTCCAGTACGTGGTGAGCAAGAAGGGACCCGGCACCTCGCCGATCGCCGAGTCGGGCGGCTTCCTGCGCACGCGTCCGGGTCTGGCGGCGCCCGACGTCCAGCTCCATTTCCTGCCCGTGCTGGTGATGGATCACGGCCGCACCAAGCTGAACAAGAACGGTTATAGCCTGCACGTCTGTGCGCTGCGGCCCGAGAGCACCGGCACCATCCGGCTGCGCAGCAGCGACCCCAAGGCTTCGCCGCTGATCGACGCCAACTACCTGGCCGAGCGGCGCGACCTCGACACGCTGATCGCCGGCGTCAAGATGGGTCGCGATATTTTCGCCCAGTCGGGCCTCGATCCCTACCGCGCCGAGGAACTGCAGCCGGGTGCCACGGCGAAGTCCGACGCCGAACTCGAACAATGGATCCGCGCCAGGTGCGAGACGATCTATCACCCGGTCGGGACCTGCAGGATGGGCCCGAGCACCGACAACATGGCCGTCGTCGACGACAAGCTGCTGGTGCGCGGCGTCGAGGGCCTGCGCGTTGTCGATGCCTCGATCATGCCGACGCTGGTGGGCGGCAATACCAACGCCCCCACCATCATGATCGCCGAGCGTACTGCGGCGATCATGCACGC
>CALFRN010000130.1 GCA_937919085.1 uncultured Reyranella sp.
CACGCCGCCGGCACCATTCCGCTGTCGGCCGGCGGCGATCATCTCATCACGCTGCCTATCATGCGCGCCATCGCCGACAGGGCGCGGCCACTAGGCATGGTCCATTTCGATGCCCACAGCGACACCTGGGATACCTATTTCGGTGGCTACAAATACACCCATGGCACGCCGTTCCGCCGCGCTGTGGAAGAGGGGCTGCTCGATCCCAGGCGCGTGGTGCAGATCGGCATCCGCGGTTCGATGTACAAGCGCGGCGACAACCAGTGGGCGGTCGACCAAGGCATGCGGGTGATCACCATCGAGGAATATTTCGACCTCGGCGTCGAAAAGGTGATCGCCGAGGCGCGCCGCGTCGTGGGCAGCGGTCCAACCTATGTCAGCTTCGATGTCGACGGCCTCGATCCCGCCTTCGCGCCGGGCACCGGCACGCCGGAGATCGGCGGCTACACGCCGCACGAAGCGCAGCGCATGCTGCGCGGGCTGCGCGGCCTCGACCTGGTCGGCGGCGACGTCGTCGAAGTCTCGCCGCCCTTCGACATGAGCGGCAACACCGCTTTGGTCGGTGTCACGATGATGTGGGAAATCCTCTGCCTGCTGGCCGAATCGGTGGCCAAGAGGAAGGGGCGGCTCTAGGCCGCCATCTCGAGGATTTCCTTCACCTCGGCCGGAGTCGGAATCGGACGCGGGTTGCGCGGAATCCAGGGCGTCCCCATAGCCTGGGTGGCGATACGGTCGAAATGTTCCTTGCCGATCTTCACCTCGGAAAGGCTGCGCGGCATGTCCAGCCCGTGGATGAAGGCGTCGAGCACGTCGCCGGCTTCCTTGCCGGGCTGGCCCATGGCGTTGGCGATCAGCGCCTGGGCATCGGCGTTGGCCGATTTGTTCCAGCGCATGACCGAGGGCAGCATGATGCACGAGGTATGGCCGTGCGGCACGTCGAAGACGGCGCCCAGCACGTAGCCGATGCCGTGGCTGGCACCCATCGGCACGCCGGCGGCGAGCCCGCCCATCGAAAGCCACGAGCCGAGTTGGCAGTCGAGCCTGGCCTTCATGTCGGTCGGATCGGCCTTCACGCGCGGCAGGCCACGCGCCAGCAGGGAGAGGCCATGCAGGCCGGAGGCGTTGGTGAATTCCGTCGATTCGTTGGAGCACACGCCTTCGACGCAATGATCGACGGCGCGGATGCCGGTCGAGAGGAACAGCCACATCGGCGTGTGGCGCGTCACCTCGGGATCGAGGATGACGGCCTGCGGGATGGTGAGCGGATGGCGGAACAGCTCCTTCACCCTGGTCGCCTCGTTGGTGACGCCGGCGATGCCCGAAAATTCGCCGGCCGAGAGCGTCGTGGGAATGGAGATCTGGCGCACCGTCGGCGGTCTGACGTCGGTGGCGCGGATCCGGTCCATCGCCTCCACGGTCGTGATGTCGTTGGCAAGGCAGAGCTGGACGGCCTTGGCGCCGTCGGTGATCGAGCCGCCACCCAGGGTGACGATCAGGTCGGCGCGGGCCTCGCGGGCCTGGGCGGCCGCGGCGATGATCGCCGAACGCGGCGAATGGGCCGGCATGCTGTCGAAGGTGCCGACGCATTTTTTGCCCAGCGCGAGGCGGACCTTCTCGACCTCGTCGGTCTGCCGGTTGAGCGTGCCGCTCACCATCAGGAAGACGCGCGCCGCCCCCTGCGCCGTTACCAGCTCGGCGATCGATTGCGCCGCCGGCTTGCCGTAGTGGACTTCCTCCATGTCGGTGAAAACGACGCGGCCCGATGTCAGCATTGTGTCCTCCCTTGAGCCGGTAGTTTGCTATCTTGGCGGCCTGACCACCAAGGAAAAGACATGACCGGCACACGCGATGGCGCCATCGGGCGCGCGGAAAAGTACTTCGACGACGGCGGCTTCCTGGAGGAGTTGCAGCGGCGGGTGGCCATTGCCACCACCAGCCAGGAGACCGACTCGATGCCGGCCCTGCAGGAATATGTCTCGGGCGAAATGACCGAGTCGCTGTCGAAGCTCGGCTACGCCTGCGAGGTACAGCCCAACCCGCGCGCCGAGTACGGACCGTTCCTGATCGCCCGCCGGGTGGAAGATCCCGCCAAGCCCACGGTGCTTACCTATGGTCATGGCGACGTGATCCGCGGCCAGGACGAGCAGTGGCGGGCAGGGCTCTCGCCGTGGAAGATCGTGATCGAGGGCGACCGCATGTATGGCCGCGGCACCGCCGACAACAAGGGCCAGCACACCATCAATATCGCAGCCCTTGCCTGCGTGCTGCAGGAGCGGGGATCGCTCGGATTCAATTCGACGATCCTGATCGAAACCGGCGAGGAGACCGGCTCGCCCGGACTTGCCGATTTCTGCAAGGCCAACAAGGCGGCGCTGAAGGCCGATGCGCTGATCGGCTCGGACGGGCCCCGGCTCGACCATCGCCGCCCGACCATCTTCGGCGGCACGCGCGGCACGATGAACTTCAACCTGAAGCTCACGATGCGCGAGGGCGGACATCATTCGGGCAACTGGGGCGGTCTCCTGGCCAATCCCGGTATCATCATGGCCCATGCGCTGGCCACCATCACCGATGAGCGCGGCCAGATCAAAGTGCCGGAATGGCGGCCGACGACGCTCACCAATTCGATCCGCGCCGCGCTGGCCGACGCCCATGTCGATGCCGGCGAGGGCGCGCCGGAGATCAACGAGGACTGGGGCGAGAAATCTCTGACGCCGGTCGAGCGGGTGTTCGGCTGGAACAGCTTCGAGGTCCTGGCCTTCAGGACCGGCAATCCCGATCGCCCGGTCAACGCCATCCCGCCGAGCGCCATCGCCTACTGTCAGCTTCGCTTCGTGGTCGGCACCGATCCGCACGACATCCTGCCGGCGTTGCGGCGTCACCTCGACAAGCACGGGTTCGGCCAGATCGAACTCGAGGCGGCGCGCGACGTGATCATGAACGCGACCCGGCTTGATCCCGACAATCCATGGGCCAGGTTCGCCTCCCGCTCGATCGAAAAGACGGCCGGCCAGAAGCCCAACATGCTGCCCAACCTCGGCGGCTCGCTGCCCAACGAGGTCTTTACGGACATTCTCGGACTGCCGACCGTGTGGGTGCCGCACTCCTACGCCGCCTGTTCCCAACATGCACCTAACGAGCATCTTCTGGCACCGGTCGCGCGCGACGGGCTGCGGCTCATGACCGGCATCTTCTGGGACCTCGGCGCCCAGGGCCGTCCGGGGTAGACTGCCTTCATGCTGAGTGCCGAGGAGGCCGCCGACCTGATCGAAGCCATCGCGTCCCGTCAGGATCGCGCGGCATTCGCCAGCCTGTTCCGCCACTTCGCCCCCCGGGTGAAGGGCTTCATCATGCGCGGCGGGACGGATGCGGAGGCCGCACAGGAGGTGGCCCAGGAAACCCTGATCATGGTGTGGCGGAAAGCCGCCAGTTTCGACCGCAGCCGGGCCTCGGCCGCGACGTGGATCTACACCATCGCCCGCAACAAGAGGATCGACCTGCTGCGCCGAGGGCAAAGGCCGATCGACACCGAAGACTGGCTGCTCGTCCATGCCCCAGAAAGCGAGGATGCCGACAAATCCATCCTCGCGGGCCAGACGTATACCAGAGTGAAGGAACTGCTTGGCGGCCTGACGGCCGATCAGCTCGTGGTGATCCAGAAGGCGTTTTTCGAGGACAAGACGCATACGGTCATCGCCGATGAGCTGAAGCTGCCGCTGGGCACGGTCAAATCGCGCATTCGCCTGGCGCTCGGGCGGCTGCGGGAAGCGTTGGAAAAGGACGAGACATGAGCCGCCATCCGGCCCCTGAAGAATTGCTGCTGGACTACGCCGCGGGCGCGCTGTCGCCGGCGCCGGCGCTGGCCGTGGCGTTGCATGTGGCGCTCGACCCGGCAGCCCGGCGTGAGGTCGATCGGTTGAGCGCCGTCGGCGGCGCGCTGATCGAGAGCGAGGCCGCGGCCTCGCTCGACGATGCCGCCCTGGATCGGGCGATGGCCCGGCTCGACCAAGTAGCCGTCGAGCCGCGGGCCGAGCCGCGGGCCGTGCCCGCCGTGCCGCAGCCGGGATTCGAATGGGTGCCGCCGCCGCTGTTGCCGCATCTGCGTCCCGGCATGAATTGGCGGCGGATTCTGGGTAAATTCGATGAAATCCGCCTCGACGTACCGGGCGATGCCTACCGCGTGTCGCTGCTGCGGCTGGAGCCGGG
>CALFRN010000131.1 GCA_937919085.1 uncultured Reyranella sp.
CAGCCACGGCGCCCTGAAAATCCGTTGATTTCCAAGGATTTTCTGCCCGTTGCGGACCGAGCCGCTCGCGCGACTGGACATGGTCGACGCAGCACGCCGGATGGCGACGGCCTGAAACGAATTTCTCAACGAGACTTGGGAAGAACCATCCCGCGCTTGCGATGTTCCGTCATCCAGCCCCAGGCGCTGTGGATGATGCTGTCGAGGTCGGAATGGCACGGACGCCAATTCAATGTCGCGTTGGCCAGCGACGCGTCGGCGATGAGGACCGGCGGATCGCCCGGTCGTCTCGCCTCGGCGTCCGCGACGATCGCCCTGCCTGTTATTGCACGGCACCGGGAGATGACCTGGTTGATGCTGACGCCCCGCCCCGTCCCCAGATTGAAGGCCGAGTAATGGCCTCCCCGGCATGCCGAGAGTGCCGCGACATGAGCCGAGGCAAGATCGCTGACATGGACGTAGTCGCGAATGCAGGTGCCATCCGGCGTTTCGTAATCGGTACCGAATACCGAAATGCTGCGGCGCATGCCTGCCGCGGCCTGCAGCACCAGGGGAATGAGATGCGTCTCGGGATCGTGCTCCTCGCCAAGCTCACCTTCTGAATCGGCCCCGGCGGCATTGAAGTAGCGCAGCGCGACGGCACCGATGCCGTGCGCCGCGCAGGCGTCGCGCAGGATCTCCTCCCCCATGCGTTTGGATCGCCCGTAGGGATTGATCGGCGCCTGACTGTTGGACTCGACGATCGGCAGGCGCTCCGGCACGCCGTAGGTCGCGCATGAACTGGAAAATACGATCGCGCCGACGCCGTGCGCGCGCATGGCGGTGAGCAAGGTGATTACGCCGCCAACGTTGGTGCGATAATAGAGAGTCGGCTCCCTCACCGAATCTCCGACGTAGGCCAGTGCCGCGAAGTTGATGACGGCATCCGGCCTATGCCTGCGCATTGCCTCGCCGAGCGTCTCGGCATCGTTGAGATCGCCCTGTTCCAGGGGCCCCCACTTCACGGCCCAGGCATGACCGGTCTGCAGATTGTCGTAGACGATCGGCAGGTGGCCGGCCCGGGCAAGGGCCTTGCACGTATGCGAACCGATGTATCCAGCGCCGCCAGCAACCAACACACGCATGACCGATCCCTCTGAAGCGAGACGATGTCTTCCCGCTCGACGTCGAACCTATAGGCGCTGGAGGGACATCGGCAAACGCTCTTCCTCAAGCGCCGTCAGAAGCGATTGCACATCTTCCTTATAGGCGAGCACCAACACCTGCCCGACAACATCCCGGATCGTGCTTCGATCAGGCAACCGACACTCCTGAAATGATGTCACCCGGCACACCTGCGGGACGCGCCGCTCGCGTCACACCGGTTGCATCCCGTCGGCCGGTCCGACCGCCGGGAGGAGATGCCCGCCGCCCGATGCGCCTACTGCGAGAACCTACTTTTTGGACGCAAGCTTGAGCGGCGGACGCGCCGGACCGCTCGCGGCGTCCGCCTTGGCCTGACCGTAGTAGCCGCGGTAGCGCGAATAGTAGTCGCCGTGATCGCCGTAACCATAGCGGCCATGCTTGAACAGATTCACCCGATTGATGACGATACCGACATGGCTGGTTACCTCGAGCAGGGCCGAGACCGCGGTCTTGACGACGTCGCGATGCGTCTTCGCCCACTGAACAATGAACACCGTGTAGTCAGCCAACTGCGCAACGATGCGGGCGTCGGAAACGGCCAGCACCGGCGGTGCATCGAGAAGGACGAGGTCGTAGTTTTCGGAGAACACCTCGACAGCAGCCTTCATGGCGTGTGACTCGAGAATTTCCGGCGCATTCGGCGTATTGGGTCGGGCACTGATGTAGTAGACGCCCGATTGCTCATGCCGCTGGACACAGTCGGCCAACGATTTCGTGCCCATAAGGTACTCATCGATCGTGCCGCCACGATCGCTGAGGCCAAGCGCGGCCGACATTCTCGCCTGGCGCAGGTCGAGGTCGACGATCAGCACCCGGCGAGAGGTGTTCATCTTGGTCAGCAACCCGCCCAGCGATGCCACGAAAGTCGTCTTGCCCTCGCTCGGCGTCGACGATGTCACGGCGACGACGCGCGGTGGCCGGTCGAGACTCGCCAGGCTGATCGCGGTGAACACGGCGCGCACCGCTTCCGCCGCAGGCGAGGTCGTGTTCTCGAGGATGCTGGTAACCACGTTCGAGCGCGCGCTCGCCGCCCCTTTGACTTCCGGAACCATGGCCAGGACGCTGACACCCGTCGCCTCCTCGACCTGGGGCGCCGAGCGGAAGACCCGATCGAGTTTCTCTGCGGCAATTGCACCGGCCATTCCCAGCATGCAGCCGATCACGAAGGCGCCCATCAGGCTGCTGCGGTAGTTGGGCGAAGACGGCGCTCCGGCGGGCCGGGCGTAGGCCAGAATACGCGCGTCGGCGCGCTGGATATCCTGCTGTTCGCGCAGTTCCTTGAAGCGATTGAGGAAGCTTTCGTAGAGCGTGCGATTGGACAGTGCCTCGCGTTCCAGTTGCTTCTGTTCCGCTTCGAACTCGCTGGCGGCCCCGGAAATGATCGCTGCCTTGTCGACCAGTTCCTTGAGGTCTGCTTCCTCGGATTCCGCAGCATCGAGTTCGGCTCGAACCGCCAAAGTGATGCGCTGGGTCTCGATGACAAATCGCGCCCGCACGGCCTGGAGCTCGTTGCGGACCTGAACCAGCTTGGGATGCTTGTCGCCAAGTTGGGAGGCCAATTCTGCGACTTTGCGCGTCAGGTCAACGTCCTGGATACGCAAGGCAGCCAGGGACGTGTTGCCGGAGACCTCGGGAATATTGGCCAGCTCGCCCGGGTTGAGACTGGCCTTGCTGAGCGCGACCAGGCGCGCTTCCTTTTCGATCCGGCGCCCCCGCGCCGCGGTGTAGCGACCGTTGAGCTCGGAGAGCGTCTGGGACGAGATCGCGCCTTCCGGACTGCCCGCGAGGCCCTTGTCACGGCGATAGCTCGCGACGGCTTCCTCGGCGACCTGCAGATTCCGGCGCAGTTCCGCCAGCCGCTGCTCGAGCCACTCGGTCGCACGCCGGTTCGCCTCGTTCTTCGTATCGATCTGGTCGGCGAGATAGGCTTCCGCGACGGCGTTGGCGATCCGGGCCGACATTGTGCCGTCCGGACTTTCCGACGTGACGAGAATGACGAATGTGCGACCCAGCAAGCTGACGCTGAGACCGCCCGAAACCGCGCCGATCGCGGCCTGACGGCGGGGATCGCCCGCCGCCTCGGCGGCTCCTCGCGACGCCGGTGCCGCTGCCGAAAAGCTGGAAGCGCGAATAGTCGACGCGCAACATCAGCAGAAG
>CALFRN010000132.1 GCA_937919085.1 uncultured Reyranella sp.
TCGTCAATGAAATCGAAGAAGGCGCCGCGAATGCCGATTGTGCTCATGGGGCAGATCTTCCGGTTTGGTACTAGGGAGGCAATGCGGCGGAGGCAATGCCGCGGCTAGGTCGAACCAGACCACGGCGGTTGTCGACGTACAATGCGAATTGGAAAGGCGATCGCAACCACCTTCGGTACCTGTTCTGAAACCTCGCCGATCTTGCTAGACTGCAGGCCGTGGAGGAACCCATGGCCAAGCGTCTCAGCCGAGAAGCGGTCGACCAGTACCGCAGCGAAGGCTTCCATTTCCCGGTCCGCGTGCTGTCCGCCGAGCAGGCGCGCTTCTATCGCGACCGGCTGGAAGAGCAGGAATGCGCACTGGGCGGGCCTCTCACAGGCAGCATGCGCCACAAGGTCCATCTACTCTTCACCTGGGCCAACGAGCTCGCCCGCCACCCCGCCATCCTTGATGCCGTCGAGGATGTAATCGGCCCCGATATACTGTGCTGGAGCACCACCTTCTTCACCAAGGAGGCGCATTCGCCCTCATTCGTGTCGTGGCACCAGGATGCGACCTACTGGGGCCTCAGCAGCGATGAGGTGATCACCGCCTGGGTTGCCTTCGCCGACGCGCCGGTGGCAAGCGGCGCGATGAAATTCTGGCCGGGCAGCCATCTCAAGAAGCAGCTCGCGCATCGAGATACTTTCGAGGAGAACAACCTCCTGACCCGCGGACAGGAGATCGCCGTCGATGTCCCGGACGGCGCCGGCGTCGACGTGCCGCTGTTGGCCGGAGAGATGTCGCTGCACCATGTCCTGCTGGCACACGGATCGGGACCCAACACGACCGATGACCGTCGGATCGGCTTCGCCATACGCTATATCCCGCCGCACGTGCGCCAACTCAAGATCCGCGACTCGGCGATGCTGGTCCGCGGCCGGGATACCTTCGGAAACTTCGATCCGGAACCCGAACCGCGCGCCGACCTCGATCCGGCCGCTGTAGCCGCCCACCGCGACGCCACAGAGCGTTCGGCGAAGGCGCTCTACTCCGGCACCGAACGGACCCAGTTCCGCGTTTAGGCCGGCGCTACCACGAGAACCGCAGTCCGGCCGGGCTGTTACTGCCGCCAGCCCGTGTCGGTCTTGTCGAGCTTGCGCACCAGCGCGGCGAATTCGAGATCGCCGATCCCGGCCGACGATTCGCGTTCCGAGAAACCGTCGACGTCGGCACCGGACTTGGCGGCGAGATTGTCGCCCAGGATGTTGAGCGTGCCGGCCGCCCCGGCATCGAGCTGGATCTGGCACGCCCGCTCCAGGCGATAGAGCCGGATGAACGCTTCCGGCACGGTGCGGCCGGTGGTCAGGATGCCATGGTTGCGCAGCATCATCGCCTGGTTGTCGCCGAGGTTCGCCAGCAGGCGGCCGCGCTCGTCGAGATCGAGGCTGGGGCCTTCGTAGTCGTGATACGAAAGCTTGTTGTGGAAGGTCGTGGCCACCATCGAAATCGGCAGCAGCCCTTCCTTCAGCGCGCACACCGCCATGCCGGCGCGGGTGTGGGTGTGCATAACCACCTTGTGGCGTGCGGCGTGGGCCATGTGGACGGCCGAATGGATGACGAAGCCGGCATAGTTCACGGGATAGTCGGACTTGCCGATGATGTTGCCGTCGAGATCGATCTTCACCAGGTTCGAGGCCGTGACCTCGTCGTAGTTGAGGCCGAAGGGATTGATCAGGAAGTGCGGCTGCTCGCCCGGCACGCGCGCCGTGAGATGGCCGTAGATCAGCTCGGTCCAGCCGAAATGATCGACGAGCCGGTAGGCCGCCGCGAGCTGGCGCCGCAGCACCGCCTCGCCTTCGGCTGGCGGCAGCGCGGCGACATCGATGCCGGTGATCGGCAGATCCTGGGCGATATGCATGTCCATGGTTGATTTCTCCCGGCGGAAACTGGCGAAGCGCAAGCTTAGGCCCGTGCGCTATCATCGGGCAACCGAAGAGGGAGCGCCAGAATGGCCGAAAAACCGCGCCTCGATACGACCCGCCTGCAGAAGATGGCACAGGCCTACTGGGAAAGTGCCGCCCTGATGGCCGCGGTCGAGCTGGAAGTGTTCACCGCCATCGCCCATGGCCAGGACACGATTCCGGCGGTCGCGAAGACCGTGGGCATCAGCGCGCGCAACGCCGAACGCCTGCTGACGGTGCTGGTCGCCATGACCCTCCTCACGCGCGAGGGCGATCGCTTCGCCAATGCCGCCGATGTGCAGCGCTTCCTGGTCAAGGACAGCGACCGCTATGCCGGGCCGTGGATCCTGTTCACCAAGCCGCGCTGGCCGGCTTTCGGCGAGCTCTCCACGCGGCTGCGGAGCCCCGAGGAGAACCGTCTCGGCGCCTATGTGGATTTCACCGTCGATGACGCCCGGCGCTATCACGCCGCCACCTACTCCATCGGCATGGGCGCTGCCCGCCTGTTCAGCCGCAGCGTCGATCTGAAAGGCCGCAAGCTCCTGCTCGATCTCGGCGGCGGCTCGGGCGCCTACAGCATCGTGGCGACGCAGACGTTCCCGGGCCTGAAGGCGGTCGTGCTGGATCTGCCACCGGTGGCCGTCGTGGCCGACGAATATATCGCGGCCAACAACGCCTCGGACCGCGTCACCACCCTGCCCGGCGACTTTACGCGTACCGAGTTCCCCACGGACGTCGATGTCGTCGTGATGGCAAGCAACCTGCCGCAATACGAGCCCGACCTGATCCGCCTCGTGGTCGGCAAGGCTTTCGCCTCGCTCGTACCTGGCGGCGAGATGCACCTGATCGGCGAGACCCTGCACGACGACCGGCGCGGGCCGCTCTCCGCCGCCCTCTGGGGGCTCAACGAGGCGATCCAGCACAGCACAGGCCTCGCCCATACCGAATCGGAAGTGAAGGACTATCTGCAGGGGGCGGGCTTTACGGACGTTGCCGTCCATCCCTTCGTGCCCGGCGTCCTGTCGCGCATAGCCGGCCGCAAACCCGGCTGATTCGCCGGGGTTGCACCGGCCGGTCCGTTCGACTATCTGTCGCGTCCGGCCCTTAGCTCCCTTCGTCTAGAGGCCTAGGACGCGGCCCTCTCAAGGCTGAAACACGGGTTCGACTCCCGTAGGGAGCGCCAATAAAATCAATGACTTAGATGAAATTCTCTCTTGAGATCCCCGCTCGGGGACACGCTGGGGACACATCTGCGTGATTTTCGTCCCCTCAGCACCGCCCGGCAGCAGTCCCTTGCTACTGCTACAGTCGTTGCAGTTGTTACGCTCATGGCTCGCACCGCGCGACAAGGTGAGAATCAAAGAGTCTTCCTGATTGTTCTTCCTGCCTCGGGGGGGGGGGGCGTTCCACATATGTCGCGCTACAGACGGGCTAGTCGCCCGCGTGGCCATCGCGACACACAAGTTTGCGGTCGGTAGTCGCGCAGGCACTGAACCCGATCTGCCTCTGCCAGAGCCCTCCGCCGAGATCGATGCAGTGCCGCGACATTTTTTTAGCCGGCAAGTTCTCAGG
>CALFRN010000133.1 GCA_937919085.1 uncultured Reyranella sp.
GCGCCAACCAGCATGCGTCCGCCGAAGCCGAAGGCGACCGCCATGTGCTGGAAATAGGTTTCGTTGACGGCGGCCGGATGGTCGGTAAAGCGACTGAACATCGTATGATTTTACCACCCGCTCCCGGAACCGGCTTGCTACCTTTGCGCATGTCGACCAGAATTTGAGAATGTCATTCTAAGGATACCTACATGGCCGCGAAGCGTTCGCTGGATTCTTTCGACAGGAAGATACTGGATTGCCTGCAGGAGGAATCGGACATGGCGTTGGCCGAGGTCGCCCGGCGGGTCGGCCTGTCGACCACCCCCTGCTGGCGGCGCATCAACCGCCTGCAGCAGGACGGCATCATCCGTGCCCGGGTGGCGCTGCTGGATCGCAAGGCGGTCAATGCGGGCGTGACGGTGTTCGTGGCGGTTCGCACCGCCCAGCACAATGCCCAGTGGCTCGGTCGCTTCGCCAAGGCCATCGCGTCGTTCCCCGAGGTCATGGACTGCTACCGCATGAGCGGCGAGATCGACTACCTGATCCGTCTCGCACTTCCCGATATTGAAGCCTATGACGCCTTCTACAAGCGCCTGATCGCGAGGGTCGAACTTTCCGACGTTACGTCCATGTTCGCCATGGAGGAGATCAAGTCCACCACGCGGCTCCCGCTCGCCTACCTCCCCTAGCGTCAGGCGGGCGCGGCCTCTAGGATCGGTTTTGCGCCTTCAAGGGGCGTATCCGCACAATAAAACCGCAGGGGAAACGATGACTACGGGCCCGAATACTGGCAAGAACCGCAAGAAAGTGCTGATCGTCGGGCGCATGCCGCAAGCCGGACTCGATGCCTTGAAGAAGCGCGACGACGTCGATTTCGAAATCCTGACCGACGATTCCATCGGCAAGCTGCATCCTGCCCTGAAGGACGCCAACGCCGTGACGCTGGGGGCAACGGCCTTCCGTCAGGCCGAACTCGACGCCGCGCCGGGCATGCTGGTGGTGGCCCGCCTCGGCGTCGGCTACGACGCCGTCGAGATTCCCGCGCTCAACAAGCGCAAGGTTCCGTTGATGACCACCGGCATTGCCAACTCCGTGTCGGTGGCCGAGCATGCCATGTACATGCTGCTGGCGTCGGCCCGTCTGGTGAACAAGTCCGACCGCTTCGTCCGCGGCAACGCCTGGGGCGATCGCCTCTCCGACCTGCCGGCTGATCTGTCGGGCAAGGCGATCCTGGTGGTCGGCATGGGCCGCATCGGCTCGCGCACGGTCAAGCGCTGCGTCGCCTTCGAGATGGACGTCCATGTCCTCGATCCCAACATTTCCGAGGCCGATATCAAGAAGGCGGGCGCCGCCAAGGTCACCGACCTCAAGGCCACCCTACCCAAGGTCGATTTCGTCTCGGTCCATTGCCCCAAGTCGCCCGAAACGGTGAACATGTTCAATGCCGAGACGATCGCGCTGATGAAGCCCGAGGCGTTCCTGGTGAACACCGCGCGCGGCGGCATCATCAACGAGGATGCGCTCTTTGCGGCGCTGAGTTCGGGCAAGCTGCGCGGCGCCGGCCTCGACGTGCTCGACAAGGAGCCACCCGATCCGGCCAACAAGCTGTTCGGCCTGGAGAACGTGATCTTCAGCCCGCACATGGCCGGCGTCACCAAGGAGGCGAGCGATCGCATGGCGGTGACCGCCATCGAGAATATCCTGAGCGTCTTCGACGGCCGCGTGAACGCCGCCAACGTCGTGAACAAGGAAGTGCTGGGCTGACGCTCAGCCCGGCACCAGGCCCTCGATCTCGTCGTCGGTCGGGAACCGGCCCGTCGCGCTACGGGAGTATTTCAAGGTGCCGTCGATGGTGATGTCGAACTGGCCGGATTTCCCGGGTTTAAGTTCGACGTCACGGGCACCCGATTGTTCGAGGCGTTCCCTCACACGGAGGGCTTGCGGCTTGTAGCCTCAAGCGCCGCAGTATTCGATCAGGACTTTCATCCTGCTAAGGTGGTTCTATTGGCTCGCGCCATCAAGGGGGACATGGGATGAAATACGGACCGCTCGGCCGTTCGGGACTGATCGTAAGCAGGATCTGTCTCGGCGGCAATTCGTGGGGGGCCAAGGGCCGCCGCGGCTGGGGCAAGTTCGACGAGGCCGAAGCGCCGGCCTACTTCAAGCGTGCGCTCGATGTCGGCATTACATTCTTCGATACCGCCGATACCTACAATTACGGCCGCTCAGAGGAGATCATGGGCGCCACGCTCATGAAGATGGCCAGGCGCGAGGAATTCGTGCTGTCGACCAAGGTCGGCA
The DNA here is from genome assembly GCA_937919085.1 of uncultured Reyranella sp. GTDB lineage: Bacteria > Pseudomonadota > Alphaproteobacteria > Reyranellales > Reyranellaceae > Reyranella. Next base: position 2,284 of record CALFRN010000133.1, read on the forward strand.
TCCGCATGAGCGATGTCGCCAACGACGTCGGCACTGGCCGCAAGCACCTCATGGCCTCGGTCGACGCCCAGCTCAAGCGCCTGCAGACCGACTATATCGATGTTTACCAGGTTCACCGGCTCGACCCGCATACGCCAGTCGAGGAGACGATGTACACGCTCGACCAGATCGTGCGCTCGGGCAAGGTCCGCTACATCGGCGGTTCGACAATGCCGGCGTACAAATTCGCCCAGATGGTGATGGTTGCCGACTGGAAGGGCTACGCGCGGCCGATTGCCATGCAGAATCTCTATAACCTGGTCCAGCGCGAGGAGGAGCGCGAGATGAACCGGCTCTGCCACGAGCAGGGCGTCGGGCTCATTCCCTATTCGCCGCTGGCGCGGGGCTTCCTTGCCGGCAATCGCAGCAGGGAGGGCGGCGGCACGACGGAGCGCTCGAAGTCCGACGTGCAGGTCAAGGCGGGGACCTACCGCGACTGCGATTGGGAGATCATCAAGCGCCTCAAGAAGGTTGCCAAGGCCAAGGGTGCAACGCCGGCCCAGGTCGCGCTCGCCTGGCTGCTCGCCAAGCCGTACATGGGGGCGCCGATCATCGGCGCCACCGGCCTCGACCAACTCACCTCTGCCGCCCGGTCGACGGACATCGAGTTGACGCCGGAGGAATCAAAGCTGCTCGAACAGCCCTACGCGTTCCGGGTGTCGCCGGAAAACTGAGCCCGCCGTTTGATCGCGTGGGCGAACCAGAAGGCGAGCAGCGGCAGGAAGACCGCCGCCACCCAGAACACAGGCGGCGCGCCCCAGCGGTCGACGATCGGCGCGGCGACGGGCACGCCGACCGCCTGGCCCAGAAACAGGCAGAGCGCGAACAGCGCCATGCCGGCGCCGCGGGCCTCCGGCGCCATCTGTGTGCCATGAGTCTGCAGCGTGTTGTGGAACATATAGAACGATACGCCGGACAGCACGATGGCGGCGAATTCAGCCTCGGCCGATGGAGCGAGTGCCATGCCGGCGAAGGCAAGGCCGAGGCCTGCGCCGCCGCTGAGGCAAAGGCCGCGTTCGCCCAGCAGGCGCACGAGGTGATGCGCCATCATGACATATGCGAATCCACCGACGCCGAAGGCTGCGACCGCAAGACCGATGGCGGCGAATCCGAGGCCGAAGCGGTGATGGAGATCGGCGCCGACGAAGGTGAAAGCCCCCCAGAACACGCCGCCTTCCAGGGCCACGACCACGATCACCGTGAGCGCCCAGCGCCGCCTGAGCACGGCCAGCATCTGGCTGGTCATCGAGCCCTGGGCGCGCGCGCCCGGACGGGCGGTTTCGGGCCGGGCGCGCATGACGCCCAGCAGTGCGCCACCGGCGGCAAGATAGATCGCGGCCAGGACCCAGAACGCCGATCGCCAGCCCAGCCAGTCACCGATCGCGCCGCCCAGCGCCGCCCCGGTCATGAGGCCGAGGGTCTGGCCGGTGAGGAAGCGGGCGAGCGTGGCCTGGCGCCGCTCGTAGCCGACATTGTCGCCGACCCAGGCGATGGCCAGCGGAATGATGGCCGAACTGGCCGCACCGGTGAGAAATCGTGCCAGCGTCAACATGCCGAGCGAGACCGATAGGGCGCTCAATACGCAGCAGACGGCAGCACCGGCACAGGCGATCGCCACCACCGGCATCTTGCCATAACGGTCGCCGATGGGGCCATACAGCAGCACAAAAACGCCATTGGCGAACAGGAATGCGGTGGCAGCGATCGAGGCACCGCCGACGGTCACGCCGAATTCGAGGGTGAGTTGCACCAGAAGCGGATCGATGACGCGCATGTTGGCCGCCGACGCGAAGGCGGCCACCGACAGGAAGACGATGGCGAGGGCGGGCGCGGGCCGCGGCAGGGCGGCGGAGGGGGACATCGGCAGCGGGCTTAGCGGCTTGGCCCCGTGAAGGAAAGACCTATTGGCGGAGGGCTGCGATGACTTATGGTGTGGCGATGATCGACGAAATCCTGGTACTTGTCCGCGACCCGCACGCCTGGGCGGCACTGGCCACACTGGTGGTCATGGAAATCGTGCTGGGCATCGACAACCTGATCTTCATCTCGATCCTTACCAACAAGCTGCCGGAGCACCAGCAGTCGAAAGCCCGGCGGCTCGGCATCGGCCTTGCCGTGTTCATGCGATTGGCCCTGCTCGGGACGGTGGCCTTCATCGTTCAACTCACGCAGCCCCTGTTCACCCTGTTGGATCATGCCTTCTCGTGGCGTGATCTGATCCTGATCGCTGGCGGCCTGTTTCTGATCTGGAAGGCCACGACGGAGATCCACAACAGCGTGATGGGTGGTGGGCACGGCGCCGGGCCCTCGGCCGTCGGCGTGGCCGGCCTCTCGTTCGGCGCCGCCATCGGGCAGATCCTGATCCTCGACATCGTGTTCTCGCTCGACAGCATCATCACCGCCGTCGGCATGACCAACGACCTGCCGATCATGGTCACGGCCGTGTTGGTCGCCGTCGGCGTGATGCTGCTTGCCGCCGATCCGCTGGCACGCTTCATCGGCAACAACCCGACCATCGTCATGCTGGCGCTGGGCTTCCTGCTGATGATCGGCGGCGCCCTCATGGCCGAAGGCATGGGAGTAAAGATCCCCAAGGGCTACATCTATGCCGCCATGGCCTTCTCGGCGCTGGTCGAGGGGCTGAACATGATGGCGCGTCGTCGGAAGTCGGACTGAACTACGACTTGGGCGCCGGGCCCCAAAGCTGCTCAAGCCGCCGGTCGCGCCCGCAGTTCCAGCGATAGAAGCTGTAGCTCACGGAATTCCTTCGGTAGTAGTCCTGGTGATAGGACTCGGCCGGGTAGAATGTCGCGGCCGGCAGGATTTCCGTCACGATGCGTCCCGGCAGCTTCCCCGACTTCACCAGCGCCGCCTTCGATGCCTCGGCCTCGGCGCGCTGGGCGTCATCGGTGACGAAGATGGCAGAGCGGTATTGCGGACCCTTGTCGCAGAACTGGCCTGTCGCATCGAGCGGATCGATATTGCGCCAGAAGACTTCCAGAAGTCGCGAGTAGCCGATCCTTGCGGGGTCGTATTCGACCTTGATCGCCTCGTAGTGACCGGTGCGGCCGGACGACACCTGCTCGTAGGTCGGGTCGGCACTGGTGCCGCCGATGTAGCCCGGGATCGTCGCCAGGACGCCGTCGAGCTTGTCGAAGGGCGGCTCCATGCACCAGAAGCAGCCGCCGGCGAAGATTGCGACGGCGCGGGTCTGTGCATGCACCAGCGTCGACGCCAGCAGCGTCAGCAGCGCGGCGATGACGGCGAGCCGCTTCATGAGTTCGTCCCCGTCGGCCTGAAGATCATCGCGACGCCGTTCATGCAGTAGCGCAACCCGGTGGGCGGGGGGCCGTCGCCGAAGACATGCCCCAGATGGCCGCCGCAACGGCTGCAGTGTACTTCAGTCTGCCGGAAGAACAGAAAGGTCTCGGGACGCGTACCGACAGCGCCCTCGAGCGGGTGCCAGAAGCTCGGCCAGCCGGTCCCACTGTCGTACTTGGTCGCCGAGGCGAACAACGCCAGATCGCAGCCGGCGCAATGGAACGTCCCGGCGCGCTTTTCGCGGTCGAGAGGACTGGACCCGGCGCGCTCGGTCTTGCCCCGGCGCAGCACGGCGTACTGGTCGGGTGTCAGGCGACGCTGCCATTCGGCATCGCTGTAACTGACGGCGAACGTGCCCGTTGGAGTCGCCGCGGCGGACCTTGCCATAGCCACGACGGAGGCAGCGCCACCAAAGGCAAACAGTCGCCGATTGAACGCGGTCATAAATGTCGCTCCTTCCTGTGGCAGGCTAGCAATATGTGGAGGGGGCCTTGCATCAACGCCGGTCACTTTGTCGTGCGGTCTGCGGAGCGGCGGTCTAGTCTTTGGACCATGAAACTCAAGGATCAGGTCGCCATTGTCACCGGAGGCGCCTCCGGCATCGGTGCCGCTTCAGCCCGTCTGTTCGCGGCCGAAGGCGCAAAAGTGGCGCTGGTCGATCTCGACGAGGTCGGGCTGGGCCAGGTCGCGGCCGAAATCGATTCGAAGGGCGGGCAGGCGCTCACCATCGCCGCCGACGTGAGTTCCGATCCACAGGCGCGCGCCGGCGTCGCGCAGGTCATGGAGAAGTGGGGTCGCATCGACGTGTTGCTGACGGCGGCGGGTGCCTCGACCGGCGGCACCGTCGACACGATCGAAGAAGCGGCGTGGGATCGCACCTTCGCCATCAACGTCAAGGGCACCTACCTCTGGATCCACTACGCCATCGCCCCGATGATTGCCGCTGGATCGGGCGCGATCGTCACCATCGGCTCGCAGCTCGCGCAATCGAGTCCGGGCAAGAATGCCGCCTACATCGCCTCCAAGGGCGCCATTGCCTCCTTCACCAAGACCATGGCGGTCGACCACGCGGCGCAGGGAATCCGCGTCAATGCGCTGATGCCGGGTGTGATCGATACGCCGATGCCGGCCAGGTCGCTCAAGCGCTATGCCGATCCCGAAGCGATGCGCACCTTCTGGAAGCACCGCCACCCCATGGGCCGCATCGGCCAGCCCGAGGAAGTCGCGAAGGCCGCGCTGTTCCTCGCCAGCGACGATTCGTCCTTCGTCACCGGTACGCTGCTGTTCGTCGACGGCGGCTGGACGGCACACTGAGATGGCGAAGAAGCTCACGCCGGCACAGATCGCGGGCTACGAGCGCGACGGCTATGTGTTTCCGATCGACGCCTTTTCGACCGAGCGAACACGGGCCTGGCGCCTCCGGCTCGAAGACTTCGAGCGCGCCGAAGGCCGCAAGATGACGCGTGGCCACAACTTCAAGCCGCATCTTCTATTCCCCTGGGTCGACGAAATCGTCCACGCTCCCGAGGTGCTGGATGCGGTCGAGGACCTCATCGGCCCGGATATCCGCCTGTTCCATCTCACCGTCTGGCCCAAGGATGCGGGCTCGGGCGCCTACGTGAGTTGGCACCAGGACGCGACCTACTTCGCACTGGAACCCGCCTGCCACGTCACGGCCTGGGTGGCGCTCACCGACGCGCCTGTCGAGGCGGGCTGCATGGAAGTCGTGCCGGGCTCGCACAGGCTGGGCCAGATGCGGCACGCTGAGATGCAGGACCCGGAAAACCTGTTGTCGCGTGGCCAGGCATTGGCCGTCGACGTCGACCGTACAAGCACGGCGTTCATGCCGGTAAAGGCGGGCCAGTTCTCGCTGCACCACACGCACCTCGTGCACAATTCACGACCCAACCGCTCCACCGACCGCCGCATCGGCCTCGGCATCAGCTACATCCCGACCCATGCGCGCTGCACATCAGCCATGCGCGTCACGGCAATGCTGGTACGCGGGACCGATAAATACCGACACTTCGATGAGGAGCGTCGTCCCGTGCAGGAAGCCGGGTCCGAGGAACGTGCCTTCCATGCGGAGGCAGTGGCCCGCTTTCGCGCGATGAATGTTGGCGAGACCGAAAACAATGTCGCTGTCGTGAAACGTTGAGGAGCCAAGATGCTGCGCCTGCCCTATCACGACCGCTATGCCTACTCGCCGATCGTCGAGCGTCCCGACTATTCATGGCCCGAGGGCAAGCGGCTCGCGGTCTATCTCGGTCTCAATATCGAGCACTTCGCCTTCGGCGCAGGTGACGGCCATCTCCTCACCGTTGCCAACCCGCCGCCCGATCCGCGCACCTTCGCTTGGCGCGACTACGGCAACCGGGTGGGGGTATGGCGCTGTCTCGAACTGTTCGACGAACTCAATCTGCCGGCGGCGCATCTCATCAACACGACGGTGTTCGATTACGCACCGCAGATCGTCGATGCGTTGAAGGCGCGGGGCGACGAGTTCATCGGCCACGGCCGCACCAACGCAGAGCGGCACGGCCACATGTGGGAGGCCGACGAGAAGCGCTTTCTCGAAGAGGTGCGTGATGCCATCGAGAAGGCGTCCGGCAGGCGGCCGCGCGGCTGGATGGCGCCTTGGATGGCCTCGACCCGTCACACGCCCGACCTCCTTAAGGAGGTGGGCTTTGATTTCCTGATGGACTGGCCGGCCGACGATCAGCCGCTGTGGATGAAGACCCGCTCGGGCCCGCTGATGAGCGTGCCCTATCCGATCGAGATCAACGACAGTCCGCAGGTCCTGGTGCGTCACCATACGCCGGAGCAGTTCCGCGATTTCATCATTGGCCAGTTCGAGGAGCTGCTGCGCCAGTCGGCGAAGCAGCCGCTGGTGTGCGGCATCGCGCTGCACACCATGATCGTTGGCCAACCCTATCGTCTCAGGATGCTGCGCGAGGCCCTGCAGCACATCGCCAACCATCCGCAGAAGGACCAAGTCTGGTTCACGCGCCCTTCTGCCATCTACGACCATTGCGCGGCGCTGCCCAATGGCACGATGCCGGGCACCTGAGGAGAGCACGTTGAACGAAACCATCCGACTGGGCTGCGGCGCCGGCTTTTCGTCCGACCGCCTTGGCCCGGCTGTCGATCTCGCCCAGCGCGGCGCCCTCGATTATCTGGTGTTCGAGTGCATCGGCGAGCGCACCATG
>CALFRN010000134.1 GCA_937919085.1 uncultured Reyranella sp.
ACCAGCAGCCACGGCCGGCCGCCGACGGACATCAGCCGGCCCCGCGAATCGACCGGGTACAGGCTCATCGACACGCTGTTCTTCACGTTGCCGCCGACGGCGTGGAGAAACCCGCCACGCACGTCGGTGACGACATCGCAATGGTTCGCCGTGTTGTCGATCCGCCGCCGCGCCGTGCGTGGGTCGGCGTAGCGCCAGGTCGGGCCGGTGCTACCGGTGCAGACCAGGTCACCCTGCTTGGGCGAATATTCGCTGGGGGAATGAAGCGCGAATGGCGCGCGACCGTTGCTCTTCTGGCGATCGTAAAGCGCGGCAAGATAGCCGCCATGGCGGCCGTAGCGCGGGAAATCGCCGGCGCCATAGCCCGAGCGTGCCATCACCCAGGTGACGAAGGCGCCCGACCACGGCTTGCTCGAAGTGCGGCCGTTCCATTCCGGCTTGCCACAAGCGCCCCAGTAGTCGCCGACCCGGCTGGCCAGCGGTTCGCTGCGTTCGCTGACGCCGGTGCGGTTGGTGTAGCCGTTGGCCCGCCCGCCATGGACGACGGTCGAGCGGCCGAATTTGGTCCACTCCTGCCAGGCCGTATTGGCCACCCGATCACTGGGCGGCCGTTCGCTGTAGCTGCCGCCCTGGTGGGTGCTGCTGCCGCAACCGGCGAGTAAAAGGGCGAGCAGAAGGAAGGCTGGCAGCCGGAAACCGAACACACGGGAGGAGGGTGCGACGGGCGGCTGCCAGCAAACACGAGCGTCGACGAAGGGGCGGTCGATCTTCATGTATGACTTGCAGTAATTGAATTAAATTATTGTTATTATTGTGTTTATCATACCACCCAAGATACGCGATGTCACCCATGGTTGATCTCGACACGATCCTCCGTCTGGAAGAGCGGGCCTTCCGGGGTTGGCCGGCCTTGGAGACCCGGGATTTCGCCGGCTGGCGCCAGAGATTTGCCGGCGGCTACACCAAAAGATCTAATTCTATCAATTCCTTATCGCCAGAGTCTCGATTCGATCCGGAGATCGTTTCGGATCTTGAGGCGCCCTATCTTGCCCGCGGCCAAGCCCCGATCTGGCGTCTGACGCCGCTGGCGCCGAGCGGCATCGCCGAACTTCTTGAGGCGCGCGGTTACCAGGCCATCGAGCACAGCCTTTTGCAGGTCTGCCCCCTCGACAGCAGCTTCGCCATGGACGCCGAAGTACAAATATCTCCTCATCCGACGCCAGCCTGGATACAAGCCTTCTGCACCTACAGTCCGGTTCAGCCGCGGCATCGCGAGACCATGCAACGCATGCTGGCCGCCATAGCCGCTCCGGCGGGCTTCGCCCTGGTCTCGTCGGCCGGCCGGCCCATGGCCATGGCGATCGGCGCGGTCGAGGGCGACCATATGGGCCTGTTCGATGTGCTGGTCATGCCGGAGGCTCGCCGTCGCGGACTGGCTCGGCGCGTCACGGAAAGCCTCTATTCATGGGCGTGGACCCACGGGGCCCGCTTCGCCTATCTCCAGGTCGTCGCCACCAACGTCGCCGCGCTGCCGCTCTATGCCGCCCAGGGGTTTCGAACCGCCTACGCCTACAAGTATCTCGTGCCGCCTTCCCCGTGAGCCTGCACGGTCGGAGGCCGGCGGCTTGACCCCCCGCCGCCCGGCCTCACATAGTCGGACCCGGGAGGAACAAAAATGTCGAACTATCCTTGGGAAAAGAGCTACCCGCCGGGCGTGAAGTGGGAACTCGAAGTTCCGAAGAAGACAATCCACCAGACCTTCGAGGATAGCTGCGCCCAGTATAGCGATCGGCCGTTCACCGATTTCCTCGACAAGGTGATGACCTTCCGCGACTACAAGGTCGCGTCCGACAGGGCCGCCGCCGGCTTCCAGAAACTGGGAGTGAAGCCCGGTGTGCATGTCGGTCTCTACCTGCCCAACACGCCTCACTACATTGTCGCCTTCTTCGGCGTGCTCAAGGCCGGCGGCATCGTCGTGAACTACAGCCCGCTCGATGCCGCGCGCGAACTCGAACACAAGATCGGCGATTCCGAGACCGACATCCTGGTGACGCTCGACGTCAATGCGCTCTACCCCAAGATGGCGGCAATGCGCGGCAAGACACGGCTGAAGAAGCTGATCGTGGGCTCGATCGCCGATTACCTGCCGTGGCCCAAGAACTGGCTCTATCCGATCGCCAAGAAAAAGGAGATCTCGACCTGGCCGCGCGACGACTGGCACATGTCGTTCAAGGACCTGCTGGCCAACGACGGCAAGTACGCGCCCCATGCCTCGGACGAGAACCTTTGGGACGAGGTTGCCATCCTGCAGTACACCGGCGGCACCACCGGCCTGCCCAAGGCCGCCATGCTGACGCACGGCTGCGTCATGTCGGCGATGAGCCAGGGCATGGCGTGGACCAGGCCCTACACGACGCCCGGCACCGAAAAGGTCGTATGCGTGCTGCCGCTGTTCCATATCTACGCGCTGTCGGGAATCATGCTGGGTGCGGTGGCCAACGGCAACCAGCTCATCCTCTATCCGCGACCCGACATCGACATGATTGTGGCCGATCTCTCGACCAAGAAGCCCACCTTCCTGCCCGGCGTGCCGACTCTCTACACCGCGATCCTGAAACACCCCAAGGCGCAGGGGCTCGACCTGAAGTCACTGAAGATCTGCATGTCCGGCGGCGCGCCGCTGCCGGTCGAGGTCCAGCAGAGTTTCGAGAAGCTGACCGGCGCCACTCTGATCGAGGGCTATGGTCTCACCGAGACGTCGCCGACAGGCGCGATCTGCCCGGTCGACAAGACCGTGCGCCGGGTCGGCTCGTGCGGCGTGCCGATGCCGGGCACAATCATCGAGATCCGCGACATGGAGAACAAGGACCGCGTGCTGCCGGCCGGAAAGGACAATGTCGGCGAGGTCTGCATCATCGGCCCGCAGGTCATGAAGGCCTACTGGAAGAAGCCGGAGGACACCGAGCAGGTGCTGTTCAGTCACCCGGGCAGCAATTGGAAGGGGCTGCGCACCGGCGACATGGGCTACATGGACGAGGATGGCTGGCTCTATCTCGTCGACCGCTCCAAGGACCTCATCATCTCCTCGGGCTACAACGTCTATCCGCGCATGATCGAGGAAGCGGTCTACGAGCATCCCTCGGTCGATGAATGCATCGTGATCGGCATCCCCGACCCCTACCGCCAGGAAGCGCCCAAGGTGTTCGTGAAGCTGAAGCCTGGAGCTTCGCTCACCTTCGACGAACTGAAGAAGCATCTGGAGGGCAAGATCGGCAAGCATGAGATGCCGGTGGCGCTTGAGATCCGGGCCGAACTGCCCAAGACCCCGGTCGGCAAGCTTTCCAAGAAGGAACTCAAGGAGGAAGAGCGCACCAAGGCGAAAGCCCAGGCGGCGTAACGCAAGCATGGCGGGCCGACGCGTATTTCTTTTCGGCGGTGCCGGCTTCGTCCTCGGCGGCTGCTTCGACCGGCCCTGCCATGAGCGCATTCCGGCGCAGAAGGCGTTCCTTGAGGGACTGCAGGCACTGGCGAGGCCAGCGCTGGCCTCAAACAATCCGCTCGCTGTCGAGGAAGCGGCACGCCAGAGCGTCGCGCTGGCCGACAAGGTCGGCGCCTTCTCCGACTGGTGCGGCACCATCCAAAAGATCGAGGGCAATGCCCAGACCGTCGCGGTCACCCTTGAGGTCGGTCCGCAAGTTTCGCTCTACGCATTCAACGACTGGGCCCTGGCCTTTGCTGGGTCAGTGACCGACCTCTTCTCCACACGATCGCGTCAAACACCGCCTCCGGGCCTTTCCGAAGCCGCCATCGCGGCGCTAAAGACTATGCGGCTCGGTGAACGCGTGACGCTCTCCGGACGGATGGGCGAGATCGCAGGCTCCGGCGTGCTCGATCTTTCCCGCCTGTTCGGCAAGAGCGCCGAGGAGCATCGCCAGTTCCTGCAGACGCCGCGCTTCGTGGCGCGCATAGAGGCCCTCGCGGCCGCGACGAAGAGTTAGAGAAGAAGACCTGGAAAGGACTCCGAGTGCCGTCTTTCAACTACGACTTCCCCTACCCCACCAAGAAACTCCCGGTCTTTGCTTCGAACGTCGTGGCCTCCTCGCAGCATCTCGCGGCGACCGCGGGCCTGCGCATGATGGCGAGAGGCGGCAACGCGGTGGATGCGGCGATCGCCAGCGCCATCGCCATCACCGTGGTCGAGCCGACCATGAACGGCATCGGCGCCGACGCCTTTTGCATCCTGTGGGACGGCCAGAAGCTGGTCGGCCTCAACGCCTCGGGCCATTCGCCAGCTCTGATGACACCCGATCAGTACAAGGGGCAGGAAAAGATGCCCCACGTCGGTTGGGGCAGCGTCACCACACCGGGCGCGGTGTCGCTGTGGATGGAACTGCACAAGCGCTACGGCAAGCTGCCGTTCGCCGACCTGTTCGAGCCGGGCATCAAGTATGCCAGCGACGGCTTTCGCGTCTCCTACATGATCTCGCGCCAGTGGGAGCGGGCGATCGACCGACTGAAGGGCCAGGAGAGCTGGGTGAAAGCCTTCCTGCCCGGCGGACGCGCGCCCAAGCCGGGCGAACTGTGGAAATTTCCCGATCAGGCCAGGACACTGGCCAAGATCGCCGAGAGCAAGGGCGAGGCCTTTTATCGCGGTGAACTCGCCGAGACGATGGACAAGTACGCCAGGGAGACCGGCGGTGCGCTGCGCAAGGAAGACCTTGCGGCGCACAAGCCCGACTGGGTCAATCCGATCGGCCTCAGCTACCGCGGCACGACCCTGCACGAAATCCCGCCGTCGGGTCAGGGGATCGCGGCCTGCATGGCACTCGGTATCCTCGAAAATTTCGACATCGCGGGCCACGACGTCGACGGCCCCGAGGTCGCGCATCTCAAGATCGAGGCGATGAAACTCGCCTTCGCCGACATCCATCGCTACGTGGCCGACCCGCGGTTCATGGAAGTGACGCCCAAGCAGATGCTCGACAAGGGCTACCTCAAGAGCCGCGCCAAACTGATCGATCCGAAAAAAGCCAAGGACTTCGGCCCCGGCACGCCCAAGGACGGCGGCACGATCTATCTCGGCACCGCCGACGAATCCGGCATGATGGTGTCGCTGATCCAGTCGAACTACACCGGCTTCGGCTCCGGCGTCGTCGTGCCGGGCACCGGCATTGCGCTGCAGAATCGCGCCACCGGGTTCGTCACGACAAAGGGCCATCCCAACGAGGTCGGACCGAACAAGCGGCCGTTCCACACCATCATCCCGGCTTTCATCACCAAGGACGGCAGGCCGGTTGCGACCTTCGGCCTGATGGGCGGCGCGATGCAGCCTCAGGGCCACATGCAGGTGTTCTCGCGCATCGTCGACTACGGCCAGAATCCGCAGGCCGCCATCGACGCGCCGCGCTGGCGCGTGCACGAGAGCGACGGCACGGTCTGGACCGAAGACCACATGCCAGCTGACACGGCGACAGGCCTCGAGACGCGCGGCCACAGGCTGACGCGCACCACGGCACCGAGCTTCGACTTCGGATCGAGCCAGATCATCTGGCGCTTTCCCGACGGCGGCCCCTATCTCGGCGCTTCGGAGAGCCGCCGCGACGGCGCCGCGGTCGGGTTTTAGGCATGGCCGGCACTGTCGTCTCGATCCAGGACGGCGGCTTTGCGATCAACGGCCGGCCGACCTACGCCGGCCGGAGCTGGAGGGGCCATCGCATCGAAGGCCTGCTGTTCAACAGCCGCATGGCCAATGCCATCGCCGACGACGAGAACCCGTCTACATGCGGGGGCTGGGCCTATGCCGACGGCGACTGGGACGCCGAGCGCAACACGGCCGAGTTCATCGCCGCACTTCCCGCCTATCGCGCACACGGCCTGCTCGCGGTCTGCCTGAACATTCAGGGCGGCAGTCCGCAGGGCTACTCGTGGCACCAGCCGTGGAAGATCGGCGGCTTCACCCCCGAGGGCACGCTGAAGCCCGCCTGGGCGGCGCGCCTCGCAAAGGTCATCGAGGCCTGCGACCGCAACGGCATGGCGGTGATCCTGGGTCTCTTCTACGGCAAGCAGAGCGGCACGCTCCGGGACGAAGCCGCCGTGAGGTCCGCCGTCACCAACTCGGTCGACTGGCTGATCGAAAAAGGCGCGACCAACGTCCTGCTCGAGATCGGCAACGAGGTCGACCTCGAGAATGTCTGGGCGCATCCCATCATCGCCGCCGCGCGCTGCCATGAGCTGATCGAGCTCGCGCAAAGGCGCAGCAAGGAGAAGCTGCTGGTGAGTACGAGCCTGATCGGCCTCGACGCGCCGCCGGCCAAGACCGTGGCGGTGGCCGACTTCCTGCTGCCGCACGGCAATCGCGTCCACGGGCCCGATGGTTATTTCCAACCGAGCCCGCACGGCATCCGCCTGCAGATGGCGCGCTGGCGCGCCAGTCCCGCCTACCGCGGCCAACCAATCGTCTACAACGAGGACGATCACTTCGAGTTCGACAAGGCCGACAACCATTTCGTCGCCGCCGTCGAAAGCGGCGCGAGCTGGGGCTTCTTCGACTACCGCCGCTCGCGCGAACGCTTCGAGGACGGCTTCCAGTCGCTGCCGGTCGACTGGACGATTTCGTCGGTTCGCAAGCGCGGCTTCTTCGGGCTGCTGAAGGAAATCACCGGCAGCTGAGACCTGCGGTACCTTGCAGCCATCAAGGCAAGAAGGTCACTTGGAGGCGCTCACTTGGGACGAGCCTCCGGATAGACCGGTAGCGAGTCCCCAAGCCTCACCCATGCGAGCTGCGACCGGCCGTAGGTATGATCGACCGGCGGCGCCTGTTCGGGCTCCTCCAGCGAGCAGACCGTGACGTCGATTTTATCTGGATGCCCAGTCGATTCGAACGCGAGCGGCGTGCCGCAGGCCGCGCAAAAGGTCCGAATCGCCCGCTCGGACGATCTGAAGCGCGCGGGCTCGCCGGCAACAAACCGGAAGGAGCCAGCAGGAACGCTGAACCAGGCGACAAATGGCGCGCCGCTGGTGCCGCGGCAAGTCAAACAATGGCACGCGGTCCTCTGCTGCGGACGGGCCACAACCTCGTACCGGATCGCGCCGCAATAGCATCCACCCTCCAGCATCAGGAGCTCCTTCGCTTCACTTTCCACAGTACGCCTCGATCCGATAGCCGTCGGGATCGACGACGAAGGCGGCGTAGTAGTTCGGGCTGTAGTCGGGACGCACGCCGGGCTTGCCATTGTCCTTGCCGCCGGTCTTGAGCGCCGCTGCATGGAAGGCATCGACCGCCTTGCGGTCGGGCGCGACGAAGCAGAAATGCAGGCCCGACTCCATATCGGCCTTCACCGGCTTCGCAGCAACACTGATCCAGAGGCCGACGGCCTTGCCGCCGTAGCCCAGCGACGACTCGCCATCGCTCAACAGCGTGTAGCCAAGCGGCTTCAGCGCGGCATCGTAGAATTTCCGGGTGCGGGCGATATCGGCGACGCCGATGGAAACGTGGTCGAACATGGTCAAATTCTCCTATAACTATATAACTGGTTATCAGGTTATTTCTGCATATCGAGCTTGTCAACCACCCAGCGGGTTACTAAGTCCCAACCATGAACCGCCCTGACCTGTGCCTGGAGTTCGCCAATACCCGCTATTGGCGCGGCCAGGAGGAACCGACCGAAACGATGAATACGCCTGAGGATCTCGTTGCTTGGACGGCGGCCAACGGCGGGCCGAGGATTGCCAGGCCACCGGCACGACGGGAGTTCGATCACGCCATCGAGGTGCGCGAACTTATCCATCGCCTGTTCGATCAGCACGCCCAGCAGAAATCGCCGACGGCCCGCGACGTCGAGGCACTGAACGCGGCGCTGGCCGAGGCGCCCGCCCGCACGACGCTTCGACGCGAGCGCGGCAGCTACGTCTGGGACGTCGACATGAAATCGGGAACGGCGTTGGCCCTGTTAGCGCCGGTCCTATGGACGGCCGGAGACCTGCTGGCGGGCTCGAGGCTCGACCGCGTGCGGCGATGTGCCAATCCTGAATGCGGCTGGCTGTTCCTCGACGACAGCCGCGCCGGCAGGCGGCGCTGGTGTTCCATGCAAAGCTGCGGCAATCGCGCCAAGGCCAAGCGGCATTACCACAAGAGCCGTGTAGCCTAGGCAAAGAAAAGGGCCCCTAAGGGGCCCTTGGTTTTTTGCGAGGCGATCCCTAGCGCAGGATGCTTTGCAGCTTCATGGCGACACCCATGTCGCCCTCGATCTTGAGCTTGCCGGTCATGAACGCGGTCATGCCGTCGAGCTTGCCGTTGATCAGGTCGTCGAAGTCGCTGAAGTCCATCTTGATCGTGCAGTCGGCGGCCTTGTCGTCGTTGCTCACGTCAGGCGGATTCTGGTTGCCGTCGATATGCACGACGCCCTGATCCGTGGTGAACTTGACGCTGTTTCCGAAGGCCGACTTCTTCGACGCACCTTCCTTCATTTTCGCGGTGATTTCCTGCATGGTCATGGCGAGTTCCTCCAGTCAGCCAGTGACTTGGGGGCTTACTTGACCTTTACGTAAACGTCAAATACAGGCCGATGAACGGCCGTTCACGTCGGGAGGAAAGATGTCGTATCGCTCGGTCTTCAAACCCGGGTTGTTTGAAGGCCAGACAGTCGTCGTGACCGGCGGCGGCAGCGGCATCGGCCGTTGTACGGCGCACGAAATCGCAAGCCTGGGCGCGCATGTCGTGATCACCGGCCGCAAGCCCGAGAAGCTCGCCACCGTGAAAGCCGAGATCGAGGCCGCGGGCGGCTCTTGCGAGAGCCATGCGTTCGACATCCGCGAAGAGGTCCAGGTCAGGGAGGCGATCGGCAAAATCATCGCCACCAACGGCCGCATAGATGGCCTGTTCAACAATGCCGGCGGCCAGTTCCCCTCGCCCGCCGCCGACATGAGCGCCAAGGGCTTCGATGTCGTGGTGCGCAACAATCTCACCGGTGGCTTCATCGTCAGTCGTGAGGTCTTTACCCAATCGATGGAAAAGCACGGCGGCTCGATCGTCAACATGGCGGCCGACATGCGCAACGGCTTCCCCAACATGGCCCACACCGGCGCCGCCCGCGCCGGCATGGTCAACCTGTCAATGACGCTGGCTCATGAATGGGCCTATGCCGGCGTGCGCGTCAACGCCGTGTCGCCGGGATGGATCGCCTCATCTGGCATGGACACCTACCAGGGCGAATTCAAGGAGCGCATTCCCAAGCTGAAAGGCTACTGCCCGCTCGGCCGGCTCGGCACCGAGAGCGAGGTCTCGGCCGTGGTCTGCTTCCTGTTGAGCGACGCCGCAGCCTACATCACCGGCACCGAACTGCGTATCGACGGCGGCGTGCCGCTCGGCAACCGCTCGATGGATCTGGTCGTCACCGACCGGTCCAAACCCTTCAACGGATTTCACCTCGCCACCACTCCCAAAGTGCTGGGCAGCGAGTAGCGTCATGCCCATCCTCGAGAGCCAGATCGACCGCAATGGCGAGGACTACAAGCACAACCGCGAGAAGATGCTGGCGGCAATCGCCGAGTTTCGCGGCGCCGAGTCCATCGTCCAGGCCGCCACCGAAAAAGCCCGCGCCCGCTTCGCCAAGAGAAAGCAGCTGATGCCACGCGAGCGCATTGCGCTCCTGCTCGACCGCGGCGCGCCCTTCCTCGAACTGATGCCGCTCGCCGGCTACCGCATGCATGACGACAAGGACGGTTCCGGCGCCGGCGGCGGCTCGGTCTCCGGTATCGGCTATGTCGAGGGCGTGCGCTGCGTCGTGACCGCCTCGAACTCCGCCGTCAAGGGCGGCACCGTGGCACCCTCCGGCCAGCGCAAGGGCCAGCGGGTACAGCAGGTCGTCATGGAGAACAAGCTACCGGTGGTGAACCTGGTCGAGTCCGGCGGCGCCAACCTTCTCTACCAGGCAGAAATCTTCGTGCCCGGTGGCCGCGGCTTCGCCAACCAGGCGCGTATGTCGGCGCGCGGCATTCCGCAGGTGACGGTGGTGCACGGCTCCTCGACCGCGGGCGGCGCCTACCTGCCAGGTCTCTCCGACTACGTCATCATGGTGCGCAACCAGGCCAAGGTGTTCCTGGCCGGGCCCCCGCTTTTGAAGGCAGCGACCGGCGAAATCGCAACCGACGAGGATCTGGGTGGCGCCGAGATGCACGCCACCGTTTCCGGCGTTGCCGAGTGGATGGCCGAGAACGACGCCGACGGCATCCGCATGGCGCGCGAGGTGATCGCAAAGTGGCACTGGAACGACAGGCTGCCGCCGCGCGCCGTGAGGCCGTTCAGGGAGCCGCTCTACGATATCGAGGAGCTGTGTGGGGTGGTGCCGCCATCCCACAAGGAACCGTACGATGTGCGCGAGGTCATCGCCCGGCTGGTCGACGGCTCCGACTTCCTCGAGTTCAAAGGCCTGTTCGACCAGCAGACGATCTGCGGCTGGGCCGAGATCGAGGGCGATCCGGTGGCGCTGATCGGCAACAACGGGCCGATCACCACCAAGGGCGCGGTCAAGGCCGCACAGTTCATCCAGCTTTGCTGCCAGCAGGGCACGCCGATCGTCTACCTGCAGAACACCACGGGCTACATGGTCGGCACCGAAGCCGAGCGGGGTGGCATCGTCAAGCACGGCTCCAAGATGATCCAGGCCGTGGCCAATGCGACGGTGCCGCAGATCACGGTCGTGATCGGCGGCAGCTTCGGCGCCGGCAACTACGGCATGTGTGGTCGCGCCTATGATCCGCGCTTCATCTTCGCATGGCCCAACAGCCGCACCGCGGTGATGGGCGGCGAGCAGGCGGCAGGCGTGATGAAGACAGTGACCGAGCAGAAATTCCTGCGCGACGGCAAGGAACCGCCGGCGGAGCAGATCGACAAGATGTTCAAGGCCATCGTCGAGCAGTTCGAGCGCGAATCGACGGCACTCTATGGCACGGCCCATCTGTGGGATGACGGCATCATCGATCCGCGCGACACGCGGCGCGTGCTGGCCTTCACCCTCTCGATCGCCCGCGAGTCGCTGGTGCGGCCGCTCAATCCCATCACCTTCGGCGTTGCCCGGATGTAAGGACAAGGATGCAGCGATGAAATTCACGCCCGAGCACGACGCCCTGCGCCAGACTTGGAAGACGCTGATCGACCGCGAGGTCAATCCCCACGTCGACGAATGGGAAGCCGCGGAACAGTTTCCTGCCCACGAATTGTTCAAGAAGATGGGCAATGCCGGACTGCTGGGTGTCGACAAACCCGTCGCGTTCGGCGGCTCGGGTCTCGATTTTTCCTACGCCATGATGTGCGCCGAATCGCTCGGGCTGGTGAACGGCGGCTCGATCCCGATGGCGACCGGCGTGCAGATCTCGATGGCGACGCCGGCGCTGGCCCGCTACGGCAGCGACGAACTGCGCCAGGAATTCCTCGCCCCCGCCATCACCGGCGACTACGTGGCCTGCCTCGGCGTTTCCGAGGTCGGTGCGGGATCGGACGTGGCTTCGATCAAGACCACGGCGCGCAAGGTCGGCGGCGACTGGGTGATCAACGGCGGCAAGATGTGGACGACGAACGGCGCCCAGGCCGACTGGATGTGCCTGCTGGCCAACACCGGCGATGGCCAGGCACACAAGAACAAGTCGCTGATCATCGTGCCGATGAAGACCAAGGGCATCACCGTCGCCAAGAAGCTCGACAAGCTCGGCATGCGCGCCTCCGACACGGTGCAGACCTTCTTCGACAATGTGAAGGTGCCGGTGCGCAACACGGTCGGTCAGCCGGGCTCTGGGTTCATCTACCAGATGCAGCAGTTCCAGGAGGAGCGGTTGTGGGCCGGTGCCGGCACGCTGATGGGCTGCGACCGCATCATCAACGCCACGATCGAGTACACGCGAGAGCGCAAGGTATTCGGCCGTCCCCTGCTCGACAATCAGGTCGTCCATTTCCGCCTGGCCGAACTCAAAAGCGAGGTCGAGGCCCTGCGCTCGCTGGTCTATCGGGCCTGCGAAGAATATCTCGCCGGCACCGACGTCACCATGCTGGCCTCGATGGCCAAGCTCAAGGCGGGCCGGCTGCGCCGCGAGGTCTCCGACGCCTGCCTGCAGTACTGGGGCGGCGCGGGCTATCTGTGGGACAATCCGGTGGCGCGCAGTTTCCGCGACGGCCGGCTGGGCTCGATCGGCGGCGGCGCCGACGAAGTCATGCTGCAGATCATCTCGAAAATGATGGGCACGCTGCCGCGCCTCGGGAACCGGTGAGGGGAATCGGTAAGATGCAGTTCACCCAGGAGCACGACGAGATCCGCCGCACGCTGCGCACCATCATCGACAAGGATATCAATCCGCATGTCGACAAATGGGAAGCCGACGGCATCTTCCCGGCCCACGAGGTTTTCAGGAAGCTCGGCCAGGCCGGCCTGCTCGGCATCAACAAGCCGGCCGAATACGGCGGCATGGGGCTCGACTACTCCTACGCCATGGTGATGGCCGAGGAACTGGGCCATATCAACTGCGGCTCGGTGCCGATGGCAATCGGGGTGCAGACCGACATGGCGACGCCGGCGCTCGCCCGCTACGGCAGCGATGCATTGCGCAAGGAATTCCTCGCACCTTCGATCACCGGCGACTACGTGGCCTGCCTCGGCGTTTCCGAGGTCGGTGCGGGATCGGACGTGGCTTCGATCAAGACCACGGCGCGCAAGGTCGGCGGCGACTGGGTGATCAACGGCGGCAAGATGTGGACGACCAACGGCACCCAGGCCGACTGGATGTGCCTGCTCGCCGGTACCGGCGAGGGCCCGGCACACAGGAACAAGTCGCTGCTCTGCCTGCCGATGAAGACCAGGGGTGTCGAGGTCGTGAAGAAGCTCGACAAGCTCGGGATGCGAAGCTCCGACACCGCGCAGATCTTCCTCGACGAGGTCAAGGTGCCGGTGGGCAACCTGATCGGCCAGGAAGGCATGGGCTTCGTCTACCAGATGCAGCAGTTCCAGGAGGAGCGGTTGTGGGGCGCGATCAGCTCGGTGGTCGGCATGGGCCGCCTGATCGACCAGACCATCGAATACACCCGCGAACGCAAGGTGTTCGGCCGCCCGCTGCTCGATAACCAGGTGATCCACTTCAAGCTGGCCGAGCTCAGCACCGAGGTCGAGCTGGTGCGCTCGCTCTGCTACCGCGCCTGCGAGGAGTATCTCGGCGGCACCGATGTGACCATGCTGGCGTCGATGGCCAAGCTGAAGGCCGGCCGCATGGTCAGGCTCGTCACCGACGGGTGCCTGCAATACTGGGGCGGCGCCGGCTACCTGTGGGACAACCCCGTGGCGCGGGCCTATCGCGATTCGCGCCTCGCCTCGATCGGCGGTGGCGCCGACGAGGTCATGCTGCAGATCATCTCCAAGCTGATGGGCACCCTGCCGCGGCTCGAAAATCGCTGAGGATCAAATGGCCAATTTCGCCGACAAATACCAGACACTGCTGCTCCGCCACGAGCGCTCGCGCCTGCATGTGACGCTCAACCGTCCCGAAGTGAAGAACGCCTTGAACCCGACACTGATCGGCGAGTTGCGCGCGGTGTTCGAGATCCTGCGCGACCGTCGCGACATCAAGGTCGTAGTCCTGCGTGGGGCCGGCGGGACCTTCTGCGCCGGCGCCGACCTCAAGAACATGGAGCAGAGCTTTACCGACAAGCCCACGCCCGGCGAGAAGGATCCCATTGCCGTCTGGAATCGCGGTTTCGGCACGTTCCTGGAGATGGTCAACGCCTCGCCGCAGGTCGTGGTGGCGGCCGTCGAGGGCTACGCCATTGCCGGCGGCTTCGGCATCCTGTGCGTCTCCGATGTGGCGATCTGCACCGAGGACGCAGGCTTCGCCATGAGCGAGACCGCCATCGGCATCGTGCCGGCGCAGATCGCGCCTTTCGTCGCCGCCCGCATCGGCGTGCCGCAGACGCGCCACCTCACACTGACGGCGGCACGCTTCAAGGGACCGGAGGCCCATCGCCTCGGCATCGCCCACTATCTGGTGAAGGATTCGGCGGCACTCGACGCCAAACTGGAAGAGCTGCTGAAGCAGATCGACCGCTGCGCGCCGATCGCCAACGCACTTACCAAGCAGGTGGTGATGAAGGTCGGCACCGAGCCGCTGTCCCAGGTGCTCGATTTCGCTGCCGACAGGTTCGCCGAGGCGCGGCGTGGCCCTGAAGCGTCGGAGGGCCTGCGTGCCTTTGCCGAAAAGCGGCCGCCCCGCTGGGCTGCTGAATAATGGCCTTCGCCAAAATCCTGGTCGCCAATCGCGGTGAGATCGCCTGGCGCATCATGCGTACGGCCAGGGCTATGGGCTATCGTACCGTCGCGGTCTATTCCGACGCCGACAAGGACGCCCCGCATGTCGACTTCGCCGACGAGGCGGTCCATATCGGCCCGCCGCCGGTCGGCGAGAGCTACCTCAGCATCGATCGCATCCTGGAAGCCGCCCACAGGAGCGGCGCCGATGCCATCCATCCCGGTTACGGATTTCTCTCCGAAAACGATTCCTTTGCCTCGGCCTGCGAGAAGGCAGGCCTGGTCTTTATCGGGCCGCCGCCCGCCGCCATCGCCGCCATGGGCAATAAGGCCGCCGCCAAGCGGCGCATGATCGGCGCCGGTGTGCCGTGTGTGCCGGGCTACCAGGGCGCCGACCAGAGCGATGCCAATCTGGAAAAGGAATCGCGGAGGATCGGCCTTCCAGTCATGGTCAAGGCCGCAGCCGGCGGCGGCGGGCGCGGCATGCGCCTGGTCGAACATGACGGCGATCTCGGGGAAGCCATCCGCACGGCGCGCGCCGAGGCCGAGAGCGCTTTCGGTTCCGGCGAGCTGATCCTCGAGAAGGCCGTGATCGACGCCCGGCATGTCGAGATACAGGTGTTCGCCGACGCCCACGGCAATATCATCCATTTGGGCGAGCGCGACTGTTCGGTCCAGCGTCGCCATCAGAAGGTGATCGAGGAGGCACCTTCGCCCGCCGTCGACGCCAACCTGCGCGCCCGCATGGGTGCTGCTGCTGTCGCGGCAGCCAGGACCATCGCCTATCGCGGCGCCGGCACGGTGGAATTCCTGATGGCCGGCGATGGCACGTTCTATTTTCTCGAAATGAATACCCGCCTGCAGGTCGAGCATCCGGTGACCGAGGCCATCACCGGCCAGGATCTCGTCGCCTGGCAGATCAAGGTCGCGGCAGGCGAGACGCTGCCGCTCACCCAGGAGCAGGTGCGTTTCGACGGCCATGCCATCGAAGTCCGGCTCTATGCCGAAGACGCCTATGCCGGCTTCCTGCCGCAGACCGGCCGTATCGACGTCTGGCGCCCGGCAGCCGGCCCCGGCGTGAGGGTCGATCACGGCATGAAGGAAGGCCTTGCGATCTCGCCGTTCTACGATCCGATGATCGCCAAGGTCGTCGCCCATGGCGCGACACGCGAGCAGGCCCGCGCCCGGCTGATCCAGGCGCTTCGTGACACTGTCGTGCTGGGCCCGACCACCAACCGGCATTTTCTGATCCGCCTGCTGGAGCACGCTGAATTTGCCGCCGGCGCGGCGACGACCGCGTTCCTGACGAAAACCGAATTCCCCGCGCCGGCAATCAGCCATGCGCACTGGGAGACAGCCGCCCGTCTGCTGTGGCAGGCCTCGGCCGAGCGCTATCCCGCGCCGCTGCGCGGCTGGCGCAACTCCAATCCGGAGCCGACGCCGATCCGGCTCGCCGCTGGTGGCACCGAACGGCTGCTCCATGTCACCAACGGCGACGGCGTTGACCCGCCGTTCCATATCGACGGCAACGACGTGGTCGTCGATATGGACGCGCTCATCGTGCGCTTCACCGACAAGACCTATGCCCCGCCCGAAACGGCGGCCGCAGGCAGCGACGGCAAGCTGCGCGCGCCGATGGACGGCCGCGTCGTCGCCATCAAGGTAACGGCCGGCGACATGGTGGTGCGCGGCCAGACCCTGATCGTGCTGGAAGCGATGAAGATCCAGCACCAGCTCAAAGCCGCCCTCGACGCCAGGATCGAGGCGGTCTCGGTCCGAGAAGGCCAGCAGGTTGCCAACCGGGCGGTATTGGTGACGATGGCTTCCGACGCCGTGCCGCATTGAGGGTGTCGCGACAAGTCGCCAACCTCAAGACCGGGTGATGCCTCAGTCCTTGTAGTTCGGCGGCACCGGACAGGGCGGCAGCAGCTTTTCCAGCATCTTGGCAACGCCGAGCAACTTGGCTTCGCCCCAGCGCTTGCCGGTGAGCTGCAAGCCGATCGGCAGGCCATCGCGCGAAAAACCGCAAGGCACCACGATCGACGGCTGCCCCGTCAGGTTGGCGAGGAAATTGTAGGACGTGCCGGCGAAGAAATACGGATGGTCGACGCCGTCGATCCGCAAAGGTTCGCTCGCCTTCTGGCGGATGAAGGCCACATCCGGCATCACCGGCATCAGCCAAGCGTCGTAGTCGTCCAGGAACGCCTCGCACTGCTGGATCACCCGGTCGCGCCGGTCGAGGACGGCGAAGAACGCCGCCATGTCGAGGCGGGCCGCGCGCGCCGCCGAACGGACCGAAGGATCGGCGGCCCCGGTCCGGCCGAAGAGGCGCTCGCGCTCGGCGAGCGGCTGCAAGGCGCGGACTTCATACTGCAGCAGATCAGACCAGTCGTCCCAGCCTTGCCGCCAGTCGAGCGCGGCGGGTTCGGCCCGCTTCACCTTGGCGCCGGCCTTGCCGAGCAGGCGGGCGGTCGCCTCGATGACCGCAGCGGTATCGGTCGAAACACGCAGCATCGGATTGCTGTCGAGTACGGCGATGCGCAAATCGGCCGGCCTGAATCGGGGCGTCGCCCCCAGCGGCACCGGTGCGGCCTCGGCCTCGTTGCCGTCGGGGCCGGCGATGACGCGAAGCGCCATATCGAGGTCTTCCACCGAGCGCGCCAGCGGCCCGAACACACCCATGTAGCGCACGGTCCGCGTCTGGCCCGGAAGATCGGGCACATGGCCGCGACCTGGTACCCGCCACTCGCTGGGCTTCAGGGAGAAAATGCCGTTGAAGTGCGCGGGATTGCGCACCGAACCGCCGATGTCGCTGCCGAATTCCAGCGGCGACAGACGCGCGGCCACCGCGACGGCGCCACCCCCGGTCGAGCCACCGGCGGTGCGCCGCGCATCCCAGGCGTTCGAGGTGGTGCCGAACAGCGGACTCTCGGTCTGAAAATCCATGCAGAGTTCGGGCACGTTGGTCTTGCCGAGAATGACCGCGCCCGCGGCCCGCAACCGCGCCACGATGCTGGCATCGGTGGCAGCGATATTGTCCTTGAGTGCGGGATGGCTCGACGTCGTGGCGAGCCCCGCCACGTCGAAGGCCTCCTTGATGGTGATCGGCACGCCATGGAGCGGCCCAAGGCCTGAAATCTTCCGGGCACGCGCCCGATCGGCGGCCCGGGCGGTCTTCATCGCCCGATCTCCGTCGACGACCACCATCGCATTCAGCGGTCCGTTGATCCGCGCGATGCGTTGCAGATGCGCCTCGGTCGCCTCCGCCGAGCTCAACCGCCCGTTTCGTATAGCGCGTCCAAGGCCAGCGGCGGTTGTGAAACACGTATCCATGCATGCCTCCCCTGCACCGGAAGCAGACTAG
>CALFRN010000135.1 GCA_937919085.1 uncultured Reyranella sp.
CCCTCCACTACGCCTCGCTGCGCTCGGCTCCGGTCGGGACGACGGGTACTGGGGCTGCCACCGATGTTCGTCGTCTCAGGGCGGAGACTACTCCGCCCGAACCGGAGCACCGAAGGTGCGGCGTCAGGAGACCTTGCTTCGATAACAAGCCGGCAAATCGTCGAGGGAAGGTCCCTCCACTACGCCTCGCTGCGCTCGGCTCCGGTCGGGACGACGGGTACTGGGGCAGCCACCGATGTTCGTCGTCTCAGGGCGGAGACCACTCCGCGTCGGGAGACCTTGCTTCAACAACAAGCCGGCAAATCGTCGAGGGAAGGTCCCTCCTCGGTCGAGACGATGGGACTTCCTGTTTCTTCGGCCGATTCAACCCAATGTCATCCCGCTCTAGAACTGCTTCCTGGCCCCCGGCTCGGCGTCGATCACCTGGATCGATGTCTGGCCCAGCGCCGCCTTGAATTCCGCCGGCGTGCCCTTGAGGAAGGGATTGCTGGCGTAGTGCATGGGCCACGCCATCTTGGGCTTGATCAGCTCCTTGGTCGCGTAGGCGGCGTCCTTGGGGTCCAGCACGTAGTGGCCGCCGATCGGCACCAGAAGCAGGTCGGGCTTGTAGCGCTCGCCGATCATCTTCATGTCGCCGAACAGGCCGGTGTCGCCCATGTGGTAGATCTTGAAGCCGTTCTCGAGTTCGATGATGTAGCCGACCGGCTCGCCGTCGGCATAGCTGGTGTTCTTGCCGGTCACCGGATCCTTCAGGATCATTTCCGATGAATGTTCGGCACGGACCTGGGTGATTTTTACGCCGGGGAACGGCTCGATGGTGCCCGACTTGTTCATGCGCGGCACCAGGTTGCCCGGCATCAGGCCGAGTGTCTGCAGGGTCTGGTTCAGGCCGGCCGGCGCCCACATCGGCACATTGTTGGTCTTGGAAATCTCCATGGCGTCGCCGAGATGGTCGCCGTGACCGTGGGTGACCAGGACCAGGTCGACCTTGCCGATCTTGCCGAGATCCTTGAGCTCGGGCGGGATCTTGGTCGCGCCCATGATCCAGGGATCGATCATGATCACCTTGCCGCCGGGAGTCGTGAGCTTGAAGGCGGCCTGACTGTACCAAAGCAATTCGGTCTTGCCCTGGGCATTGGCGGTGCCCGCGAAAGCCAGGCAAATGGCGGCAGCGAGAGAAAGAAGACGGACCATCACGAGTGTGCTCCCCGGCTATTCTGCTTAGCCTAGCATCGTTTTTCGGAGCGAAAGAGCGCACTTTCCCGTGAGCCTCTGATCGCCCACCATGTGCACTGCACAATAACCAGGGGGATGGCTCACCGATGAGCATCAAGGGCAAAGCCTACATTGCCGGCATTTACGAGCATCCGACGCGGTTGGCGAAAGACATCTCGCTGGCGCAAATCCACGCCCAGGTAGCCAAGGGCGCCCTGGAAGATGCGGGCCTCACCAAGGACGATGTCGACGGCTATTTCTGTGCCGGCGACGCGCCCGGGCTGGGGCCGATGTCGATGGTCGAATACATGGGGTTGAAGCCGCGCCATGTCGATTCCACCGACACCGGCGGCTCTTCCTACGTGCTCCATGTCGGTCACGCCGCCGAGGCGATCGCTGCCGGCAAGTGCAAGGTGGCGCTGATCACGCTCGCCGGCCGGCCGCGCGCCGAGGGTATGGCGACCGGCACGGTGCCGCGCAGCCGCGGCGGCACGCCGACCCCGGACGAGCCCTTCGAGTTTCCCTATGGGCCGACGGTGGTGAACATGTACGCCATGTGCGCCATGCGCCACATGCACGAGTACGGCACGACTTCCGAGCAGCTCGCCTGGATCAAGGTCGCGGCCTCGCACCATGCCCAGCACAACCCGCATGCGTTGATGCGCGACGTGGTGACGGTGGAGCAGGTGGTGAATTCGCCGATGATCTCCGATCCGCTGCACCGGCTCGACTGCTGCGTCATCACCGACGGCGGCGGCGCGATCGTGGTCGTGGCGCCGGAGATCGCAGCCAAGCTCAAGCGGCCCAAGGTCAAGCTGATCGGCGCCGGCGAGTTCGTGAAGACGCAAATGGGCGGCAAGGTGGATCTCACCTATTCGGGCGCGCGCTTCAGCGGTGCGGCGGCCTTCGCCGAAGCCGGCGTGAAGCCTGCCGACATCAAGTACGCGTCGATCTACGACAGCTTCACCATCACCGTGCTGATGCAGCTCGAAGACCTCGGTTTCTGCGAGAAGGGCAAGGGCGGCGCATTTGTGTCGGACGGCAACCTGATCGCCGGCACCGGCAAGCTGCCGTTCAACACCGACGGCGGCGGGCTGTGCAGCAACCACCCGGGCAATCGCGGCGGTCTTACCAAAGTGCTGGAGGCGGTCCGGCAATTGCGCGGCGAGGCTCATCCCGCCGTACAGGTGAAGAACTGCAATCTTGCCGTCGCGCACGGGACCGGCGGCTCGCTCGGTCTGCGTCATGGCAGCGCCACCGTCATTCTGGAGAGGGAGTAGATCATGGCCGAAGCCAAAGAGCGCAAACTGCCGGCGCCGACCGTGAGCCAGGAGACGCAGGCCTATTGGGATGCCGCCGCCAAGGGCAAGCTGCTGGTGCGCAAATGCACGAGCTGCGGCCAGGCGCATCACTATCCGCGCACGATCTGCCCTTTCTGCTTCAGCGACAAGACCGAGTGGATCGAGGCGTCGGGCAAGGGCACGATCTATTCCTACAGCGTCATGCGACGCGCCCCGGTGCCCTACGCCATGGCATATGTGACCCTGGCCGAAGGGCCGCGCATGGTGACCAACATCGTCGACTGCGACTTCGACAAATTGAAGTGCGAGCAGCCGGTGAAGCTGGTCTTCAAGCCGACCGACGGTGGCCCGCCGCTGCCGATGTTCACGCCGGCCTAACGGGCGACGTCGAAGATATAGCGGTCGGGGCGCAGGAGCGCCGCACGGACCCCGTGCCGTGCCAGCCATTCCGACCCGACGCCGGGCAGCAGCACGGCGTCGGGCCGCAGATGCGTCAGCAATGCCGTTTCGCCGACGATGGCGAAGCGCTGGCCGATCGCCTCGTCCATCAAACGGCCGTCGTCGAGGCGCGGCTGTGGGAAGATGGTGCCGACCGGCGGTGGCGCGTCAGCGCGGCAGCCGGGGCCGAGCTGTGACTGGGGGAAATCAAAGGTCTCGGTGCCGGCGGTGAAGCGCCGGTCGCGCTCCGCGACGACGGCCGGATCGGTGGCCTGGATAACGGCGCCCAGCCGCACCGCCAGTTCGATGAACTCCGTGACGTGCGGCCGGCGTTCGCTTTCATAGGTGTCGAGCAACGCTTCGGACGCGCCTTCCCCTATGACCGCGGCAAGCTTCCAGGCGAGGTTCGAGGCGTCGCGCATGCCGGCACACATGCCCTGGCCGAGGAAGGGCGGCGTCTGGTGGCAGGCATCGCCCGCCAGCAGCAGGCGTCCCTTGCGCCAACCCTCCTGCACCACTGAATGGAAGGTATAGACGGCGGCGCGTTCGATCCGCGCATCCTCCGGCCCGAGCCAGCGGGCGATCATCGGCCAGAAGATCGCCGGTTCGGTCAGCCGTTCCGGGGCGTCGCCCGGCATCAGCATGATCTCCCATCGCCTGCGCCGGCCGTTGACGTTGACCAGCGTCATTGGCCGCGCCGGGTCGCAGAACTGCAGCGAATGAAGCGGCAGCGCCTGCGTGCGCGGACTCCCGGGGTCGCACAGCAGGTCGACGACCAGCCAGGGCTGGTGCATGCCGAGATCGACCTGGCGGCTGCCGATGGCGCGGCGCACCTGCGAACGTGCGCCATCGCAGCCCACGACAAATCGCGCCGCGAGTTCGTCGACCGACGTGATCTCGCGCCCGAGGTGCATCCGCACGTTGGGGAAACGTGTCAGCCCATCGCGCAGGATGGTTTCCAGCAGGGGCTGATGAAAATACCAGCTGCCGGACCATCCCATCGGTCCCGGACCGTCGGTGCCGCGGCGGACCAGCAGCGTGCGGCCGGAGGCATCCTCGTAGCGGGCACCGTACGGCGAGGGGCGCGTCGCTGCTGAGATTCGCGCCGCCAGTCCCGCGGACTGGAAGATGCGCATGACCTCGCCGTCAAAATGCACGGCGCGGGGTAACGCATGGACCTCGTGCTCACGGTCGTAGATGTCGACGGTGAGGCCGGCCTGGCCCAGCAGGTTGCCCAGCAGCGCGCCGACTGGACCGCAGCCGACGATGGCGATGTCGGAGCGTGCTTGCAGGGGAGGATTGTCCAGAGGAGGGTGGGCCATGATGATAGAGCAGGATGGCGCAGCTTGTGCTAGTGAATCGTGAATGTCGAACCTCGATCCCGTCACGCTGACCGTCATCCAGAACGGCCTGATCCAGGTCTGCAATGAAATGGATCTTGCCTTCGTGCGTGCGGCCTTTTCGCCGGTGATCTCCGAGGGCATGGACCGGTCCGACGGGATCTACGACACCGTCGACGGTTCGCTGATCGCCCAGGGCGAACTCGGCCTGCCGGTGTTTGTCGGCACCATGCAGTTCTCGACGCGCGCCGTGATCGAGCGGGTGAAGACCCACTACGCCGGCAGGGTGGATCCAGGCGACGTGTTCATCGTCAATGATCCCTATCTCGGCGGAACGCACTTGATGGATGTGCGGTTCGTAAAGCCGTTTTTCTACAAGGGCGAGCTGTTCGCCTGGCTCGCCAACACCGGCCATTGGCCGGACGTCGGTGGCATGGTGCCCGGCGGCTTTTCCGCCAGCGCCACCGAAGTCGAGCAGGAAGGGCTTCGCCTGCCGCCAGTGAAATTCTTCAAGAAGGGCGAGATGGATCAGGAGATCCTCTCGATCATTCTTTCCAACATCCGCATCGCCGACCAGCGCATCGGAGACATCAAGGCACAGGCCGCGGCATTGACCACCGGCGAGGTGCGATTGACCGAGCTGATCGACCGCTACGGGCGTGACGTCGTGCGCGCGGCAATCGCCGAGATGCGCCATCGCGCCGAACGCCAGATGCGGTCCAGGATCGCCGAGATTCCCGACGGCATCTACGAGGGCACCTCGCAGGTCGACAGCGACGGCGTGGTCGACGAGCCGCTCACCATCAGGATGAAGATCACCAAGAAGGGCGAGGAACTGCTCTTCGACATGACGGGCTCGAGCCCACCCTGCCGCGGGCCGATGAACAGCGTCATCGCCACCACCAAGTCGGCGATTTACCTGGCCATCAAGCAC
>CALFRN010000136.1 GCA_937919085.1 uncultured Reyranella sp.
ATCTCCAGGTCCTGACGGGCGGCATGAAAGACCTTGAGCACCTTGGGGTTGGCCATCAGCTCGTCGAGCGGACCAAGGTCGATCCCTTCGGCCAGGGCGTCGATCGCCGCCGCGTCTTCGGGCCCCGCCACCTGCGCCAGGCAGAGTTTGGGCCAGTAGGTGCGCTCGCGCATGAATTCGGTATCGACGGTGACGAATTCGGCGTCGGCCAAGGGCTTGCAGAAGGCGGCGAGTTCGTCCGTCTTGGTGATGAGTTTCATTGGGTCCATCTATAGCGGTCGAGGCCGCCGCGGGCAAAGCCAACCCTCGAGGCAGGGGCGATTCCCTTGACTTGGGACGTCAATCGGTGCCTTTTGCCGGGCCGATAAAACCCGGAAAATACATAATGTCTTCTGTCTACCGAACCCATACGTGTGGCGCGCTGCGGTCGCAGCATGTCGGCCAGGAGGCTCGCCTGTCGGGCTGGGTCCAGCGCAAGCGCGACCACGGCAATCTGCTGTTCATCGACCTGCGCGATCACTATGGCGTGACCCAGGTCGTGGTCGACGCCGGCAGCCCTGTTTTCAAGACGGCCGAGGCGGTTCGCACCGAGAGCGTTGTCACGGTAAGCGGCAAGGTGGTGGCCCGTGATGCGGCGACCGCAAATCCGCGCCTTGCCACGGGGCAGGTCGAACTCGATGCCACCGGCATGGTCGTCCAGTCGATGGCCGACCCTCTGCCGATTCCGGTCTACATCGAGAACGATACGACGCCGGAAGAACTGCGCCTCAAGTATCGCTTTCTCGACCTGCGCAAGGACAAGCTCCACAGGAACATCGTGCTGCGCAGCCAGGTCATCTCCTCGCTCCGGCGGCGGATGATCGAGCAGGACTTCATCGAATTCCAGACGCCGATCCTGACCGCCGACAGTCCGGAAGGCGCGCGATCCTACGTGGTGCCGAGTCGGCTCCATCCCGGCAAGTTCTACGCCCTGCCGCAGGCGCCGCAGATGTTCAAGCAGCTGCTCATGGTGTCGGGCTTCGACCGCTACTTCCAGATCGCGCCCTGCTTCCGTGACGAGGACGCGCGCGCCGACCGCGCACCGGGCGAGTTCTACCAGCTCGATTTCGAAATGAGCTTCGTGACGCAAGAGGATGTCTTTGCCGCCATCGAGCCGGTGCTGGGCGGGGTGTTCGAGGAGTTCGCCGGCTTCGGCCGCAAGACACCGCGCAAGGTGACGCCGTTTCCATTCCCGCGCATTCCGTTCGCCGAGGCGCTGCTTTCCTACGGCACCGACAAGCCGGATCTGCGCAATCCGCTGCGTATCGTTGATGCCGGTGAGGTCTTTGCCGGTTCGGATTTCAAGGTGTTTGCCGGCATCGTGGCCTCGGGCGGTGTGGTGCGCGCCCTGCGCGCGCCCAAGGCGGCGAGCCAGCCGCGCAGCTTCTTCGACAAACTGAATTCGTGGGCTCAGGCCGAGGGCAAGCCGGGCCTCGGCTACATCATCCTGGAAGGCGGCGCGGGCAAGGGCCCGATCGCCAAGTTCGTCACCGGCGAGCGGCTCGACAGGCTGAAGGCCCTGACCGGCGCCGAGGACGGCGACGCGGTGTTCTTCGTGGCCGACAAGCCGGAGGCTGCCTGGAAGTTCGCGGGCCTGGCGCGCACCAAGGTCGGCCAGGAGCTGGGTGTCATTGCCGAAGACGAGTTCCGCTTCTGCTGGATCGTCGACTTCCCGATGTTCGAGTACGACGAGAAGGCCAAGAAGATCGACTTCAGCCACAACCCGTTCTCGATGCCCCAGGGCGGGCTCGAGGCACTGGAGACCCAGGACCCGCTGACCATCAATGCGTGGCAGTACGATATCGTCTGCAACGGCATCGAGCTCTGCTCCGGCGCGATCCGAAACCACAGGCCCGAGATCATGTACAAGGCCTTCGGCATAGCGGGTTACAGCAATGAAGAGGTCGAGGCGCGCTTCGGCGGCATGCTGAACGCCTTCAAGTTCGGTGCCCCGCCGCACGGTGGCGCGGCACCCGGAGTGGATCGCATTGTCATGCTGCTGGCCGACGAGCCCAACATACGCGAGGTCATCTGCTTCCCGATGAACCAGCAGGCTGTCGACCTGATGATGGATGCGCCGGCT
Organism: uncultured Reyranella sp.; assembly: GCA_937919085.1. Lineage (GTDB taxonomy): Bacteria > Pseudomonadota > Alphaproteobacteria > Reyranellales > Reyranellaceae > Reyranella. The sequence goes on from CALFRN010000136.1 coordinate 2,123, forward strand.
GAGCTGCCTGCCGACAAGCTGCGGGAGCTGCACATCGGCTTGCGTCTGCCGCCCCCCCGCAAGGACTAGGGGGGGTATTGTTCGCGCACGTTGACTGATGGTATAAAATCAATCATATTCAATGAGTTATAGTCTTTTCATAAAGAAGATTATGAATTCATTTCGATCCGGCATCGTGACCCTGCCGCTGGTCCTGGGCTTGGCCCTTCTGACCGGAGGCTGTGGCGTGCCGCTTGCCGTATCGGCCGGCAGCTACGCGGCCGACGGCGGTCTGCTGGCAGCCAGCAACAAGACCTCGACCGATCATCTTGCCTCGATGGTGTCCAAGCAGGATTGCGCCATGTGGCGCGTCTTCCGCGGCCGCAGCATTTGCAAGCCCCGCGAAGGCGACACCGATCCCTATGCCGTCGACTACGACGAGCCCCAGCGCTCGGTTAGCGAGGACGGCATCAAATACGAACCGCCGCTGCGCGCGGCGGCCGATGCGCCGGCATCGAGCTGGGACGCCGCCGTCTATAC
>CALFRN010000137.1 GCA_937919085.1 uncultured Reyranella sp.
TACGTCACGACCAGGGCGGCGCTGGCGATCAGCAGTACCAGCAATGTCCGGGCGTGATTGCGATCCTTGCAGATGGCACGGGCGATCAGGAAGACCAGTCCGCAGGCGATGCACTTCAACAGGGTGTTGCGCGCCGCGTCGACGGCAAGATCGGGCACGGCGGCATGGGCGAAACCAAGGATTCTTGCCGCCGCGGCATAGAGCCAGGCACTTCCGGATGCCGGCGCAATCGGCGACATCTGCAGCAGCGCGAAGGCCACGAAGGCGGCAAAGCAGGCAGTCAGTACCAGCAGCGGCACGCGTTCGTTCTCGGCGACGTCAAATCCCCTGCGCGCGCCCAGCCCAAACGCCACGAGGACGGCCACCACGCCGATCATCACGACGATCGGCGCCCACGCCCAGTCCCGGTTGGCGCCCATCGGCAGCGCCGCCAGCGCCAGCGGCGCGAAGAACAGCGCAATGACGATGCCGTCGACCAGCCTGAGGGCCAGCGGCCGCGGCCGTACCGCGGCCTCGGCGTTGGGATCGATGTAGTCGGGATCGCCGTAGTCGAGATCGTCAGGCCCCCGCATCGTCATTTTCCATGTGTCCTGACATTTTCGATCCAATGGCCGAGCTCATCCTGGGCCTTGGGCTCGTCGCGGAGAAAATAGCGGATAAGCAGTTCGTCGACCGGCGAGCGGATGATGGTGGCGAAGAAGCGCCGCTCGCTGCTGCGGCGCCACGTCATAACGACATAGAGGCCGACGCGTTCGCGCTCCGGGAGCGTGAAGGAAACCCAGTTGTCGAGGATCAACTGCAGCCGCGCTGGCCAGATCGGGCGCAGCATCGGCGCCGTGTCGATCGACATCAGCAACGCATCGACGACGCCGCGGGACGATCCATTGAGCCCCTGTCGCACCGCAGCGAGTCGCGCCCAGCCGACGCCGCGGGCCGGCGCATTGCCCAATCCGATATCGAGATCGCTCTGCGCGCTGCGCAGCCAGACAATCCTCTGATCCACCGTGACCCCGATGTCCGCCGTCAGGGCCGCACCGGTCACCAGTTCCGAGCGCTGAAGGTAGCGGCCCGCGACCGGGTCTATTTCGACCGCGCGATTGAGCGCAACGAAGGCCGCCGCGAGGTCGGTGAGTACGACCGGCTGCCCGTTGCGCAGCTGATACATGACAACGTCGGCCTTCTGCGCCTGCCATGCGCTGTGGGCGACCGGCCACGCAACGAAGACAAGAACGGCGCCGCCCGCTCCAACCAGTCCGCGCATCAGCCAATTGAGTGGTGCCACGAATGAGCCATCCTGAAAATCATGCCAGCGCGCCGACCGATGCGTCGACTCAACCGCTGCAGCACCCAAATGTCAAAGTTATTGACGACGCCCGCCCGCGCGGGCGGCACCTAGCGCCGAAATCGCTCCAGCCCCTCCTTGCCGGCCGGTGTCAGTGCGTAGACTCCGCGCGTGATGCGCTCGAACCAGCCATAGACGTCCTGCTGCAGTATCTTCGCGGCATTGGGCACGTCGGCCGCCTGGCGCATGTCGGGCAGCTTCATCGGGCCTTTGGCAGCCAGCAGCCCGGCGCAGCGCAATGCTTCCTGGCGATAGGCCGTCATCAGCGGCGCGCGCATCGCCTGACCGCCGAGATTGGGATCGCCGACGCGTCGCGCGTGCTCGCCCAGCATTCGCCCGGCCTTGCGCTTGTTCTTGCGCGGCAGGTAGGGCACCGGATCGAGCACCACGTCGCAGCGCTCGGCGACCACGACCATCAGGCCGAGCCCCAGACGGCGGCAAAGCTTCTTCACATTCTTCATCTGCTTGGGCCAGACGCCGACTGCGAGATAGACCAGGTCGGTAAGCACCAGGCGGTCGACGCCCTGCAGGACGAGGCCGAGCCCGAAGGCGCGCTTCAGTTCGACCACGACCGGCGGTTCGGCACCGCGCACCGCCACCACGTCGCAGCCGCGCACTTCACCTTTCACGACGTAGCCCTGGCCTTCGAGCAGCGCCTTCACCGGCGCATAGAGGTCGCTTTCCAACGGCATGGCGGCGCACCGTATCATGCTGGTAAGAAGCCACCGGAGGAAAATGCATGAGCGATCTGCTGGATCAGGGCGCGGCAACCATTGCCGCTGCGGTGCGGACGGGCAAGGCCAAGGCACGCGATGTCGCCGAGGCCGCGATCGCCCGCGTCGAGGCCAGGAACAAGGACCTCACCGCCATCGTCGACTTCAATCCGGCCGAGGCGCGCACCGCCGCCGACGCCGTCGACGCCAGGCGCAGGCAGGGTTTCGATGGTCCGATCCTCGGCGTGCCCTACACGGTCAAGGACACGACCTGGGTGGCCGGCCGGCGCGTTACCAACGGCTCGCTGCTCTACAAGGACTTCATCCCGCCGCGCGACGCGCTTGCCGTCGAGCGGCTGAAGAACGCCGGCGGCGTCTTCCTCGGCATGACCAATACACCGGAAATGGCCGCCAAGGGCCACACCGAGAACAAGGTCTACGGCCCCTCGCGCCATCCGATGAACACCGTGCTGACACCGGGCGGTTCGTCGGGCGGCGCGGCGGCCGCACTCGCCGCCGGTTTCACGCCGATTGCACTCGGCACCGACGGCGGCGGCTCCGGCCGGCGTCCCGCCTCGCATTGCGGCGTCGTCGGCCTGAAAGCCTCGGCCGGTGCCATCCCCTCGCCGTTCGGCTTCGGCGGCGCCTACGGACCACTCTATGGAGTCGTGGCGCCGATGGGCCGTACCGTGGCCGATGCCCGGGCGGCATTCGAGGCCATGGCCGGCCCAGACCCGCGCGATCCCCATTCGGTGGCATTGCTCGACGTGCCACCGCCGGCCAATCCCCGGATCGCCGTCAGTCCGCGGCTCGGTCTCGATGTGGCCGTCGATGCCGATGTCATGGCCGCTATCGCGGTGGCGGTGTCGAAACTCCGCGCAGCGGGATGGCGTATCGAGGATGCCGACATCACCTGGCCCGAGGGCACCAACGAGGGCGCGTTCGGCGCGGTCAACGCCGCCGCCAGCGCCCTGCTGTTCGGCGAACGCGAGGCCCAGGACAAGAACCTGTTCGGCGACAACGTCACCGGCCTGATCGAACGCGGACGCACCGTCGCGGGCACCGACGTCGTGGCCGCTTTCCGCTTCGCCGACGCCTGCGCCCGTGCCGTCGCGACGTTCTTCACCGAGTACGACTACCTTCTCACCCCCACGACCGCCTGCGTGGCGTGGCCTGTCGAGCAGCCCTATCCCCGGATCATCGAGAACAGGGAAGCCGGCCCGCGCGGCCACGCCGCCTTCACACCCCTGTTCAACCTGGCGCTGACACCCGGTATTTCCGTGCCCTGCGGCAGCGGCCGCGACGGTCTGCCGGTGGGATTGCAGATCGTGGCGCCGCGCCTGCACGACCGACCGCTGCTGGCGATGGCGCAGCGGGCCGAGATGGCGCTTCGCACATGAGCGGCGGTATGCCTTCGATGACGCAGTTCATGATCGCGGCCGGCATCGGGCTCGTCGTGGCGCTTGCGATCAGGCTGTTCCGGGCGCGGTCCGCACGAAACCGCCGCAACCCGCCCTATGTGCACGACGCCCTGATGAAGCAGGCGGCGACCTACGCCGAGCGCAGCTCGTTCCTCAAGACCGTCTGCGGGCAATATCAGGCGAACGGCCGCATCTCGGACCGCCAGGCCGAAGCCGTCGCCAAGGCCATCGCGCGGCTCGAGTCCGGCGGGCGCGGTGCGACCAGGTGATTTCGACCGGATGAATTTTCCGGTCGCCGCCGCCAGAATTCACTGAACGATGCGGACGTCGTAGCCGAGCGGCGCGCTGAAGCCGCCGGCGGCCAGCTCCCAGCCGCTGGAGCGCATGCACGACTTGAAGCGGCTGGCGCTGACCGCCGGCATCGGTTGCTCCCGTCCGGCGGCATCGCGGGTCACCACGCTCGCGGCCTGGACGCAGTTGTTGCGGTCGTTGACGAACGCCTCGTAGCCGCGGCCGAGCTTCCCCCAGGTCAGCTTGAAGATGTCCTCGTCCGGGACCGCCGGCGCGCAGCCCGCCGCCAGCAGGCCCAGGCAAAGTGCCGTGATCGCGCGGCGATGTCCGAGCAGTCCCCTCGACACCATGATCTCTCCCCCGATTGCCACGCCGCGAAATGGAGCCTGCCGCCGCGGCGCCGTCAATGCCGGCCGTCAGCGTCCGCCGTTCACCGCGCCGATCGCCCGGCGCATCTCCTGCAGGAGGCGTTGTCGGCTGCGGTCGTCCGGCGCCGTCTGCAGGGCGCCGCGCAGATCGAGCAGGATCTGGGCGTAATCGTTGTGCCAGTCGCGGCGGGCACTGGCTTCCTCGGGCGGCAGGCGCGGCGCCTCGGGCTCGCCAGATTTCGCCACCGCCGTCCAGCGCCCGTCGCGCTGCACCAGATCGAAGCCCTGGTCGAGCGCCGGCACGGCGACGCGCTCGCTCGGCAATCCGGCCGCCACCAGGCCCTCGGCGAGACCGGCGATCGAATCGGGCTCGCCGTGGACCAGGATTGCCGTCGCGAGGCCGGCAATCATCGGCCGCGCCCAGTTCACCAGTTCGTCGCGGTCGGCGTGTCCCGAGTAGGAGTCGATGGTGCGGATCCGCGCCTTGACCCTCACCTCCTCGCCGTGGATCCGCACCTGCTTGAGGCCGCTGCGCACCAGCGCGCCCAGCGTGCCGGGCGCCTGGTAGCCCACAAACAGGATGGTCGAGTCGGGCCGCCAGAGATGGTCCTTCAGGTGGTGCTTGACCCTACCGGCGTCGCACATGCCCGAGCCAGCCAGCACCACGGCGCCGCCGTGCAGCCGGCCGATCGCCTTGCTCTGCTCGATCGTCTCGGTGAGGCGAAAGTCGCCGGTCGAGAACGGATGGCCGTCGCCCGAGCGTTCCAGCGCGGCGCGGTGGCG
>CALFRN010000138.1 GCA_937919085.1 uncultured Reyranella sp.
CGGCGCTCAGCGCTCGGAAATCGTCGCGGGCGAGTACCGTAAGATCGCACGCCGTGCGGCATTGTACCGTGGCTGTGCGCCTGACGTCGCTCAGCAGGGCAATCTCGCCAAAGCAATCGCCATCCGATAGCTCGGCCACCTCGATGCCGTCCTTGAGCACGGCCAGCCGGCCGGTGTTGACGATGTAGGCGGTGTCGCCGACATCGCCCTCGGCAATCACCACGTCGCCGGCCGCGTGGTGGCTGCGCTGCAGGCGCTCTGTTCGATCGGGCGCAACCACCGCGATGTCATTGCGAAACGGAATGTCGAGAAGCCAATCGATCAGAATGCGCAGGTTACGTTCCAGGCCTGGCAGCTCTGCGAGGTTGCTCAAGCGTGAGAGCAGCCAGGCCGGCATCCCGGAAAGCAGCCATCCGCCAACACCGTAGAGCGACCGTCGGCCCATATTGTACGGTTTCAGCAGTCGTCGGCGCAGCCGATGGTGACGCGGGGAGTAGCCTTGCGAGCGCGCCCATGCATTTTGGCCAGCGGCCCGTCCCAGCGCCGCCAGATCCGCCAGGGTGAGGAAGCGGTGCCGATCCGCCTCGCCGATTGTCGGTATCCAGATGTCCGGATATCCAGGCAGGGACAAGTTACCGTGGATACTTGGGGGCCAGCGGACATTCTCCCCGTCCACCTGTACGGATGGCTGGCGGAAAGACGCGTTGATCACCAGTCCTAGCGGCCGCCGCTCGCCGCTCGATAGCAAGAGGGCGCGGTCAGTGAGGCTCGCCACCCGATCGCCGTGGCCAAGTCGAACCTCCGCCTTTACCAATTCTCTATTGCGACGCGCGCGGATCAACGCCTCAAAGTCGCTGTAAGGCGTATCGGTGTCCTCGTATAGCCAGACCTGCCAGCCATGCTCCTTCAGTACTGGGTAGGATGCGGCCGCGGTGCGCAGCCAGGCGGCGACCTCGACGGCTGTGGCGCAGGCGCGCTGGCCCGAGCCGATCACGGCGATGGTCAGCAGCCGGGCGCGCTCGGCCGGGTCGCCGGCGAGTTCGGCGTCCTCGATTAGGTGGACGATGCGCTCGCGAACGTGCAGCGCGTCACCGACCGAGTCGATGCTGCAAGCATGCGCCATGATGCCCGGCGCGAAATCGAGATTGGGCTGCAGGAACGGCGCCAGGATCAGCTGGTCGTAGTGCAGAGACAGAAGCGTCCCCTGTCGTCGCCTCACGATGATCCGATGGGCGCCGGCCTCCACCGCTTCGAGGCGTCCACTGACGACTCGGCATTGTGGCAGTATGCGGCGGATGGGATTGATCACGTCACCCGGCTGCATGATGCCGCCAACGACCTCAGGCAGTAGGGGATGGAACAACAGGTTTGAGGCATCGTGCACCAAGGTGATACTCACTCGCGTGTACGGGCCGACGAGTTTCTCGAGGCGCATGCCGGCACTGATGGCCGAGAGGCCGCCACCGACAATGATGATGTGGGCAGCCCTGTCCCGCGCTTCTGGCACGCGCCATTGCCCCGCTCCGTTGAATAACAACGAAAGGACGACGCCATAGAACAATGCGTGCGCCATGTAGCTCTCGGGCAGTAGGCTGGCGAAGAACAAGAAAGCCAGCATCAGCACGACGGCCAACGGCCGCAGGAGGATGCCGGCGATAATCAGGAGCCCGGCCGAGACTTCGACCAGCATCATGATCAGTGTGAAGGTCTCGGGAGCCTTGGACAGGATCGGGAGATGGTAGGTCTCGATGATGCCAATCATCAGGTTGGGGTGCAGCACCTTGTAGGAGATACCCATGTAGAGCACCGTCGCACCGGTCAGGATGCGCAGGATGGCTTGGGCGCGCTGACGCGGCTGGGCGGCGAGCCATGCCTGTACGGGGCCGAGCAACGGCGCCACGGGCAGCGGTATGAAGTAGCGCCCTGGCCCCTGCAGCAGGAGGTAGACAGATGCGCCGATCAAGGCGCCGACATAGGGCAGCGTCGCGGTTCCGAACAGGCCGATGCCAAGAACCGCCAGGATAATGAGAACGGCAGCGAAGAAGCGGACGTAGAGCCCGAGCAGCAAGGCGAACGCCGTGACGATCTGGGCGACCTGCAGCCAGGCCCAGGCGGGTGCTAGTTCGTGCAGCAGCAGGTCGGGCGCGAACATGGTCGGCATGCTAAAGGGCGGCACCCCGACACGCGGTTCCGC
>CALFRN010000139.1 GCA_937919085.1 uncultured Reyranella sp.
TATACCGGCGGATGTGCCTGTGGCGCGGTCCGCTATGAAATCTCAGCCGAGCCGATGGTGATGGGTGACTGCCAGTGTCGCGATTGCCAGCGCAAGAGCGGCACCGGCCACGGCTCCTATCTCTCCTTCGCCGGCAGGGAGAACGTGAAGCTCAAGGGAGAAGCCGCGCATTGGGACATCGTCGGCGACAGCGGCAATGTGAAGACGCGCGCCTTCTGCCCGACCTGCGGATCGCCTGTGTACATGACGTTCGCGGCGATGCCCGATCTCTTCACCGTGCATGCCGCCAGCCTCGACGATCCGGGCCGGTACAGGCCGCAGATGGTGTTCTACGGCATCCGCGGCCACGCCTGGGACCGCCTCGATCCAGCCCTGCCGAAGTTCGACAGGATGCCGCCGCCGTGAAAGAGCAGGCTAGCCGATCACCGCGGTTACGTCGCAGGTAACGAGGGCGGCCGAGCCGGCGCCCAGCGCCAGCGTGTGGCGGGCGGGACGCGCGGCGGCATCGGGGAACATCTTCTCCCACTCGCCGTTCAGGGCGCCGCGGCCGGTCGCCGGATCCTTCATCCAGAAATTGATCTTGATGATGTCGTCGACAGTGCCGCCGGCGGCTTCGACGCAGGAACGGATATGGGCGAAGATATTGGCGACCTGCTTGGGCAGTTCGGCCGGCAGGTTGCGGGTACCGGGATCGACGCCGCTGATGATGCTCGACATCATCAGGTTGCCGATCCGGCTGGCACCGGGGATCGGGTTCTGGTGGCTGAACCCCGGGAATTCGACACTCTTGCGCCTGGCCATGCTCGTGCTCACTCGGCCGCGGGCGGGGCCGGGCTGAATTTGGGAATGCCCTGGGTGCGATCCTCGAGCGCCTCGGCGCCTTCGGTCGGCAGGGTCTTCACGAAGTTGAGCGCGGCGTCGATGTCGCCCTCCCAGACCTCGCGCGGCAGGTCGTAGACGAACTCGACGCCGTAGCCGTTGGGATCGTGGATATAGAGGCTGTGGGTCATGCCGTGCTCGACGCGGCGGTCGAACTTCACGCCCTTGTTCTGCAGGTAGGTGAGATGTTCCAGCCAGGCCTCGCGGGTCGGCATGGTGATGGCGATGTGGTTCACCGCCACAGGCATGTCGAACATCTTCCACTCGGCGGGCGGCGCCGGCAGGGCGCGGTTCTCGACCAGGGCGATGTCGTGGTGATGGCTGGTGCCGTCCTCGCGAACGCCCGAATAAAAACGCATCTTGGGCGGGTTGGGACGGTCGGGCCGCGGCGTCAGCTGGCCAACCTGGCGGAAGCCCACGATCTCCGTCCAGAACTTGTGCGACTCCTCGATGTCGCGGACGTTGAGCACGAGGTGATTGATGCCGCGCGGCGTTACTGGCTTGTCCATGGCTCACTCTCCCGGAATGGTCCGATCCTTGTTGTTGAAAAGACTAGCACCAAACGGCTGGAAGTGCGCCCCCTCAGGATGCCGCCGCCGCCGCCTGCGGGATGGCCGGCTCGTCGAGCTCCTCCAGCAGGAAACGGTCGACCAGCTGGTTGGCCCTGGCGCGGTCGGCCTGGAGGTGGGCCTGCGTCAGGCAGCGCCCGACCGAGCCGAGATAGAAGCGCTCGTATTGCTCGTTGCGGCTGCCCAGCGCCGTGCCGGTGAAGTCCCAGGCGAGGCGAAACAGGCGGCTGCGCTGCTCGGCATCGACACCGACCCCCAGCAGATACTTGTCGATCAGCGGCCGCAGCTTCTCGTCGGCCAGCGCGGCGCGGGACGGCGTGGTGAGCAGGTTGTGCGCGCCGATCACGCGGATGATCTCGTTGACCCGCGGGAACCAGGTCGGCAGCGCCGCCCGCAGTGCCAGCAGCGGCCGCTGATCGCAACCCCACAGGCCGTTGCCGAGGTCGCGGGAGGCCTGCTCGGCGGCAAAGACCGTGGCGCGGGCGAATTCGGTGAACATGGTGAGTTCGCCCAGCATCTGCTGGGTCTGCGGCTGGGCCGTGACGTTCAGCGCCTCGGCCATGCGGGTGGCGAGCCCATAGGCGAATTCCAGCTTGGTCTGCGCCCGGATCATGGTCTGCTGCGTGATGTTGGGCCACCAGCTCGTCTTCATCACCGAATTGTAGACGGGCAGATTGGCGTCGATGAACAGCCGCTCGCGCGGCACCTCGACGTCGTCGAAGATCACGAAGGCATCCTGTTCGTCGAACCGGCTCGACAGCGGATGCTCGAAGAGGTTGGTGGCGGTCGAGACGCTGTCGCGGCAGATGAACTTCAGCCCCGGCGTGTTCATCGGAATGCAGAAGCTGAGCGCATGGACGCCGGCGGCGTCGGGCATCGGCCCACCGGGATAGACCGCGAGCTCGTCGGCGAACGGCGCCAGGGTAGCCAGCACGCGGCTGCCGCGCACGACGATGCCGTGCGCCGTCTCCTCGACCTTGTGTAGCTGCACCGGATCGAAGCCCACCGGATACTTGCCCTTGGCAAGGTCGACGTTGGAATGGACGATTGCGTGGGTGAGCGAGATGTCCTCGCGCCGGAGCTTCTTCTGATAGCGCACGAGGTTGTCCGCGCCCTGCTCGTTGCCATTGATCGCCCATTCGTCATGGCGGCCGGCGAAGCCCGCGAAGGTAACGTTCATGTAGTCCGGCGTGCGGCCCATCAGGCCCACCGAATATTCGGCGGTCCGCTCCAGCCCGCGATGGCGCTTCTGCAGATCCTCGTGGTTGCGCGGGATCATGTGGCTGACGTTGATCGGCTCCCCGGTCTCCGGATCGGGCATCAGGCAAACGTCGGCGGCCTGGTGCTGCAGGTCGAAGACCTCGGCCAGCGCCCCGGCGGCGCCGCTCAGCACCGGATGGTCGGTCATCGAGGTGATCTTATCGCCGCCGACCCACAGGGCGCGGCCGTCGCGCAAGCCCTGCAGGAACTGCTTTCCCGTGCGTGCCGCCATCTGCCGCTCCTCCCGGAGTTCGTTCTTTATCTTGGGTGCCAATTGGCCGACTTGACCCTAGCCAAGCGTCCAGTATGCCGAAACAATGAAAGCAATCATGTCGCGTATAACCACTGGTTATAGAGAATCGACCGACCGGGAGCCCGCGGCGGCGGGCGAGCGCGACCTGGTGGCCCGGCTGCACAGGATCAATCTCGACCTGCTGCCGGTGCTGCATGAACTGTTGCAGAGCCGCAGCGTGACGCGTGCGGCGCAGTCGCTGGGCATCACCCAGCCGGCGGTCAGCCGGGCGCTGCGGCAACTGCGCGACGCCTTTGGCGACCAGCTCCTGATCTCGCCCGGCCGCAACACCCGCCTCACCGAACGCGCCGAAGCCCTGGTCGAGCCGCTCGGCCGGGCGCTGGGCGAGCTCGACCTGCTGCTGAGGCCGGCCGGTCCGTTCGATCCGGCGACCGAGGCGGTGCACCTGGTCATCAACACCGCCGACTACGTCACCCAGCTGCTGGCGCCGGTCCTGACCGACATCTGCGCCCGCGAGGCGCCGCACGTGGTGCTGGAATTCACCTGGGCCGGCACGCGTACCGCCGAGGACCTGGCGCGCGTCGACTTCATGATCGGCCCGCGCGCCTTCGGCGAGACGCTGGGCAAGAGGGTCGGCCGCCTGCCGCTGTGGCGCGACGAGATGGTGTGCATCGCCGCCGCCGCGAACTCAGCTGTCCCGGCACGCCTGACGCCGGCGCAGTTCCAGTCGCTGCGCTACGTCGCCTTCCAGCGCGGCCCGCGCACACCGCAGGAGATCCGAGTCCTGTTGCAGCCGACGTCGCCGCTCGAGGTGGCGCCGGTCTGCACGACCTCGAGCTTCCTGGTTCTGGGGGCGATCGTCGGCCGGTCGAACTGCGTCGCGCTGGTGCCGCGCAAGGTGGCGCACGAGCTGGGCCGCGCCGAGAAACTGCGCATCATCGAGATCGCCTACCCGCGCAAGGCCTTGCCGATCGACGCCTACTGGAGTCTCGCGACCACCGGCCGGCGCGGCCGCGCCTGGTTCCGCGAACTCTTGTCCCGCGCCGCCGCGCGGCTGGGATAGGCACGGAAATTTTCGACGGTCCGAGGGAATAAACGCCGCGCACGAGCGTCTCTCTCCTGCTGACAACAACTGCACGGGAGAAAAGACATGCTGAAATCGATGCTATCCACCGCCGCCCTGCTTGCGGCCTTCGCCGCCGGCAGCGCCTTTGCCGCCGATCCCGCCTCCGCGACCCCGCCCATGAACAAGGGCGGCATGTTCGTCACGGCGAGCGGCATGACGCTCTATACCTTCGACAAGGACGCCACCCCCGGCAAGTCGGTGTGCAACGGCCCCTGCGCCACCAACTGGCCGCCGGCCGTTGCGGCCGACGGCGCCAAGGCGGCGGGCGACTGGAACATCATCACCCGCGACGACGGGCTGAAGCAGTGGGCCTACAAGGGTAAGCCGGTCTACGCCTTCATCAAGGACACCAAGGCGGGCGACAAGGCCGGCGACGGCTTCCTGAACGGCGCCTGGCATATTGCCAAGTAGTCCCGTCTCGACTCTCCTCCCCCGATGAGCGGGGGAGGAGTAAAGGGAATAAATGGCCGACGCGGACGCCCTGCTCGAACCGCTGATCCCGGCGCTGCGTCGCTATGCCTATGCACTGCTGCGCGACCACGATGCTGCCGACGATCTGGTGCAGGACACGCTGGAGCGCGCGTTGTCGCGCTGGCGGCTACGGCGGCCGGACGGCGACCTGCTCGCCTGGCTGTTCACTATCCAGCGCAATCTTTTCGTCAATGCCTGGCGCCAGCGCCAGCGGCAGGGGCCGCATGCCGCGTTGGATGACGTGGCGCCGCCCGGCATCGCCGGCCAGCAGGAAGCGGGGTTGGAAGTCCAGGACGTTCTGGCCGCACTCGACCAGCTGCCCGAGGAGCAGAAGTCGCTGCTGCTGCTGATCGGCGTCGAGGATTTTTCGTACGATGACGCGGCGCGCATCCTGGGCATACCGATGGGAACGGTGATGTCCCGGCTATCGCGCGGCCGGCAAAAGCTGCGCTCGATTCTGGAAACCGGGCGCGCCACGCTGCTTCGGAGAGTGAAATGACCGGCGAAGACGATCTGCAGGCATTCATCGACGACCGCCTCGACGCCACCGGCCGCGCAGCGGTGGAGGCATATCTTGCCGTCCATCCCGAGATTCGCGAGCGCGTCGCCACGGAACGCCGCCAGCTCACGGCGCTGCGTGGCCAACTCGCGGCCAAGTTCGCCGAGCCGATCCCGGCCCGGCTCAGGATCGCCAACATTCGGGCGTCACGGCGTGGGCATTGGACGGGCTGGATGCGCTCGGCCGCCGCGGCACTGGTGATCTTCGGCGCGGGCGCGGCCGGCGGCTGGTTCGCCAACGGCCTCGCGCCGGCCTCCGCGCCCGCGGCGCCAACCACCAGCATCGCGCAGGGCGCCACCGCAGCTTTCCGCACCTTCGTCGTCGAGGTCGCCCATCCGGTAGAGGTGAGCGTGGCGCAGGAGGCGCACCTGCTGCAGTGGCTCGGCAAGCGGCTCGGCCGGCCGCTGGCGGCTCCCGACCTGTCGCGTTTCGGCTATCGCCTGATGGGCGGGCGGCTGCTGCCGGCGGGAAGCGCTGCCGCGGCACAGCTCATGTACGACGATGCAAGCGGCCAGCGCCTCACAGTCTATGTGCGCGCGGCGTCGGGCACGGAGACGGCATTTCGCTTTCAGCAGGAGGGCGACGCCGCAACCTTCGCCTGGATCGACCAGGGCTTCGGCTTTGCCGTCACCGCCATAGCCGGCCGCGACGAACTGCTGCCGATCGCCGAGGCGGTCTACCGTGGTTTCGAAGGCAAGAGCTAACGGCTATGTCGTCGGGTCCGTCAGGTCCTCGAACTCTTTCAGTTGCGACGGGGCCCACTTGTGGTCGCGGGCGCGCACGATCCAGCGGTTGAGAAATTGCCAGCGCCGGCGGGCGGCCTTCACCCAGACGCGACCGGTCTTGAATTCGGTGGCGAACAGGTAGAGGCCGAGCACGAAGAAGATCCAGCCCTGCAGGATCGGCAGGAGGCCGCCTACCACCGACATCACCAGGCAGCCGGCGATCGCCAGCGCCATCAGCGGCTTGCGCATTACCGGCCTACAGATGGATGGGCTTTTCCCACGCCGCCAGCGCCGCTTCCTTGAGCG
>CALFRN010000140.1 GCA_937919085.1 uncultured Reyranella sp.
GACAAGATCTCGGCCGACGACATGGCGGCGTTGATCGCCTATCTGCGCAGCCTGCCGCGCAGGAAGATGCCCTGACCTCTGGCGCGGGCGTGTTGCCGCGCTAAGGTGGCGACAGATGAAACCGACCCCGCCCGATGCTGGCTGATCTCAAAGCCGCCTGGCACCTGCGCGGGCCGTCGGTCGGCGCCCCCAGGCTCGGCTATGTGGCGATCCTGACCTTTCTGTCGGGCGCCAGCGACGGGGTCGGGTTGATCCTTCTCATCCCGCTGCTGAATTCGCTTGGTGCCAAGCCTGCCGACGAAGCGGGCGTGCTCGGCTGGTTTCTCGGGTTTCTGCCGGGCTCGCTGACCGGCCTGCTGATGGTGTTCCTGGCCGTCGTCGTGCTGCGCGCGATCGTGGCAAGGCTGCGGGAGAATGCGGTGGCAAGCCTGCGCTTCGACTACGCCGTCGCGCTGAAGATCAGGATCTATTCGGCCATTGCCAATGCCTCGTGGTCGTATCTGCGGCGCAAGCGGACGGCCGACTATCACGCGCTCTTTGCCGCCGAGGTCGACCGCATCGAACATGCCAGCCAGTTGCTGCTGGAAATTCCCATCCGCGTGGCGATCTTCCTCGCCCACGTCGTGATCGCTTTCGTGATTGCGCCGAAGTTCTCGGCATTGGCGATCGCGCTTGGCCTTTGCCTGGCCTGGGGTCTTCGGCACCGGCTCGTCGAGAGCCGGCGCCTTGGCGACATCGTCTCCGAGGCCAGCACGCACGTGAGCCGCGAGATCACCGAGTTTCTCCAGGCACTGAAGCTGACCAAGGCCTACGGTGCGGAGGCCCGCCACATCAGCGCCTTCGCCGACGCCGTCGAACGGGCCGAAGGGGCGGGATTGGCGAGCAGCCGCCTGCTGGCGAAGACCCGGATGGCGATGGAATGCGTGACGGCCGTGGGGCTGGCGGTGTTCCTGTGGCTGGCGGTCAACTGGATCGGGTTGCCGCTTGCCAATCTTCTCGTCCTGATCTTCGTGTTCCAGCGCCTCATGCCGATGTTCCAGGAAATCCAGAACCTCGTGCAGGAGTTCGTTCACAGTTCGTCGGCTTTCCGGATCGTCGCCGGGACCGTCGCCGATTGCGAATCGGCGGCCGACCGGACGGCGCTGGCGCTTCCCCCACCCCTGCGGTTCGAGAAGGAACTGCGCTTCGCGGGCGCGGGCTTCGGGTACGGCGCCGCCCCGGACGACGTCCTGCGCAATGTCGATCTGACGCTTCCGGCAGGCTCGCTGACCGTGCTGTCGGGCGTATCGGGCGCCGGCAAGAGCACCCTGCTCGATCTTGCCGGAGGACTCATCGCCCCGACGGCAGGACGCATTCTCGTCGACGGCGTCGAACTCACCACCGAACGCGCGCCGGCCTGGCGCCGCTCGGTGGGATACATGGCCCAGGAGGCGTTTCTCTTCCACGACTCGATCCGCGCCAACCTCGCCTGGGCGGATCCCACGGCGACGGACGCGCGAATGCTGGAAGTGATTCGTCTGGCGGGGCTGGCCGATCTGCTGCGCGATCTACCCGGCGGCCTCGACACCGTCGTCGGCGACCGTGGTGCCAACCTGTCGGGCGGCGAGCGCCAGCGGCTCGCGCTGGCGCGGACGCTGCTGCGCGCGCCCCGGTTGATCCTTCTCGACGAGCCGGCCAGCGCGCTGGACGCCCTGAACGAGGAACGCATCCTCGAAACCATCGCCGGCCTGCACGGTACGACGACGATCCTGCTGGTCACCCACCGGCCGCTGGCGATCACCGGTGCCGATCAGCGCTTCATGCTGGTCGACGGCAGGCTGATGGAGGCCACTACCTTGGCGGCAAGTCGAAACGGCCGCATGACGTAATAGAGGGACCACAGGGCAGGCGGCAGTTTCATCGCTTCGTAGTCGCCGGCGGTGCGGGTCATGGCAAGCCGCAACCATGCCCCGAGCTTGGCAAGCCGGCTTTCGCAGAGATGAAAGTCGGAAAAATTCTGCTCGCTGTCAGGTTCCGGCAGGCCTTCCCTCAGATGACGAGTCAGCCGCGCCGCAAGGGCGCCGACGCGATCGTTGCGGTCGAGCGGGCCGAGCAACGCCTGTGGAACGGTCGCGTCGAGAAGCTCGCGCGCCACCGCGCAGGCAAGCAGCACGGCGTCGCCGCATCCCCGGGCCTGGGCCCGGCTGTGGATGTCGAGCCAATCGAGGTCGGGCGAACGATCGAGCAGCATGGCGAAATCGCAGACCCAACCCAGGCACCTCCAGGCTTCCTTGGTGCCATGGCCGGCCAGCAACAAGGCGAGATTCGCGCCCGACACGGTGGGCAGCGAATGGCCGCCGATCGATACATGATCGAGATCCCGCCAAACGTCGGCCGGTGAAAGCGGAAACGGCACATGGGCGCCACTGAAATCCCAATGCAGGTCGATCGCGGTGTCGGTGGCGGCATGAACGAAAGCCCACTGCCGCAGGTAGCCGAGAAAGGCGTGGCGGAACGCGCGATCGCCGTTGGCGGCGCGATAGCCGAGTGCCTCGAGCAGGCGCTCGGCGGCATCGACCTGTTCAGCAGGGACGAGGATGTCGATGTCGACATACTCGCGGCGAGATACGTCGCCGTAGAGCGCAACCGCCAACACTGCACCCTTGAACACGGCAAAGCACAGCCCCTTCTCCGCGAGCGCGGTCGCCACCCGACAGAGTTCCTCGGCAGCAGCCAAGGCGCGAGCGCCATGCAGCCGCTGAAAGCCCTCGAGTTCGGCTCTTACCGGAGGCGGCACATGCGGCCACGACAAGGCGCTGAGACTGCCGATGAGCTGTGGGCGAACCCCGTGATCTTCTGCCAGATCGATCAGTGCTGGAAAATTTATGCCGGCGCGCAACAGTTGCACAGCCTGCGGCAGATCAGGCTTGGGCCGCGCAATCAGACAAAGCAGCTCGAACTCGACACTGCTGTTTGGAAACCTGGCCGAAACGGACATCCCTGTTCAAAGCGTCGGGAAGGCAATTCAGCCAATCCCACACTCACCCAGCGAGGATCAGCGCGTTCTCTTCTTGCCGGCCCTTTTCCCGCCGTCCGATCCGCCCGAATTGCCGACTGCCATGGTCATGTCGCGAAGCGTTCCCCATTGCATGAGCATCGGCGCCACATAGACCGCCTTAGCCTGCGGTTCGGCGGGAAGATCGGTATTGCTGGTAGGGAGGACATCCATCGGCTGATCGCCCTTATTGCATTCGACGGGAAATATTAACACAGACCCGATATCACGGATAGCCTGCGGGGTGCTATACCACAGGCTCGATCAGGCCGGCCTCCTGGAGGCTTACGAGGAACTTGATCACGTCGTCGCGACAGTCGGCCGGCGCCACGTCGAAATGCTTCACCACATCGCTGCAAATATCGGCGACTGACCGTGGCTCCTCGAGCCCGCTCCATATCTGGGCGGCGACGCCCTTCAGGCCAAAGTAGAGCGCGCTGTCGAGGTGCAGGAGTGCCACCTCGTCATTGAGATTGCAGGCAACCTGTTGCGTCGACCTCTTCACCACAGTCGAAAGCTCAAGCATTTGCGACATTCTCCAATATCGACCAGCGAAATCATAACAGCCGTCTTTATTACCGCCCTATTTCAAGGGCGGCAATCGTCACAAGGGCGCGGCCGCTTCAGGGAATGCGCTGAGCCAACCAGTGATCGAGCACATGGACCGCGAGGACCCGATCGAGATCGTTGCCGCTCGCCGGGCCAGCCGGCAGAGCGCGGACATCGACGTATTCACCCAGGCGGCCGCCCGGCGGCAGCCCCGGGAGACCGCCAGTCCGGAGCAGATCGGCAACCGGCAAGGCCGGAAACGACACCTTCTTGCGGGCGAGGACCTCCGGCGGGAGCCGGCCGCGCATGGCTTCGCGCAGCAGCAGCTTTTCCCTCCCCCACGGAACCGGCGGCACCGACAGCATGAACTCCAGCACGCGCA
>CALFRN010000141.1 GCA_937919085.1 uncultured Reyranella sp.
CTAGTTCCGCACTCTAGGCCCTCACCGTTATCCCGCCGTCGACCACCAGCAGGTGGCCATTCACATAGGCCGCCTCATCCGAGGCCAGGAACAGCGCGGCGTTGGCCGTGTCCCAGCCGGTGCCCATCTTGCCGGTGGGTGAGGCCTTGTCGCGCAGCGTAATCATCTTGTCGTAGGCCTGGTTGTGGTCCTTCTCTCCCTTGGCGTACTGCTCGGCCAGGAAGTCGATCATCGGCGTGTGCATGAGGCCGGGCAGGATGGCGTTGCAGCGGATGCCCTTCTCCGCGTACTGCGAGGCGATCGCCAGCGTGAGCGAATTCACCGCGCCCTTGCTCGCATTGTAGGCGAGGTAGGAGATGCCCTTGGGGCTGCGGATCGAGGCGATCGAGCTCACGTTCACGATCGCGCCCTTGCCCTGCTTCTCCATCACGGGAATGACGTGCTTGGCCGTGAGGAAGAAGCTCTTCACGTTGACGTCGAAGACCTTGTCCCATTCGCCTTCGCTGAGATCGACCGGCCCGCCCTGCGAGCCGATGCCGACATTGTTGTCGAGGATGTCGATCCGGTCCCACTTGGCGAGGCACGCGTCGACCATCGCCTTCACGTCGGCATTCTTCGAGGCGTCGGCCTCGAAGGCGCTCGCCTCGCCGCCCTCCTTGGCGATGAGACCGGCCGTTTCCTCGGCAGCGGCGCGTATGCGATCGACGCAGAAAACCCTGGCACCCTGGCGCGCGAATGTAACAGCCGTACATTTGCCGTTACCCCAACCCGGGCCGCTCGATCCCGCGCCGACCACGATCGCCACTCTGTCCTTCAGTCTGTCGCTCATGTCGTTGTCTCCCTGGGCAGGGAGCCTAGCATGGGCCTGAACCCCAACATGACCAGTCGCGATCCCCCCGTATCGCCCCACGGACCCTGGTCGCTGACCTCCAGGCGCCGGCCGACGAGATGGACCACCGAGCGTCGGTCGGCCGAGTCGGCAAAACGCACGATGCCCTTGGCCCGAAGAACTCCACCCGGTGCTCCGCGGAGCATCGCCAACAGAGCGTCCCGCTCCACCGGCTCGGACCACTCGTAGGACCAACTCGCGAAAGTCTCGGCGCTGGACCCGTCGCTTGAACCGCCAGCGCGGTCGAGCCCGAACAGCAGGTCGAGCGGTACGTCGGCATGTCTGGCCTCGAGAACCGGCGCTGCGGCCTGCATGGAAATCCAACACCTTACGGCTGCAAGATCGACAGCCAGATCGATTTTGTTCAGCAGCAGGAGATCGGCCGCCCGAAGCTGACGCAGCACCGTGTCGCTGAGACGCCGGTCGGAAGCGCGCTCACGTACATCGGCGGCATCGACGACCACGACGACGCCGTCGCGGACGAGCCGCGGTTCCAGGACAGCGAGGTCGGCGATGCGACCGGGATCCGCCACGCCCGAGGCTTCGACCACGATATGGTCGAGCCGCTCCGGCCGTTCCAGAAGTCCCAGCAGGGTCGTCACCAGCGAATCGCCGATCGTGCAGCAGAGGCAGCCGTTGGCGAGGGCGACGGTGTCGCCGTCGTGCGCTGCCACGAGGCCACCGTCGATATCGAGGGCGCCGAAGTCGTTCACAAGCACCGCGAAGCGACGTCCGCCGGCATCTCGCAACAATCGGTTCAACAGCGTCGTCTTGCCCGCTCCCAGGAAACCGCCAATGACAGTGAAGGGGACCGGATCAGTCATCCCCCCGGTGCCTCGAACACCTTGCCGCCCAGCACGGTACCCCAGACACCGACATCCTTCAGCTTCTCGGGCGGTACCAAAAGCGGATCGTCGTCGAGAATGGCGAAGTCCGCGCGCTTCCCGACGTCGATACTGCCCAACTCCTCGTCGAGTTTCAGCGTATAGGCCGCGCCCAGGGTGATAGCGCGCAGCGCATCGGCCACGGGGATCTTCTCCGCCTCGCCAAGCGTGCGGCCCGAGGCCGTCAACCGGTTGACGGCGCACCAGGCAGTGAACAGCGGCCCGATCGGCGTCACCGGCGCGTCGCAATGGATGGCGAAGGGCACGCCCGTCGCCAGCGCCGTCCCGCAGGCATCCATGCGCTCGGCGCGTTCCGGTCCCAGCGTCTTGGCGTAGTGGATATCGCCCCAATAATAGAGATGGTTGGCGAACAGGTTGGCGCACATGCCGAGCGCCTTCATGCGACGGAACTGGCCGGCATCAGCCATCTGCGCATGCTGCAACGTGTGGCGGTGATCCCAGCGCGGCGCCACGGCCAGCGCCCGCTCCACTGCTTCGATGCCCACCTCCGAGGCCTCGTCGCCGTTGGTGTGGATGTGCACCTGGAATCCTTCGCGATGATACGCCAGCAGAACACGGTCGAGGTCTTCGGGCCCGACGTTCCAGACACCATTGGGCGTGCCGTCGTAGTAACCCGGCCAGCGCATCCGCGCCGACAGGCCCTGGATCGAGCCGTCGGTGACGATCTTGACGAGTTGAAAGCGCAGCTTTTCATTGTTCTTCTTCACCAGCGCCTGCAGACGCGGGACACCCTCGGCCGGTGAGATCGCGGTGGCGGCGAAGGCCGGCAGCAGCCGGATCGGAAAATCGTCGGAGGCAGTCGCCTTCAGGTAGCCGTCGACCGTGCTGTCCGGCAATTCGTTGTGCAGGTCGGTAGCGGTGGTGACGCCGGCAAGCTGCGCCACCCTGGCGAAGCGCCAAACCGCCTGCTCATCGCTCAGCACCGCAGCGATCTCCACGCCAGCCGCGCGATAGGCCATGTACTTGGCCGCCATCTCCTGCAGTTCTCCGGTCGGCTCGCCCTTGGCGTCCTTCACGATGCCATGAACGTTGGTCGTCCGCGTGATGCCCGCCTTGGCCAGGACAGCCGTGTTGGCGTTGGCGACGTGGAAGTTGGAGTGAATGATCACGACCGGCCGGTCCATCGAGATCTTGTCGACGTCGGCCAGATCCATGCGCCGGCCGCCGAAGTAGATCGGATCGAAACCCCAGGCAAGCAACGAGGCGCCTTTCGGCAGAGTCTTCTCGTGCGCCGAAAGCACCGCCACCACCTCGTCGATACTCTTCAATCCAGGTGCCAGGCTTCCATCTGGACTCATGCGATCGAAGTAGCCGACGTAGGGAAACTTCCAGACCCCTCCCTCGAAGGCGTGGCTATGGCCTTCGACGAAACCTGGCAGGACCACCTTGTCGGCAAAGCGGCTGTCGAGCTCGACCTTGTTGCCCCAGCCCTTCAGCTCCTCCAGCGAGCCTGTACCCAGAATGCGACCGTCCCGCACCGCTACATGGGTGGCGAAGGGCCGATTCGGATTCATCGTGATGATGCGGCGAGCGGAGTATACGGTAATGGTCATGGGGTCTTCGCGGCCTTCTTTCTGGCGTGATGCGTGAGGGCAAGGGCGAGGCAGTGACGAAGCGCCAGGACCGGCACTCGGTCCTTCATACCAAAGACAAGCGCACGCTCGCCTTCATAAGCGAAACTATCGGGATAGATCTCTCGGAACGCCCCGATCAGGCCGCTCCGGCAATGAAAATAGACCGCATAGGCGTCGTCCCGACCCTTCCGGCGATCGATGCGAACCGTGCTGCCGCTGCCGCTCTCCACAGTGAGATAGCTCGGCTGCCCCCATTTCAGGGTCTCGCCGAGCCGGCCGACGCCGGCCGTTCGGGCCGCCGTGTCGAAGACCATTTCGCGCAACGCCATCAGCCGCGTCCGCAAACCCGGAGGATACGCCCCGAACACCGCCGCCACCCGGGCATCGTCAAACCGTCGCATGCGCCGATCCTAGCATACCGCCGCCAGGCCGTGACGCTTGAGACCTGTCTCAACTCTTCCGGCGCTCCATGAACATCCGGTCGGTTTCGGCCGCCAGGACACCGCCCAGCAGCAGCCCGCTATAAAATGGCGACGCCTCGGCGACCGCTCTGGCGGTGATGTTAATCTGTTCGATACCGGCCCGCCGGATGCCGTCGATCGACGAAGCGAATACGACTCCGCCGATCCCGGCCCACACCAGCGCGCTCATGCACATCGAACAGGGTTCCCCGGTGGTATAGAGAACCATCCGCCCCCAGTCCCGATTGCCGTTGAGCCGGACGTAGTCGTTCATGCAGGCAATCTCGCCATGCAGGATCGGATTGTCGCTTGAATTGTTGACGCCACGGGCCATGACTTCGCCGCTGTCGGCCCGCACGATGACCGCGCCGAACGGGTAGACCGGATTGCGCCTGGCCTCCTCGATCGCCCGGCGCATCGCCTGCTCGTGGCGCGCCATCGAGATCGGCGGCAGCGCGGCGCGAGCCGGTCGTGCACCGGCCACACAAATCAGCGCCCCCGCGCCAACGATCAACCTTCGCTTCGAGATCATGTGTCGAGCTCTCCATCCTGTTGGTTCACGAAGATGTCGACCGCGAGCAGCGCCGTCGAGGCGATCCTGGTCAGGTGGGTCGTGATCACGCTGCTCGACCTCCCCGGTTCCCACCCTTGACACGTCGGCGCCAGCACATCAGCGCGCGAACCAGACACGCGGCCACAGGCAGGAGAGCAGCAACGCCGCCAGCAGGCCGCCGCCAGCCACCATGAAGGCGAACTGGTAGCCGGCGAGGAAGCCCGCCGCGCCGGCAAAGCCCTCGGCGCCGTAGGCCTGCAACGCCGTCAGAACCGAGGCGCCGCTCACGGTGCCCAGGGTGCGCGTCAGCAGCGAAAGGCTGCCGGCCACGCCACGGTCGCGCGGCGGCAGGGTCGCCGTCACGATGTCGGTGTAGGCAACCACCAGCAAACCCTGCCCGATTCCTTGCAGCACCAGCAGCGCCGCCACCAGCAGTACGGGCGTGTCGATGCCGGTAAAGGCAATCGGCAGGAGGCCAAGACCGACGAAGGCCACGCCCGCGAAAACGGTTGGCCGCTGGCCGATGCGACGCACCAGGACCGCCGAGAGCGGCGCACCCGTCAGGCCGCCGCCGAACGTCATCGCCAGCACGATCCCGATGCCGAGCGGCGTCAGCTTCAGCACGTTCGCCAGATAGTACGGCGTCAGCAGCAGGATCGAAAAGCTCGCAAGATTGGCAAGCACGTTCAGTATGTTGGGAATCGCGAACCGCGCATCGGCGAACAACGTCGGCCGGATGATCGGCTCGGAAACGCGGTTGGCGTGCCAGACGTAGCTCGCCAGCAACAGGAGCGCCACGACGAGCAGAGCGACCGCCCAGATGCCGGAGACATCCCGGCGTTGCGACAGGACCAGCGACAGCAACAAGGTGCTCATGCAAGCGGCGAGCAACAGTGCGCCTGGAGCG
This sequence comes from uncultured Reyranella sp., assembly GCA_937919085.1. Classification (GTDB taxonomy): domain Bacteria; phylum Pseudomonadota; class Alphaproteobacteria; order Reyranellales; family Reyranellaceae; genus Reyranella. Next base: position 5,290 of record CALFRN010000141.1, read on the forward strand.
TCGAACGGTCGCGAGTCCGTCCTGGGCGTCGGCAGCAGGCCGGAGAACGCCAGGGTGACGAGCGCGAGCGGCACCCGCACCCAATAGACCGCAGGCCAGCCCCAGAGTTCCACGAGCACGCCGCCCAGGAACGGTCCGACCGCCGCCGCAAGTGCCATGGAACTCGC
>CALFRN010000142.1 GCA_937919085.1 uncultured Reyranella sp.
TATTCCAGGCCGGCCTCCTTCACGAGATCGGGCGTGTTGAAGGTGTTGGAGATGGCGGGCGAGAACCAGCCGCGCAGCTGGCGGCCGGTCAGGCGCAGGTGCGTGGCCTTGCTGTGTTTGATGACCTCGCGCTCCTCGTCTTCGCTATAACCCCAGTGGTAGCGCGTGTTCAGGTAGCCGTGGCTCATGTACTCCCAGCGCCGGGCCTCCATGGCCTCCAGGATCTCGGGATACATCTCGATAACCGACATCGAGAGTGAGACGGTGCAGCGCACGCTGTGCTTGTCCAGCACCTCGAACATCCGCCACAGCCCGACCCGGTTGCCGTAGTCGCGGCCGCCGTAGCCCAGCACGTCGGGATGCGGCATACGCGGCCACGGATTGCGCACGCGGACTTCGGTGGGAACGTATTCGTAGTGCTCGATATTGGGACAGACCCAGACCGCGACGCGCGCGCCGTTGGGCCAGGAAAGCTTCGGGCGCTCGACGACTGGCGAATAGCCATAGCGGTACGGGTCCATCGTTGCGCCTTTCCCTTGTTTGGCATGTCGAGTGCATCACGGGTTGCACCTCACTTCAACGCCCCGCATCCTGTTCGCATGGCGGATAACATTCGATTCACGCTCAACGACGACCCGGTCGAGCTTTCCGGCGTCTCGCCGATGACCACGCTGCTCGACTGGCTGCGCGAGCAGCGCGGACTGAAAGGCACCAAGGAAGGCTGCGCCGAGGGCGATTGCGGTGCCTGCACCGTGGTGCTCGAACGCGACGGCCCCAATGGACAAGCGAGACGCGAGGCGGTGAACGCCTGCATCGCGATGGTGGGACAGGTCGACGGACTTTCGGTGCGGACGGTCGAGGGTCTGCGCAGGGCCGACGGCGGCGCGCATCCGGTTCAGACCGCGATGGCCGAGGCCGACGCCACGCAGTGCGGCTTCTGCACGCCGGGCTTCGTCATGTCGGCTTATGCCTTTGCCGCCGGCGGCGAGGCCGCCGATGCAGACACGATTCACGAAGCGCTGGCCGGCAACCTCTGCCGCTGCACCGGTTACCGGCCGATCGTCGAGGCGATGACGAAGGTGGCGGGGCTGGCGGTCGAGCCGCCACAGTTGGCGCCGGCGCGCACCGCATCGGCGGCATTCGACGGCACTTTCTTCGCGCCGCGGTCGCTCGACGAACTGCTGAAACTCAGGAGGGCGCATCCCGAGGCGACGCTGCTGGCAGGCGGCACCGATCTCGGCCTGATGGCGGGCCATCGGCGCCAGCCACCGAAGGAGATCATTCATCTCGCCCACGTGCCCGACCTTACGGCAATCGTGTCGAACAAGGAGAGGATCACGCTGGGCGCTGCCGCTACCTACGCGCAAGCAACGCCGCTCTTGGTCGAGGCCTATCCGGCGCTGCGGCCCTATCTCTCGCGGCTGGGTTCGCGGCAGATCCGCAATCTCGGCACGATCGGCGGCAATGTCGGTAACGCCTCGCCGATCGGCGACATGCCGCCGGTGCTGCTGGCGTTGGAGGCGAAAGTCACCCTGGCCTCGGTGCGCGGCACGCGCGAGCTGCCGCTCGATGACTTCTTCACCGGCTATCGCAAGACGGTGCTGGCGCCGGACGAGGTGATCCTGAGCCTGTCGATGCCGCGCCTGTGGCCGGGCGAAGCCTTTTTCTGCGACAAGGTGAGCAAGCGGCGCGACCAGGACATCTCCACCGTCGCGGCGGGCTACCGGCTCCGAATCAAAAATGGCCGCATCGCAGACGTGCGCATCGGCTTCGGCGGGATGGCTGCGACTCCCCGGCGCGCAACGCATGTCGAGAAGGCGTTGTTGGCGGAGGGATTCGCGGCGGC
>CALFRN010000143.1 GCA_937919085.1 uncultured Reyranella sp.
CTAGGCGAGCGGATCAGGCTCGCCTGGCGGCAGCGGCATCTCGAAGACATTGAGCGTCATCGAGACCAGCATGTAGTAGCCGCAGACGCCGACCAGATCGACAACGCCCTGCTCGCCGAAGGCGTCGATGGCGCGCTTGTAATTGGTTGTCGCCACCCGGTTTGTGTCGAGATATTCCGTTACAAAGTCGTAGATCACACGTTCGACTTCGCGCGTGAATGGCGGCGTAGCACGCGTTCGCACGGCCTCGACGATGGCGGGCGCCAGGCCGGCTTCCAGGGCGAGCCTGGCATGGGCATAAAACTCGAATTGCGCCTTGAAGTGCCGGCCGACGAGGCAGATCGCGAGTTCGGCCAGGTCTTTCGGCAGCGAACTGTCGAAGCGGCAATATTCGCCGAGCTTTTGCGCACGATCTGCCAGTCCGGGGCTGCGCAACCACGGATCAAATGGTCCGCGCAGGCCGCCGCGTGGGCCTGCAACGATGGCATCGGCGACCTTTTTCTGTTCGGGGGTAAGCTTTTGAAGATCGAGCGGGGCCAGACGCGGCATGAAGGACGACTCCTGGGACTTGAAGCGGGGAGGGAGGGATGGGAACTAGATCGGACAGCCGGCGTCGCCGACCCGGTTCTTGTCGGGATTGTCGAAGATGTTGTTGATCATCTCCTCACCGGTGCGCTGGGCGATGTCGGCTTGCGTCCTGCAGGAGGCCGAGGCGCTCCACAGCACCTTGCCGGTATCGACGGCATAGAGCGACAGCGAAATGCGCAATGTCGGTCCTGCCGTCGAAGGTGTGCGGCTGGTGTTGCGGCCGATCGGGTTTGCGGGCACGGGCAAGAAGGGGTTCGATCCCGGTTCGGCGTAGGCCGGCCGCTCGCCGAGTTCGCCATAGCCGCGGCTGCTGCCGCCCTGCAGGTCGAAATAGCTCACATCCAGGCGCATGACGTTGCTCCCGCTGAAGCCCACGGCGTTGCCGCGCTGCGACAGTCGGACCATGACCTGCCGGCGCAGTTCGCGACCCAACTTCGTGTCGGCGCCGAGTTGCACGGCGGTCTTGGTCTTGGGAATGGGTTGCCAGGCCTTGATCTCCAATTCGCCGAGTTTCGGCCCACCGCCGACGCTGCCGTAGCCCTGCGCGGAGGCGGGCGCTGCGAGTGAGAGCGCCCACAGGGCGCTGAGAGCGGCGATGATTCGCATGCGTGGTCCTCCTAGGCCTTCAGCTTCTGCCAGTCCGGTTCGTCCCGATCGAGCAGACGCTTGAGCGACTCGAAATGCAGGAAGGCTTGCTGAGCCTCACCCGCGATTTGTCTGGCCGTATGTTCGGCCATCGCCTCGTCGATATTGAGCAGCTCCCGGCCGGTCTGCATGGCCAGCACCTGCACCATGGCTGCACGCTCAAGATAGTAGAGATCGTCGTAGGTCTGCGCGACGGTCGGGCCCGAGACGATCACGCCGTGGTTCCGCAGGAACAGGATGTCCTTGTCGCCCATGGCGCGGCACATGCGCTCGCCTTCGTCATTCGACAGCGCCACGCCGCCGTATTTGTCGTCGTAGGCGATGCGACCCCAGTAGCGGAAGGCGTTCTGAGTGCACATTTCGATCTTGCCGTCCTTGATCGACGTCAGCGCCGTCGCATAAGGCATGTGGGTGTGCAGCACGACCTTGGCGCGCGGGTTGCCTGCGTGAATGCGCGCATGGATGAAGAAGGCGGTAGCCTCGACGGGATACCTGCCCTCGACGACGTTGCCTTCGCCGTCGGCCATGACGATGTCAGAGGGTGTAATCTCCGACCAGTGCAGGCCCTGCGGATTGACCAGGAACAGATCTTCGCGACCGGGCACGGCCATGCTGAAGTGGTTGCAGACGCCCTCGTTCAGGCCATGCCGTGCGGCTGCCCGCAGGGCCGTTGTCAGGTCGATTCGCGCCTGGGTTACGGGGTCGTTGACCAACATCGAAGGAGCTCCGTCGGAGAATGCTGTTGCGGTTTGTGATGATGCTGCCAAGCGTATGCTGCGGCCAAGCGAAATCGCCGCGTTCCGGGGCCTCCCAATGAATGGGCTGTTCGGTTCACCGCTGGGTGCGCTGTTCGCCAGGCCTTGGGTCGATCCGGCAGGGCTCTTCGGCTTGCGCCGCTGGTATTGGCCGCTGTCGCGCTTGTGGGCGGCCGCCAATGTCGCGGGCGAAGATGCATCGAGGTTCCGCGATGAGATCGGCGCGGTTCTACCGGCCTTCTGGTCGGCATCCCGGCTGCACACCGTGCTGGGCCACAATGCCCGGATCCGCCATGAGGCTGAATTGGCCCGGCGGGCGTGGGAGATGGCGATCTTCGACGAACCCGCCGCCAATGCCGATCCCGGCCAACTCGACCGGCACCGTCGAGTGACGGCGACCAGCCAACTGGCGACCCGAGGCCGGTTCTACCCCTTGCTGTTTCCGCGTCGGCCGCCGCCGGTGCGCTGGCGAATCGACCTCCCTGATCAGGTCGAGCGCGAGCTTGGCCCGATGATCGCCGATCCCTCGCGCCTTTACGTGGCGCCGATCGATGCCGGCACCGTCGCGGTGTCCCGATCGTTTGTGCGCAACGGCATGCGGGAATACTGGTTGCGTGCACCTACGCCGGCACCGCGACTGCATGGCCGGCCGGGTAGCGAAATCCTCTATGCCCGCGTCGTCGAACCAATGGACGGAGCGGTGAAAGAAACCCTGATCATTGGCAATGGTCTTGGCCTGGAGTTCGAACTCCTGTCGGTGGCACGTGATGCTGGTGCTCGTCTGGCGGCCATGGGCTGGCGGGTGATCGAGCCGGTCTCGCCGTATCATGGGCTGCGGGCAATGCCGGGCTACTACGGCGGTGAGCCGTTCTTCGCCACCGGACCGACCGGAGCGATAGATCTCGTCGCGGGGCAGGCGGTCGAATCGGCGTTGCTCATCGCCTGGAGCCGCACCCGCTTCGGCGGCAAGGTGGCATTGGCCGGCATTTCGATGACATCGTTCGTGGCGCAGCAGGCGGCGAGCTATTGCCATCTCTGGCCGGCAGAGGCGCGGCCCGACGCCGTGATGCTGGTCAGCCATTCGGGGCGAATCGAAGGTGTGACGTTCGGCGGCGCGCTCGCGACCACGCTGGGCCTCGACGTTGCGCTGGCCAGGGCCGGTTGGTCACGCGCTGCGCTGGCGCGCCTGTCGCAGACCATCGATCCGGCTAAGGCGCCTGCCGTGTCATCTTCGCACATCGTATCGGTGCTCGGCGAGACCGATCGCTGGGTGCCATACGATGACGGATTGGAAGTGGCGCGGCGGTGGGGCCTGCCGGAGGCCAATGTTTTCAGGTACCGGCTCGGCCATCTCGGAATGCCAGTCCAGCTGGTTCGCGACGCCGCGCCGTTCATGCGGCTCAGGCAGTTATTGGCCGGGTAGTCCTGTTCAGTGAAATCTCGCGTACCAGTTTGGCGCGCACGGCACGGCCGAAATTGTCGAAATTGTCGGCCACGATCATGAAGGCCCCCGGTCCTCCGATGACGTTTTCCTCGTAGTACCGGTCGAGCATGAGATCGGGCGGCCGGCCGAAGTTGGTACGGTTCATCATCACCGGCAGGCCATTGATGACGACGCCTTGCGCCACCAGCCGGTCGCGTATCAGTTCGGCCGGCGGCCCGTCGTTGGTTCGGCCATCTCCCGAAATGTCGATGACGCGCCGCTTCGACGTGAAGCCCGAGGTCTCGAAGCGTTTGGCGGCGTGAGCGAGGGCGGCGCCGATTGCGGTCCAGCTCTGCGACAGGCGCGGCGCTTCGGCGAGCCTGTCGGCGAAGCGGCGTACCGCGGCGGCGCTGTCAATCAACGACCAGTCGATCACGACGACCTGGTACTGCGTGCCGGCCCACTCCGTGTAGCAAAGCGCAATGCGCCTGTGCTCGCCCGACAGGATCGCATCGATGACGCGATCGCTGGTAAGGGCCTCGATGTAGCCGCGTCGCTGGAGCTCGGCTTCGACCTCGTCGATTGATCTCGATACGTCGACCGCCAGAACGAGGTGCAGGTCGACCGGCGTTTCAGCTCTGACGGACCTCGCCGTGGCCATCGCCGCCAGGGAGCCTACAAGAGCCGATCGTCGCATCATGCGCGCCTCCCGCCGAAGTCGGGGAGCATAACACCGGAGTGCCGGCGGCAAACAAAAACGCCGGAGGAAAACCTCCGGCGTTTCGGCCGACCAGTGTCCGGGGTCTATTGATCGTCGTCGAAGCCGCGCTTGCGGGGTTCGTAGTCGCGATCGCGCCGGCGGTCCGGAGCTGCATCGCGCCGCGGCCGCTGGGGCCGGCTGATGGTTTCGCCGCTGCCGTCGGGAATGGCGCCAGGGGCTGGCGGAGCGCCGGAGAAATCGGCGCGCCGGTCGCGCATCGGGCCACCGTCGCTCGGGCCGGACGGCGCGCCGCGGTAACCACCGCCACCGCCTGCACCGCCGCGATAGCCACCGCCACCACCGCCGCCACTGTAGCCACCGCCACCGCCGCCACCGCCGCCATCGCC
>CALFRN010000144.1 GCA_937919085.1 uncultured Reyranella sp.
CATGATTGCCGGTAACAGGTCCTGACGGCGTGGGTTAACAGAGGTGCTCACGGCGGCACTGTATTCCGTGGATGGCATCGTGATCGGCCAGCGGCCCGCACGACGCACGACACAGTTCGGCTTTCGTGCAGAGTTGGGTGCAATAAAGCAAAGGGAGGAGACTGAAGATGGTTCATCCAAGCCTACGTCTGATGATCGTGGGTGCCGCGCTTGCGGCAACCACGGCCTTGGCGCTGCCGGAACCTGCGTTCGCGCAGCAAACCCAATACTTTCCGGTCGCAAGCAGCCGTGTAGGACCCTATTCCGCGATGGGAACGGGATATTACGGCGCCCAGATCGACTACATGAACTACATCAACATGAACGGCGGCGTGAACGGTGTCATGCTGACGTGGCAAGAATGCGAGACCGAGTACAACGCGGCGAAGACCGTGGAGTGCTATCAGCGCCTGCTGGAGAAGGACGGCCAGCGCATGGTCGTGTTCGACACGCTTGGAACACCCGGCGCTTATGCCGTGATCAACCGCATGGCTAAGGACGAGGTCGTGCTGGCGCAGTACGGCTATGGCCGGACCGACGCAGCGGACGGGACCGTCTGGCCGTGGGTCTTCAACGCCGCGAGCCATTACTGGGACCAGATCGCCGTCAATCTTCGGTTCATGGCCGAGCAGGAGGGCGGGGTCAAAAATATGCGCGGAAAGAAGATCGTGCACATGCACATCGACAGTGCCTTTGGCCGCGAGCCGCTGCCCGCCATGCGCGCCATCGCCGAGGAGTGGGGCTTTGAACTGATCGAGATCGCGATCGTCCCGCCAGGGCTGGAGCAGCAGTCGCAGTGGCTGCAGGTGCGCCGCGAGCGGCCCGACTGGGTGACGTTCTGGGGCGCGGGCTCGGGCATGAACTCCACCGGCATGACCAACGCCGCCCGCGTGGGCTTTCCGAGCAACCGTCTGATCTATGTCACTTTCGGCGCTGCAGAAGAGGACATGAACCCTGCCGGCGACAGTGCAAAGGGCACCTATGCGATGGCCAACGCCCTGCCCGGCAAGGACTACCCGCTGGTGAAGGCGATTGAGGAGCAGGTCTATGGCGCGGGCAAGGGGAACCTTGCCGACCCGTCCCGCATCGGGTCCGTCTACTGGAACCGCGGCCTTGGCGCTGCGGTGATGTGGGTTGAGGCGCTTCGTAACGCGCAGGAAATCCACGGCAAAGTGGGTCAGGCGGTTACGGGTGCAGAGTTTAGGGACGGGTACGAAGCGATCAAAATGACCCCGGATCGCCTTGCGGAGCTTGGCATCGCAGGCATGATCGCGCCCTTTTCGCTGTCCTGCGCAAAGCACGACGGGGCCGGGCGCTTTGCGATGATGCAGTGGGACGGCGCCAAGTTCGAGCAGGTCACGGATTGGCAGGCGCCGCTTGACCCCGGTGCCATCCGGGCTCTGGTCGCGGAATCTGCGGCCAAGTTCGCGGCAGAGAACAACATCACGCCGCGCACCTGTCCATAGAAAAGCAGGCGGCCTTCTCTCGCGGATCAGCACAAGACCGGGATCGGTGCCCCTGGGGTCCCGATCCCGGACCAGAGTCAAACGCGACTCAACTCGACCCCAGGCTTTCAGGAAACCCAGATATGGCGATTGCACAATGACCGCGAAACCAGACGACATCCTGACGCTCGATTCCGTAGCGGTCGTCTACAACAACGTCATTTCGGCCTTGCACGACGTCTCGCTAACCGTGCCGCGTGGCAAGATCGTCGCACTTCTTGGCGGGAATGGCGCGGGCAAGAGCACGGTCCTCAAATCCATCTCGACCATGCTCGGCGGCGAACGCGGCAAGGTTACCCGGGGCACGATCACTTATGATGGGACCCTCGTTAAGGACCAGCAGCCGTCGGACATGGTCGGCCTCGGCATGGTGCATGTGCTGGAGGGGCGGCGCTGTTTTGGGCACCTGACTGTGGAGGAAAACATCATCGCCGGTGCCTATTCCCGCAAGCTGTCGAAGGGTGAAATGCAGGCAGAACTGGACCGCATCTACACCTATTTCAAACGCCTGAGGGAACGCCGCAAGAGCCAGGCAGGCTATACCTCGGGCGGCGAGCAGCAGATGACCGCGGTCGCGCGCGCGATGATGACCAAGCCCAAGATGCTGCTGCTGGACGAGCCATCGCTGGGCCTTGCACCGCAGCTTGTCGCCGAGATCTTCAACATCGCGCAGGAACTGAACAAGCAGGAGGGTGTCAGCATCCTATTGGCCGAGCAGAACACGAACATCGCCCTGCGCAATGCAGACTACGGCTACATCGTCGAGACCGGGCGCGTGATGCTGCATGGACCCGCCGCGACGCTCTTGAACGACGACAAAATCAAGGAGATCTATCTCGGCATTTCCAATGGCGGCCGGCAGAACTTTCGCGACGTGCGCCGGCAAGAAAGCGAGTCCCACGTTGATCGACACCACGGCTGAAATCCGGCGCAGGAGAAGACAGGGAACATGACCCAGGCTCGCAACTTTCCGATCGGCGCGCCGGTCCTCGAGGTCAGGAACATCTCGCTGCGGTTCGGCGGCGTGCAGGCGATTACCGACACCTCGTTCACCGTCTTCAAACATGAAATCCGCGCGATCATCGGCCCGAATGGCGCCGGAAAAAGCTCGCTCCTGAATTGCATCAACGGAATCTACCAGCCGCAGGAAGGCAAAATCGCCGTCAAGGGCAAGGTTCTTGACCAGATCAGCCCGAACATCGTGGCACGCAGGGGCATATCGCGTACCTTCCAGAACCTGGCGCTGTTCAAGCGGATGTCGGTGATCGACAACATCCTTGTCGGGCGCAGGCTGCACATGTCGGCCAATTTCCTGCAGGTAGCGTTGCAGCTGCCCAAGGCCCGGCAGGAAGAGCGTGAGAACCGCGCGCGTTGCGAGGAAATCGTCGAGTTTCTTGAGATCAACAGCATCCGCGATACGCCCGTCGGCAAGCTGCCCTACGGGTTGCAGAAGAAGGTCGAACTCGGCCGGGCGCTGGCGACCGAGGCGGATGTGCTTTTGCTGGACGAGCCCATGGCAGGGATGAACGTCGAAGAAAAGCGCGATATGTGCCGGTTCATTCTGAATGTCAACGACGAACTGGGCACGACCATCGTCCTGATCGAACATGACATGGGCGTTGTGATGGACATTTCCGACAATGTTGTCGTGCTTGACTATGGCAAGGTCATCGCCGAGGGCACGCCTGACGCCGTCCGATCCAATCAGGCTGTTATCGACGCCTATTTGGGGGTTGCCCATGACTGAGGTCCTGTTCTTCTTCGAAGTTGTGCTGGCGGGGTTACTTGCCGGCACGATGTATTCGTTGGTCGCCCTTGGCTTCGTGCTGATCTACAAGGCTTCGTCGACCTTCAACTTCGCGCAAGGCGCGATGGTGTTCTTTGCCGTGTTGTCCTTTGTCGGCTTCATGGAGTTTGGCATCCCGTTTGCCGGTGCCTTCGTGATGACCGTGCTGCTGATGGTCGCGGTGGGCTATGCCACCGAGAGGCTCGTGCTCCAGCCGCTGATGAACCAGAGCGAAGACACGCTGCTGATGGCAACCATCGGCCTGGCCTTCGTGCTGCAGGGGCTCGCACAGGCGGTCTGGGGGGTCGAGGTGCGCAGGCTCGATCTTGGCATCGGCGAC
>CALFRN010000145.1 GCA_937919085.1 uncultured Reyranella sp.
TCCGCCACGACGTTCATCGGGATCGTGATGTCGAAGCGGTCCTCGAGTTCCATGATCACGTCCATGATCGTGAGCGAGTCGATCGCCAGGCCCTTGGAGATCACGGTCTGCGGGGTGATGGTCGTGCCGCCGAGCTGATAGGGCGTGAGGAGGCGGACGACTTCGCCCATCACGTCGAAGCGCAGCGCCGCATTGGTGTCTGCAACCAATTCAATTGTGCCCTGCAAGGTAACCTCCACCGGATGATGCCGGGGGCATCTGACCGGAGCGGCAGGGTCATGTGAAATAACGTTTGGTTACCTGGTGTTGCGACACGTTACGAAGTGTTTCGGGCCTTCATCCCGCCGCGACGATATTGAGACGCCGGCGCACCTCGTCGAGGGGCAGCGCCGCGACGGCCCAATAGTCCCATTTGTCGGAAAGGTCCTGGTTCACATAACTGCCGCGTTCGATGGCGGCGAACATGCGCTCGGCCATGCCGGGCTTGCCCAGTACGCCCACGGTCGTGAAGTCCTCCTTGGACGGCCGCATGTTGACGCCGGTGCTGAAGACCAGCACGGCAAACAGCATGATGAAGAGCGGACGCTCCTTCTTGAAGCCTGCAGAGAAGGCCGCCACCTGCACCTCGCCCTCCGGGTCGGTGTCATAGCCGCCCAGCACGTGGCAGAGGTCGTGATAGAGCCCCGCCTCGGGGAATCCCTTGCGCTCGCCGGGCAGGCTGAAGCCGTTCTTCTTGTAGAACTCGACCAGGGAGCGACCGAGCGTTCCCTCGGGCAGGTCCTTCCATGTGCGATAGCGTGCCGCAAGGGCGGGCTCCTCCATCACACCGCGCATCGTCAGCACGGCCTTGGCGAGGCCGAGCGGGCCCTTCTGCTCGAGCTGGTTCTTCATGATGTCGGCGATCTGGCTGCGGCGCAGGAAATCGATCTTGAAGATCGTCATGTGCCGTTCGGCCAGCAACCAGAGATCGGTCAGCGCCGGGTTCGACACGCCGATCGCCTTCGCGAAGGCCGCGACCTCGCCCACCATCTCGCGCGGCGGCACGCCGTCGGACAGCGCCATCACCAGCATGCCGCTGGTGAACTGCTCGCGCAGTTCGGGGGAGGTGAAGCCCGCGGCAAACTCGGCGGGCGTGATGGGCGCCAGCGCATCGATGTCGGCGTCGACCCTGAGGATCACCCGCCGGGCTGCGTCGAGCAACGTGCGCCGCACCGGGCTCATCGTGCCGCCTGCGGACGCGACGGTCTTCATGGCGCGCAGGCCGAGCAGGGCGTCCGTGGGATCAGGCTGCAAGAGGCGCATGCTGTTCTCCCAACCAGTGGTCGAAATCGCGCAGCGCCCGCGCGGCCATCGCCTGCTTGCGCTCCTTGCCTTTGAACGCACCTTCAATCGGCGGGAACAGGCCAAAGTTTATGTTCATCGGCTGGAAGGTCGCCGCATCGGCGCCGCCGGTGATGTGGCCCAGCAGGGCGCCCATCGCTGTCGTGGACGGGGGAGCGGCAAGCGCGCGGCCGAGTCTCTCGGCTGCTGCAAACCGCCCGGTCATCAGGCCCACCGCGGCGCTCTCGACATAGCCTTCGCAGCCGGTGATCTGGCCGGCGAAGCGCAGCCGCGGCATCGCCTTGAGCCGCAGCGTGACATCGAGCAGACGCGGGCTGTTGAGGAAGGTATTGCGATGCAAGCCGCCAAGGCGAGCGAACTCGGCGTTCTGCAGACCGGGAATGGTACGGAACAGGCGGACCTGCTCGGCGTGCTTCAGCTTGGTCTGGAAGCCCACGATGTTCCACAGCGTGCCGAGCGCATTGTCCTGGCGGAGTTGCACGACAGCCCACGGCCTCGTGCCGGTGCGCGGATCGCGCAGGCCGACCGGCTTCATCGGCCCGAAGCGCAGCGTCTGCGGTCCGGAGGCGGCGATCACTTCGATCGGCTGGCAGCCGTTGAAGTAGGGCGTGTTGTGTTCCCACTCCTTGAACTCGGTCTTGTCGCCCGACAAAAGCCCCGCGACGAAGGCCTCGTACTCGGGCTTGTCGAGCGGGCAGTTGAGATAGTCGGCGCCATCGCCGCCGGGCCCGCCCTTGTCGTAGCGCGACTGCTTCCAGGCGATCGACAGATCGATGCTGTCGTGATGGACGATCGGCGCGATGGCGTCGAAGAAGGCGAGTGACTCCTCGCCGGTGAGCTTGGCCAAGGCCTCAGCCAGTGCCGGCGACGTCAACGGGCCGGTGGCCACGATCACGCTGTCCCAGTCGTCCGGCGGCAGGCCCGCGACTTCGGCACGCTCGAGCGTGACCAGCGGATGGGCAAGCAGCGTTTCCTGCACCGCAGCCGAGAACCCATGGCGATCGACCGCCAGCGCACCGCCGGCCGGCAGCTTGTGCGCGTCGGCCGCGCGCATGATCAGCGATCCGGCGCGTCGCATTTCCTCGTGGATCACGCCGACGGCATTGTTGGCCGCATCGTCGGAGCGGAACGAATTGGAGCACACGAGTTCGGCGAGATTTTCCGTGAGATGCGCCTCGGTACCGCGCACCGGCCGCATCTCGTGCAGCACCACGGGCACGCCGGCCTCGGCGAGTTGCCACGCAGCCTCGCTGCCGGCCAGGCCGCCGCCCACGATGTGCACGTTCTTGATGCTTGACGTCATGCTCTCCGACCTGAAACCGTGCGCTTCCTTACATGGGAGGAAGCGTCATGGCGATCAAGTTTCACAATCCGAAGACCGTGTCGTTTGCCGGCAAGTACAGCCTCGGCGCCGAGGTGCCCGAAGGCGCGCGGATGCTCTATGTCTCCGGTCAGGTCGGCGTCGATGGGCGCGGCAAACTGCAGCCCACCTTCGAGAAGCAGGCAGCCCAGGTCTGGAAGAACATCGCGCAGGTTCTGAAGGCCGGCGGCATGAGCTACCGCAACATCGTCAAGGTCACCGTCTTCCTGACCGACAGCCGCTTCGTCGGTCCCTACCGCACGGTGCGTGACAGGTTCATCAAGAACGCGCCCTATCCGGCTTCGACCCTGCTGGTCGTGCAGGGTCTCGCCGATCCCGCGATGCTGGTCGAAGTCGAGGTCGTGGCGGCGAAGTAGGTGGTGCAAGCCGAGATGGCAAGGTGAGGAAACCAGGCATGTCGCAGATCCCGGACGAACCACCCGGCACCTCCCGTCGCACCGCGATGGCGTCTGGCGCGGCACTGCTCGGCACGACCGTGCTAGGCGGCCTGTCGGCCAACGCCCAGTCCGGACCCGCACCCGGCATGGTGCCGACGCCTGCCGGCGCCATGCCGTCGGGCTACAACATCCTGTTCGTGCTGGTCGACCAGGAGCACTTCTTTCCGAAGTGGCCGTTTCCGGTGCCGGCGCGCGAGGCGATCAAGAAGAAGGCCGTCACCTTCCTCAATCACCAGGCCGCGTCCTGCGTGTGTTCGTCGGCGCGGTCGGTGATCTATACCGGCCAGCACATCCAGCACACCGGCATCGCCGACAACCTGAACTACATCTGGCAGCGCGATCTCGCGACCGGCATCAAGACCGTCGGCCATCGCCTGACCGAACTCGGCTACCATGCCGCCTATCAGGGCAAGTGGCACCTGTCGGCCAATCTCGACCTCACGAACACGGCCATCGATGCCCCGTTGCGGGCCTATCGCGACACCATTGCGACCTACGGCTTCAAGGATTTCTTCGGCGTCGGCGACCTGATCGACGGCACGCTGGGCGGCTACAGCTACGACGACACCACGCTGGCCTCGGCCATCACCTGGCTGCGGACCGAGGCCGAGACGCTGCGGACCAAGGGCCAACCCTGGTACCTGGCGGTGAACTTCGTCAATCCGCACGACGTGATGTATTTCAATTCCGACCTGCCGTCGGAAGACGTACAGGGCAAGGGCCCCGTGATACCGATCGCGCGGGCGCCCGACGACGAGATCTACCGCGCGACCTGGGACGACCATCCCCTGCCGGCCAGCCGCCACCAGCCGTTCGACGCGCCGGGCCGGCCTGTCGGCCAGAAGCTCTACCAGCAGGTGCTCGATCTGATGGTCGGCCAGTGGCCGGACGAGGACCGCCGCTGGCGCGCCTTGCGCGACTACTACTTCAACGCCATCCGCGACTGCGACCGCAAGGTCGAGGGGCTGCTCGAAGCCTTGCGCAACAACGGCATGGACAAGAACACCATCGTGATCTTCTCGGCCGATCACGGCGAACTGGGCGGCCATCACCAGATGCGCGGCAAGGGCACCACCGCCTACTGGCCGCAGAACCACCTTCCCCTGATGATCCATCATCCGGCGTTCGAGGGCGGCACGGAATGCGAGGCCATCACCTCGCAGCTCGACCTCGTGCCCACGATCATCGGCCTGACGGGCCGGGACGCCGCTGCCCGGGCGCGGGCCGCCGATGGCCTCGTGGGCCGCGACTTCTCGGCCTGGCTCGGCAAGCCGGCCGAGGCCGGCGTGCAGTCGGTCCGCCCGGCGTCGCTCTACAATTTCGACATGCTGTCCTACCAGGGCACGAAATGGGCGGCGATGACCATCGACACCCGGACCTATCGTGCCAAGCCGCCGGAAAAGCAGCTCGCGGAACTGGCGAAGTATCCTCCCGACTTCGGCAACAGGACGGCGATCCGCAGCATCTGGGATGGCCGCTACCGCTTCTCGCGCTACTTCTCGCCGATCCGCTTCAACACGCCGCGGTCGCTGGAAGAGCTGTTCGCGATGAACGACGTCGAGGTCTACGACCGTCGCAACGATCCCGACGAAGTGATCAATCTCGCGCTCGACCGCAAGCGCAACGGCGATCTCATCCTGGCCTTGAACCAGGAGACCAACCGGCGCATCGCCGAGGAGGTCGGCGACGACAACGGCCGCTTCCTGCCGATCCGCGACGGCAAATGGCATTTCCCGCCGCTCAGCGAGCGGTAGAGAAGCGGGAGCCCATGGCACTACAGTCGTCGATCGACAGAGGAGGGATTTCGGTTCGATGGAATACGCTTTCGTCCTGATCGGCGTCTTCGCGATCTTCATTCCGGCACTTATCCTGCCGGGCCCGGATTTCGTGGCCGTCGTGCGTTCGTCCATGACCCACGGCACACGCGCCGGTCTTCTCACCACGCTCGGCGTGTCGATGGGGCTTTGCCTCTATGCCACGCTCAGCCTGCTCGGCCTGTCGGCCATCCTGGTCAAGTACCAATGGCTGACCTGGGCCGTGCGCATTCTGGGGGGCGCCTATCTCGTCTTCCTCGGCATCAGGCTTCTCCGGGCCAAACCTGGAAAGATCGAGCTTGGCCACGCGAACCCCCCTTCGCGCCATCGCGCGATCCTGTTCGGCTTTCTGGTGACCCTCACCAATCCCAAGGCGATCGTTCTGTTCGCCAGCGTCTTTGCGACCGCCGTCACGGCGTCGACGCCGCTGTGGCTGATGGGCGTGATGATCGCCCTTGTGACCGCCTCGTCGCTCGTCTGGTATTTCTGCGTCAGCCTCTTCATGTCGTCCGGCCCGGTGATGCGGCGCTTCCAGGGCGCCAGGCACTGGATCGAGCGGGCAGCCGGCGTCTGCTTCATCGGCCTCGGCGGCAAGGTGCTGGCCGATGCCGGGCGGCCGATCTCGCCCTGAGCCGGGCAGCCTGTCCGCTGTCGGTTGAGGCGACAGCGGGCGCGTGACATCCTGCCGGTCAGGGAGAACCCGACATGCCGTTCTACGAAAAAGGCCCCGTCCGCATCTATTACGAAGACGCAGGTTCCGGCTTTCCGTTGCTGATCATTCCCGGCGGCGGTTTGAACGCCACCATCGCTGGCCTCGACAGCACCCACCCGTTCAATGCGATGGCAGAGTTTAAGGGTGGATACCGCTGCATCGCCGCCGACCTGCGCAACGCCAACGGCGGCCAGTCTTCCGGCCCGCTCGAGATCGACCGGCCGTGGGACGCCCACACCGACGACCATATCGGCCTGATGGATCACCTCGGCATCGAGAAGTTCATGGTGCTGGGCTATTGCATCGGTGGTCCCTTCATCTGGAACCTGATGAAGCGGGCGCCAGGCCGCATCGTCGCTGCCGTTCTGACGCAGCCCAGCGGTCACCGGCCGGAGCTGCCCGATCAATTCTACGAAAACAACATGAAGGGCTGGGGCCCGGCGCTGAGCGCCCGCCGTCCCGAAATCACGATGGCGATGGTCGACTCGTTCCTGAGCCGGATGTACCGCGCCAACGCCGACTTCGTGTTCACCGTGACGCGCGATTTTGTGCGCGCCTGCCAAACGCCCGTCCTTGTGCTTCCCGACGACATCCCGCCGCACCCGTACGCGACGGCCATGGAGTCGGCGATGCTCGCGCCCAATGCGCAGGTGAGCCTCTACCCCTGGAAGGAACCCAAGGAGCGGATTCCGCTCGCGGTACGTCACGTGCGCACCTTCCTCCAGGCCCACCGGCCGGCGTAGCGAACGACGATGCCAAAGGCGCCCGCGGCCTTACTCATGCTGTTGGGCATGCTTGCGATGCCGGCAGCGTCGTCGGCCCAGGCGCCGGGCTCGCTGGGCTCGGGGAGGGCGCCGGTGCCCAACGTGCGAGCGCCGCTGCCACAGCCGGAACAGCCTTCTGCGGCGCTCGCACCGGTCGACAATGCCCTGCGGTCCGGGTCGTCCGACGCCACTGAAATAGAGCGCCGGGCGCCGACCGCGGGCGCGGTGGGAAGGGTCGTCAACGGCGACACGCTCAAGGTCGACGGCCGGACGATTCGTCTCTGGGGGATAGACGCGCCGGAACTCGTTCAGGCATGCGAGCGCGACGGCCGGAGCTACGCCTGCGGGCATGAAGCGGCAGCCTATCTCCGCACGCTGCTCACTTCTGTTACCGTTGCCGCGGCGCTCGAGGTCGCCTGCGCGCCGCGCACGAACGACCGCTATGGCCGACCGGTCGCGCTCTGCCGGCTGGGCGACATGGACCTCGGGGCCGAGATGGTGCGCGCCGGCTGGGCCCTGGCATTTGCGCAACACGGCCGCGATTACGCCGCGCAGGAGGACGAGGCGCGGGAGAACCGCCGCGGGCTGTGGGAGGGAACCTTCGAGGCGCCGTGGGAGTGGCGGGCACGGAAGCTCGGCGAATGAGGACACTTGTCCAGCCCTCTTGAACACCGCCCGCCCGCTTCGATCTTCAGGGGGCGTTGACCCGGTAGAGCGCGACCGGATTGTCCCAGAACGCCTTGCCGGCCAATTCCGGTCCGAGAGTTTCTTTCACCAGATCGATGTCGGGCGGCTGAAACGGCCGCGCCGCCCGCGTCGATGGAATGTCGGTGCCGAACACCAGCGCGTTGGGACTCTTTCTTGCGATGGCTTCCAGTGTCGCCGGCACGTCCAGTTTCACCCGCCCGAATCCGGTGGCTTTCACCTTGCAGCCGGCTGCGACCAGGTCGAGCAACACCGGCACGCCGGCTTCGGTCATGCCGAGATGATCGATGGAAAGTTGCGGCAGCTTCGACAGCTTGCCGACATGGGGTTTCAGCATCGCGGCGTCGGCATAGAGTTCGGCATGCCAGCCCGCCACCGAATGGACCCGGCTGGCCAGGGCCACGATGTCGTCGACGCTGTCGATCCGGCCGCGGAAGAGATTGAAGCGCGCGGCGCGTACGCCCAGCGCGTCGAGCCTGGCGATCTCCGCGTCCGGGCAGTCGCCGGGGATCTGCGTCACGCCGACCCAGCCGTCGCCGAGCCTGGACAGGACGTCCATCAGGTAGGTCTGGTCGTTGGCCTGGAACGATCCCGACACGATCGCGCCGGCCACGACGCCGAGCGGCCGGGTCTGGGTGAGATAGTCGTCGAGCGGGAAGTCCGGCGGGTCATAGCCCTGGTTGGCGACGATCGGGAACCGATGGTCGATGATATGGCAGTGGCTGTCGAACAGCCGCCGCGTGACGGGCTCGTCGGTCCCAGGCTTCATGGTGACCTTCGATCGGTTGAGGATGGACGGATCATTTCCGTGGCGTCCTGACCCAGCGCGGCGGCAGAAGGCGCGTATCGAGGAAGAAGCGCGCGCTGTCGTTGGACAGCCGCAACGAGCCGAGCAGCGGTACGTCGTAGTCGCTGCGGAAGTAGATCTCGGATCGCGTGGCCACGCCGGGGTCATCCTTCGTCTCGTGATCCAGGAAGCTGAGGAACGGACAGGTGAAGGTGCCCGACTCACCCGGTTCCAGCCCGGTGGCGCCACCGGTGGCGGCAAGTCGCACGTTGGTCGCCGCGATCAGGGTCGGTGCGATCGGTTCGGCGCGCACGTGGGCGAGAACGCAATTGATCTTGAGGTTGGCAAGAGGGAACCAGGCGTC
>CALFRN010000146.1 GCA_937919085.1 uncultured Reyranella sp.
GTGAGATCCAGTCTCTTGCGGTGGTTGTTCACCGCTGACGATAGGCTGGCACTATGTCTGGACATGGCTCTATCCCTCGCTACACGCATGTCGCGACGACGCGCCGAAAGTGGTCGCGCGATGAGAAGCAATCGATTGTCGCCGAACTGGATGCGCCGGGTGCAACGGTGTCGGAAGTTTCTCGGCGGCACGGCATCCACACGAGCTTGCTGTTTTTCTGGCGACGCGATCTCGTCTCGCCTTGTGCGCCGGCGGCGTCGTCGGCGGCCCGCAGTCAACCGGCGGTATTTCTGCCGATGACCGTCTCGGCGCCGATGCCGCCGCAACTGCCACTGATGGCGTCGCCGTCCGCGCCGGCACGCATCGAGATCCAATTGACGAACGGCCGTGTCGTTCGCGTCGATGCGAGTGTCGACGTCGATGCGCTCATCTCGATCGTCGCAGGACTGGAGAGCAAGGCGTGATCCCGGTTCCCGCCGGCGTGCGCGTATGGCTGGCGGCGGGACACACCGACATGCGGCGCGGCTTTCCTGGGCTGGCGCTGCTGGTGCAGGAAAAGCTCAAGCATGATCCGCACGCCGGCCATCTGTTCATGTTTCGTAAGCATCCGGTGAGAACCGCAGGTGGCGCGGTCTTCAGGCTGCTCGGCTGACGGACGCGCCGGCAGGGCGCCAATTCCAAGGCAGCAGTTCGTCGAGCCTATGCGCGGGATGTCCGGCGATCCGGGCGAGGACGTCGGCGAGCCAGGCTTGCGGGTCGATGTCGTTCATTTTCGCCGTGACGATCAGGCTATACATGGCGGCCGCGCGGGTGCCGCCGCGATCGGAGCCGGCGAAGAGCCACGACTTTCTTCCAAGTGCAATGCCGCGCAGGCCGCGTTCGGCAGCGTTGTTCGATAGGCAGATGCGGCCATCGTCGAGGAAGCGCGTGAAGGCGGTCCAGCGCTTGAGCATGTAGTCCATGGCCTTGGCAAGATCGCTGCCGCGCGAGAGTTTCGGCCGCTCTTGGCGCATCCAGACTTCAAGCTCCTCGACGATCGGCTTGCTCAGCTCCTGGCGGGCGGCGCGGCGCTCCTTGGCATTTCTGCCGTTGATGCCGCGCTCGATCTCGAACAGCTGGTCGATGCGCCGGACGGCCTCCAGCGCCATCGGCGAGATCGGTGCGGGTGCCTTACCCTGGGCTTTGCGCCGCGCGCTGGCCTCGATATCGGCGAGTTCGAAAAACGGGCGGCGCGCATGCGCCCAGCAGCCTGCCTCCAGGATCAGGCCGGGCGATCGATCGGCGGCATAGAGCTTGTTGTAGCCGGAGTAGGCGTCGGCCTGCAGGATACCGCGCCATCGGGCCAGATGTTCCTCGACGTGCGCGCCGCCTCGGTCGCGCGAGTAGTAGAACATCGCGGCCGGCGGAGCGCCGCCTTTGAATGGCCGGTCATCCCTGACATAGACCCAGCATCTGCCGGTGTGCGTCTTGCCCTTGGCGAGCACCGGCACCGTCGTGTCGTCGCCGTGCAACCGCTCGGCCGCGAAGACGTGGGACTCGACCCGCTTCAACAGCGGCTGCAGCGCCGCGCATCCAGCACCGACCTGATCGGCAACCGTCGAGAGCGCCAGCGGCACGCCCTCGCGGCCATAGCGCTCGACCTGACGGTTCAGCGGCTGGTGCTGGCCGAACTTCTCGAACAGCAGCATCGCCATGAGATGGGGCCCCGCCCAGCCGCGCGGCGTGACGTGGAACGGCGCCGGTGGCTCCGAGATCTTCTCGCAGTCCCTGCACGTCATCTTCTCGCGCACGTGCTGGATGACTTTCCAGCGACGCGGGATCACCTCCAGCGTCTCGGTAACGGTCTCGCCGAGCTTCCTCAGGCGCGTGCCCCCACAGCACGCGCACTCGGTCGGTCCGGGCATGACGACGCGCTCACGCGGAAGGTGCGCGGGGAACGGCTGGCGCGACGATCGCTTGCGCGTGAAGGCGGCAACGGTCGTTGTCCTGGCCGCTGCCTGCTCGGCGGCGATCTCGTCCTCGCTGGCGGCAGCCTCCAGGTCTTCGAGCTCCAGCTCCATCTGATCAATGAGGCGAGCCGTGCGCTCCGAGCGGGGCCCGTAGATCTGCCGCTTGAGCTTGGCAATCTCCAGGTTCTGACGCGCGATGGTCGCGGCGTCGTCAGCGTTCCGGGCGAGCGCCGCAGCCGCAACGGCTCTGAGTGCGTCGAGATCGTCGGGAAGGTCGGGAGGCGGCGAATCCATGACCCTGAGAGAATCACAAACCGCCACGTATCGCTCGCGGAAAACACCAGGAAACGGGCTTATCCTGCACGTTCCGGCCGGAATGTGGAAACCGGGTTACGCCAGTCTATCCCGTCGAGCATGTAGGCGAGCTGCGCGGCTGAAATGGAAACAGAGCCGCCCTCGGCAGAGGGCCACACGAACCGGCCGCGTTCCAATCGCTTGGCGTAGAGCGAGAGGCCGAGGCCGTCATGCCACAGGATCTTGACTAGATCGCCGCGCCTGCCCCGAAAAACGAACAGATCGCCTGCGAATGGATCACG
>CALFRN010000147.1 GCA_937919085.1 uncultured Reyranella sp.
CGCCAGCGCGCGGTCGGCGACGACATCGTCCTGATGGCCAACCAGATCGAGCTCCAGCCGGTGTTACACGGCGGCAAGACGGTGGGCCAGCGGCGCCGGATCAACACACAGCTCCTGATGCACGTGCAGAAGCGCTTGGACGCCGAACGCCGCCACGCCGAGGATCGCGCCGAACGCCGCGAACTGGCGCTGTTACGCGCCGCCCCGGTCGACGAGGAGGCATTGGCCGAACGTCTGCTCGCCCTGATGGAACGGCGACGTGAAACGAGTCATCCGGTGTCCCAGGAAGCGGCGCCGGAGACACCGGCTTCAGCCAATACGAACAAGGACTTGGACAAGGCAGCGTAACCTGCAGGGCGACGTGGCCTCCTGTCTCACGGGCCTAACCCGCGCCGCCCCAGACCGGACCCATTGGCTTCAGCCGGATGCCCTTGCGCAGGAACTTGTAGGGCATGTCCACCGGATCGGTGATGTGGGCGCCGGGCGACTGCACCACCAGGATGGTCTCGGCGATCGGCTGGAAGTCGGCGCGGAAATGCACCGTAGATTTCAGCGCCAGGATCGGCACCTGGGACGGCTCGACGCCTACGGTGCGGAACATTTCCTGGTCGGCCGCCTGCACGCGCTTGGCGGCCAGCACCGCCGACACGCCCGATACCTCGTCGGTGACCAGCGCCATCGGTCCGATCTGGAACTTCGCGCCGCCGTAGAACGGCCCGGTGCCGGTGAAGACGCCGTCGCTCAGCTTCACCACGCGCCAGTCGGCCTCGACCGGTTTCTCGCCGGCATAGCCCACCACGGCGCCGATGCCGCGCCGCATGATGTTGCCCTCGCCGGTCGCTGCCGCTTCCTTCGCCGCGCCCTCGTCGACGATCATGCCGATCACCGCGCCCCGGGCCTTGTGACGCATCAGGGCAGCCAGCAGGCCGATCGTGTCGGACGTACCGCCGGCGCCAGGATTGTCCTGCACGTCGGCCAGAACAATCGGCTTGCTGGCGTTCTTCGACAGTTCGATGGCGCGCAACGCTGCCTGGTCGGGATCGAGCAGCTCGCCGTCGAAGGCCTTCTCCTGCGCCTTCACCGTGGCGGCAAGCCGGTCGGCGGCGGCTTCGACCGCCTCCTTGTCGTGGCCGTAGACCACCAGCGCCGGGCCGCATTGGGCGATGTCGGCCGGCGGAAAGCCCGGCGTGTGCGTCACGCTCACGATGCCCTGGTTGTGGCTTTTCTCGCCCGCCTCCATCTCGCCCACGAGGTCGAAGATCGCCTTGGCCGGTTCGATGAAGGTGCACTGCCAGACCAGCGGGATCAGGAAATCGAGCTGGCGGTACGCCCGATAGACCGGCCGCTTTTCCCGCAGCAGCTTGTCGAGCAGCTCGACCGCGCGCTTGCCGGTCACGGCCATGTCGATGTGCGGATAGGTCCGGTAGCCAACCAGCGCCGTCGCAAGCCGTGCCATGTCGGGCGTCAGGTTGGCGTGATAGTCGAGGCTCGCCACGACCGGCAGTTCGTCGCCGACGACGCCGCGGATCCGGCGCAGCAACTCGCCCTCGCCGTCCTCGGTGTTCTCGGCCACCATGGCGCCGTGCAGGTCGAGATAGACCGCGTCGAACGGTCCGAACTTCTTCAGATCCTCGTCGAACAGCGCCCACATTTTCTCGTAGGCATCCTCCGTCACGTACGACGCCGGCGCCGCCGCCGCCCAGGCCAGCGGCACGATCTCGTGGCCGAGTTCGGCCAGACGCTTGACCGCTCCGGCGATCGGAATATTGAAGCCCTCGACGCCCGCGATCATCTCCGGGCCGCGCAGCAGCGGTGGCCAGGCATCGGCGCGCACGAATTCCTCCCAGGTCGCCTGCTGCGGTGCGAAAGTGTTGGTCTCGTGCTGAAATCCACCCACAGCAATACGCGCCATCCGAACTTCTCCCTCTTCACAACCAAGTCGGCCGCGGCGACCATATCATCGCCGTGCACAAATTCCCTCCCATCGTGGCGATGCTTTTCCTCGCGGCCTGCGATGTCCCGGTGCAATGGCAGAAGCCCGAGGTCGAGCGGGCCGCCCTCGACAGCGACCTCCTGCAGTGCCGTCATACGGGGCAGCAGCGGTCGCTCAGGGCCTACGCTTCGCAACTCAATTTTCCCTTCAACAGCCCGCCCTTCTGGGCCGGGTCGTGGCAGCCGAGCCGCGACCGTTGGAACCGCAACTTGGAAGCAGACCGCGAATATGCCGAGGGCCGATATACGGCCGACTGCATGCGCGGAAAGGGCTACGAACGGACACCGCCGAGGCCACCCGGAAAGGCCTGACGTTCAGCCCTTGCCTGTCGCGTCTTCGATGGCGCGCAGCAGCACCGGCCAGTATTCCTTGCCGTGGCCGAGCTCGACCGCCCGCTCCATCAACTCGCGAGCGACGTCGGCGCCCAGCGCCGGCACGCCCTTTTCCTCGGCCATCTCGATGGCGTAACCGAGATCCTTCAATGCGTATTCCGTCGAGAAGGCGCGCTCGGGAAAAATGGCCGGCAGCATTGCCTTCATGCCGTGGTTGCGCAGTGCGAAGGAATCGGCCGAGCCTTTGGTCAGCGTTTCGTACAGCACCTTGCCGTCGACACCGTGGGCGCGGGCAATCGAAAGTGCTTCGCCCAATGCCACCACCGTCTGGAACAGGATCATGTTGTTCAGGATCTTGACCGCCTGCCCCGCGCCGGCGTCGCCGCAGTGCGTCACCTCGCTAGCCATGTGGCGCAGCAGTGGCTCGATACGGGCAAAAGTCTCGGCCGTGGCCCCGACCATGATCGACAGCGTGCCGTCGATGGCGGCCTGGCGTGTGCGGGCGACGGGCGCGTCGGCGAAAGCGACGCCATTGGCCTCGAACGCGGCAAACAGCCGGCGGGCCAGCGCAACCGGCGCCGTGCTGAGGTCGACCACGGTCGCACCAGGCTTGACCTTCGACAGCAACCCGCCCTCGCCCAGGCAGATCTGTTCCACCTCCCTGCCCCCGGGCAGGGAGAGGAAGATCGTCCGGCAGCCTGCCGCGATCTCGTCGAACGCGGCATTCTTCACGCCGACGGCCGCGAGCCGCTCCAGCGGTGCGCGGTCGCGATCGCTCGCCAGCACCGCCATCCCGCTCTTGCGCGCCAGGTTGGCGCACATCGGTTCGCCCATGGTGCCGACACCGATAAATCCGATCATGTCCGTCATGTCAGTCCACTATGAAGAGTTTGGCACCACCCTCGGTGCGTGAACGGTGGGCCAGATCGCCGTCGGCCACCTGATAGCTCTGGCCGGGTTTCAGCACGACGGTGCGCCCGTCGGCCAGTTCGGTGTGCAACTCGCCTTCCAGCACCAGCAGTACGTGACCCTTCAGGCACCAATGGTCGGCGAGATAGCCGGGCGTGTACTCGACCATGCGCACCCGGATATTGTTGAAAGTCCTGGTCCGCCAGAACGCCTTGCCGGTCTCGCCGGGGTGTTCCGTGCGCTCCACGTCGGTCCAGTCGGTCGTGCCGAAAGGTATGTCGAACATCAGCATGACAACGGGTCTAGCACAGAACCCGCATTCATCCCCACTCCGCCAATGCTTTCTCAAGACTGTCCGGCCCGCGGTAGAGCATCGCACGCCATCCTGCGGCACGCGCGGCATCGACGTTTTCCGCGCGGTCGTCGACGAACAGGATCGATTGCGCCACCGCCACGCCCATGCGTACCTGGGCATTGGTATAGAAAACCCGGTCAGGCTTGCAGACACCCAGCGCCGCCGAATAGACGATCTCGTCGAAATGCGCCCCAAGCCCGGCATGGTCGCGCAGATAGGCTATGCGGTGATGCTCCTGGTTGGAGGCCGCGAAGCAGCGGCCGCCGGTGCGCGCCCGCCACGCGTCGGCCTGGGCCAGCACGCCGCGGTCGATCACGCAGTCCTTCTCGAACCAATAGGCGATGAATTCGTCGAGCCTGTCGGCCAGTCCCCTGGTCTGGAGGTACGCTTGCAGGGCAACGTAAAGATCGAGCCGGCCGCGCAACACTTCCATGAACTCGAGCCGGAAGAAGTCGCGGGCGATTTCCTCTTGGTCGAAGCCCCAGTCGGCCTTCAAGGTCGCAGACCACGGCTGCGCCGAACCCGGCTGGGCGAGCGAGACGACGCCGTCAATGTCGAGAACGAGGACCGGGCTGGAACTCATGGCGTCATCGCATTCGCCGCGATCTTGGTCGCCAGATGCTTCGTCACGAACGACTCCCGAACAGCGCATAGCGGAAGCGCAAGCTGGCCTCGCGAGGAGTCAGATGTCAATCGAACGCAGCACGGCATAATCATGCGCGATTGCCGCTGATTCTCCGACGGCCTAGCATGCCGATCATCTGGAGGAGGAGTGCCCGATGCAACCATCGCGCCGATCCGTTCTGCTCTCGGCCACAGCCGCCGCATTGACGATCCCCGCCACGCCGCATGCCCAGCAAGCCGCCGGGCGGCAGAAAATCCTGCGCCTGCAGACGCGGCAGATCGAGGTCGATGGCAAGCCGGCGACCCGCTATGGCGTCGTTCAGCCTTCCGGAGCCTATGGCCTCACGCTCGACGAGGGCGACATGTTCGACGTCCGCCTCGACAATGCGTTGCAGGTATCCTCGGGCGTGCATTGGCACGGCCTCAACCCGCCCTGGCGCCAGGACGGCGTACCCTATGTGAGCCAGCTGCCGATCGGTCCGGCGCAGAGCCTCGACTACAAGTTCCCGGCCAGGCCTGTGGGCACGCGCTGGATGCACTCGCATTTTGGTCTGCAGGAACAGAATCTTCTGGCGGCACCGCTGATCGTGCGCGAGACCAGCGCAATCCGCGGCGACCTGCAGGAGGTCGTCGTTCTGCTCGAAGACTTCTCGTGGACCAGCCCGCGAAAGCTGTACGACGACCTGCGCAAGGCCAAGCCCGATGACGGCGGCATGAGCATGAAAATGAAGATGTCTGCCCCGGATCTGAACGACATCAAGTACGACGCCTATCTCGCCAACGACAGGACGCTGGCTGATCCGCAGGTCATCGACGTCGACCGCGGTGCCGAGGTACGCCTGCGGATCATCAACGGGTCGGCCTCAAGCAACTTCACCATCGACCTCGGCGCGATCGAAGGGACATTGGTGACGGTCGACGGCAACCCCGTCTTGCCGCTGAAGGCGAGCCGCTTCCCGCTCGGCACCGCCCAGCGCGCCGACATCATCATGCGCATGCCTCCGGACGGCCGTTCCGTGGCCGTACTTGCGCTCGGCGAGGGCCGGAGGCTGCGGACCGGCGTGGTGCTCCGTCCGCCGCGCGCCGCGGTCGCCAGGATTTCCGAAAATGCCGATACGGCCGGCCCCGTCGTCGGTCTGGAGATGGAGAAATTGCTGCGTGCTGGCCAGCCGCTTGCCGTCCGGCCGGTCGACCGTTCGATCCCGGTCGATCTCATCGGCACTATGGCGGGCTACGTCTGGCAGATGCCGGTCAACGGCATGGGCGGCCTGCCAGTGCGGGTCGTCCGCGGCGAACGGGTCGAACTGGTGATGCGCAACCATACGATGATGGACCACCCCATGCATCTTCACGGCCACTCCTTCCAGGTGACCGAAATCGATGGTCAGAAATTCTCCGGAGCGGTGCGCGATGTCGTGGTGGTGATGCCGGGTACCACAGTGAAAGTCGTCTTCGATGCCGACAATCCCGGACTGTGGGCCTACCACTGCCATAACCTATATCACATGGCCGCCGGCATGTTCACGACGGTCGTGTATGAGGGCTTCACCTGATATCGCAGGAAGCACGATGGAACTGCTCATCCCCTCGCTGGACCAACTCGACGCCTATGCCGATGCGCTGCGAAACGGCTTCTGGTCGGACAATCTCCGCCGCGAAACCTCCGCCCGTGAGGAACTGGAGAAGATCGCAGCTGACCCAGCGGCTTTCGTGTCCTCGCTCGACGACCCAGAGGCCAAGGGTCCGCCCATCCCGCTGCCGGATGGCAGCACGGTTCGGCGCCTGCCCGGTTACCGTCGCTGGATGTGGGACGGCGGGTTCTGCGGTTCGGTGAATTTCCGCTGGCAACCCGGCACGTCGGAACTTCCGCCCTATTGCCTCGGCCATCTCGGCTACGGCGTCGTGCCATGGAAGCGCCGCCGGGGCTACGCAACGCGCGCCGTGGCATTGATGCTGCCGGAAGCGCGCAAACTCGGCCTCGAATACATCGATCTGACGACCGATTCCGACAATTTGCCCTCACAGAAGGTCATCACTGCAAACGGTGGCACCCTTGTCCACCACTTTACCAAGGAGGCGGGCCACGGCGCGGGCGAGGCCCTGTTGTTCCGGATCACGCTTTAGGCGCCGACCCGTACGACGGTTTCGGCCATCACCGACAGGAGCGCGAGACCACGGGCTTTGAGCGCCCGTGACGAGTCCTTGCCGCCGATTTCGCTTTCCAGCACCAGGGCGATAAAGCCGTGCATCGAGGCTCCGGCGAAGTCGGTCATGCGCTGCTTGATCTCACCTGAGGCGTGCGGAATGGCGGTCTCGACGGCGGCGGCATGAAGCGCCCGGACCGCCTCGGATGCGGCAGCAAGAGGTGCAGTATCCAGCCGGTTGGCCTCACGACTGAACATGAGCTGGAACAGCGCCGGATTGCCGGCGGCGAAAGCCATGTAGCCGATCCCCTGGGCGACCAGCTGTCCGGTGGCGCTGCCATCGGCCCGCGCGGCCTCGGCCGCCATGGCTCCCGCCAACTCGTCGAAACCGCGGGTTGCCAACTCGGCCAACAGATCGTCGATCGAGGCAAAATGATAGGCCGGCGCAGCATGGGAAACACCCGCCCGCCGGGCACATTCGCGCAAAGTGAAGCCGCGGATGCCCTTCTCCTCGAGAAGCGCCCGGCCGGACGTGGCCAGAGCCTCACGAAGCTGGCCATGATGATAGGGTTGGGTTTTTGGACGAGACATTTTGCCTCCGGCAAGATTCTACACTTTCAATCTTGACGTTGGAAAGAGGCGAAAATCTGACTGACATCACGCCGTCACTGTGGCTGGCTTTGGGCTTGCAGTGACAAAAGAGCAGAAAATGGCATTTGAAACCTGGGCAGCCTTCGCGGTGGCATCGACAATCCTGCTCCTAATTCCAGGGCCGACCGTGCTGCTTGTCGTCTCCTATGCCCTCGGCCAGGGCTGGCGGACGGCGCTCCCCATGGCCATGGGCGTTGCGCTCGGGGACTTCACCGCCATGACGCTTTCCATGCTGGGATTGGGTGCCCTGCTTGCTGCCTCGGCCACGCTGTTCACAGCCCTGAAGTGGGTGGGCGCCGCCTACCTGGTCTATCTCGGGATAAAACTCTGGCGGGCCGGCGGGACGCTGGATGCAGCGCCCCGTGCCGATGCGGTATCGGCCGGCCGGATGCTCGGCCACGCCTGGCTGGTGACAGCCCTCAACCCCAAGAGCCTCACCTTTTTCGTGGCGTTCCTGCCGGCTTTCCTCGACCCGGCCGCGGCCTTCCTGCCCCAGATGCTGGTCTTCGAGGCAACCTTCCTGGTCCTCGCCTTCGCCAACGCCTTCGGCTACGCGCTCGTGGCTACCAAGGCTCGACGCCTCGCCGCCAGCCCGCGAGCGATCGGTGTCGTCAACAAGGTAGGCGGCGGTCTTCTGGTCAGCGCCGGCGTAGCGACCGTTAGCTTCGGCGGCTCACAGAGGTGAGCCACTGCGAAAATCGGTCCACCGATTCGCCTCAGCGTGACTAAAATTAGTGGCGAGCCCGGCTGGATTCGAACCAGCGACCACCAGCTTAGAAGGCAGGTGCTCTATCCACTGAGCTACGGGCCCGAATGCCTAGGATAGCATACGCCGGAACGGCGTGCCGTCAGTGCGTCCAGCGACCAACGCGGGTGTAGGCGAAATTGTCGGCATAGGCCTTAGGTCTCACCACCCGCGTATGCGGCTGCTCGACCGTATATTGCCAACCGTTCTTCTCGGCGTGAGCCTTGGCTTCATCGAGGGTGGCGAAGCGCAGCTTCACCTGCTCCATGGTGTCGCGCGAACTGGTCCAGCCCATCAGCGGATCGACCTGCTTGGGCGACGGCTCGGGCTCGAGTACCCATTCGTGGGTGTTGCGCATGCCGGCCTGCATCGCTGTCTTGGCCGGCTTGAAGATACGAACCTTCATGAACTCCCATACTCCAACTGGCGGGGCCGTGGTCGGGGCGGCCGGATTCGAACCGACGACCTTCTGCGCCCAAGGCAGACGCGCTACCAGACTGCGCTACGCCCCGCCGCAAGGCTTTGCAGGCCGGCACTTCTACCAGCGGCGGGGGCGCCTCGAAAGCGCAATTTCCAGGTGCTATAGTGCGTCATGTTCGATCAAACGCCCGAAGAAGGCCGTCCTGGCCGCGCACCGTCGGTCAATGTCCTGGGCAGCGCCCTGCAAACCTGCTCGACCCAGCCGGTTACCGGCTTCTATCGCGATGGCTGCTGCAATACCGGCCCCGAGGATATCGGCCTGCACACTGTCTGCGTCGTGACCACGGTGGCGTTCCTGGCGTTCTCCAAGGCGCGTGGCAACGATCTCAGCACGCCCATGCCTCAATATGGCTTTCCAGGCCTCGTGCCCGGCGACCGCTGGTGCCTGTGTGCCGCACGCTGGCAGGAGGCGCTCGACGGCGATGCGGCGCCCCAGGTCGTCCTTGAGGCCACGCATGCGGCGACCCTGCGTGTCGTACGGCTAGACGACCTGAAGAAATTCGCCTTCCGTCCGAACTAGAAAATCCCGTCGACTTCGCCCTCGGCGGTCAGCCGGATGCGCTCGGCCGCGGGAACCCGCGGCAGGCCAGGCATGCTCATGATGTCTCCCGCCATGGCGACCACGAAACCGGCGCCGGCCGACAGCCGCACTTCCCGGACGGGCAGCACATGCCCGGTCGGCGCGCCGCGCAGTTCGGGATCGGCCGCGAAGCTGTACTGGGTCTTGGCGATGCAGACCGGCAGCTTGCCGTAGCCCGCCGCCTCGAGCGCCGCGAGCCGGCGCTGCGCCGTGCCTGCGAAGGCGACTCCCGAGGCACGGTAGATTTCCTTCGCCACGGTCTCGATCTTCTGCGCGAGCGGCAGGTCGTCGGGATAGAGAGTCCTGAAGGCCGACTTGCCTTCGTCGAGCGTCTCGACCGCGGCCCGGGCCAAGGCTTCCGCCCCCGCTCCGCCCTTGGCCCAATGCTCGCAAAGATATGCCTTGGCGCCAGCGGCGGCGCATTTTTCCTCGACCAGCTGCAGCTCGGCCGGCGTATCACTCACGAAGCGATTGATGGCAACCAGAACCGGCAGCCCGAACTTCGCGAGGTTCTCGACATGCCGCAGCAGATTGGGCAGCCCGCGTTCGACCGCGCCGAGATCCTCCTTGCCGAGCGACTTCTCGTCGGCACCGCCGTGCAGCTTGAGCGCCCGCACAGTAGCCACGACCACAGCCAGGCCGGGCTTCAAACCTGCCTGGCGGCACTTGATATCGAGGAACTTCTCGGCCCCGAGATCGGCGCCGAAGCCGGCTTCGGTCACGACGTAGTCAGCCAGCGCCAGTGCCGCCTGTGTCGCAATCACCGAATTGCAGCCGTGCGCAATATTGGCAAATGGACCGCCATGAATCAGCACCGGATTGTTCTCCAGCGTCTGGACGAGGTTGGGCTTGGCCGCATCCTTCAGGACGGCGGCCATGGCCGATGCCGCCTTGAGGTCGCCCGCGGTGACCGGCTTGCCGTCACGGGTTTCGGCCACAACGATGCGCGCCAGCCGGTCCTCGAGATCGGCGAGGTCACGCGCCAGGCAAAGAATTGCCATTACTTCCGACGCCGTCGTGATGTCGAAGCGCGTCTGGCGGGGAAATCCGTTGGCGACCCCGCCAAGGCTGGTCACCATGTCGCGCAGTGCGCGGTCGTTCATGTCGAGCACACGCGGCCAGAATACCCGGCGGGCATCGATGCGCAACGCATTGCCCCAGTAGATGTGGTTGTCGAGCATCGCGGCCAGCAGGTTGTGCGCCGTGGTGATAGCGTGGAAATCGCCGGTGAAATGCAGGTTGATCTCGGCCATCGGCACGATCTGCGCCTGGCCGCCACCGGTGGCACCGCCCTTCTGGCCAAAGCACGGTCCGAGACTGGGCTCGCGGAGCGCGATCGCCGTCTTCTTGCCGAGGCGGTTGAGGGCATCGCCCAAGCCGATCGTGGTCGTGGTCTTGCCCTCGCCAGCCTTGGTCGGGCTGATCGCCGTCACCAGGATGAGCTTGCCCGGCTTGCGGCGCTCCAGGGACTTGACGAACGCGGCATCGAGCTTCGCCTTGTCCCGGCCATAGGGCTCCAGCGCATCGCCCGGTATGCCCAGCCGCGCCGCGACATCGATCATCGGCTTCTTGATTGCGCGCCGCGCGATCTCAATATCTGACATTCACGTTCCCCAAACCTCGTCTTTCGATGGGCGCGACCCTAGCGAGACGACGCTACCGAGCCAACAGGAGAGACCATGAAGGCGTGGGCAAAAATCGACGGTGCATTGGCCGACTATGTCGACGGAAACTGGCTGCGTGATAGCGCCGTCAAACGCCGGCTGCGCGAGGAGACGGCCAGGCTGTCGGCAGGCGGCATGCAGATCGCCGCACATCAGGGTCAGCAAATGGCCCTGCTCGCCCGCGCCATGGGTGCCCGGCGTGCCGTCGAAGTCGGCACCTTCACCGGCTATTCCTCGCTCTGCCTCGCCGAAGCACTGCCGGTCGACGGCAAGCTATGGTGCTGCGACGTGAGCGAGGAATGGACAAGAATCGCCCGGCGCGCCTGGAAAGAGGCCGGCGTCGAGAGCCGCATCGAGCTCACCATCGGACCGGCATTGGGCACGCTCGACTGGCTGCTGGCGCAAGGGCTCGCAGGCCAACTCGATCTCGCCTTCATCGACGCCAACAAGGACGACTATGACGCCTATTACGAACGCTGCCTGAAGCTCGTGCGCCCGGGTGGGCTGCTCCTGATCGACAATGTTCTGTGGGGTGGGTCGGTGGCGAACCTCGAGATCGACGACAGGGATACGAAGGCCATCCGGGCGCTGAACGCCAAGCTGAAAGCCGACGAACGCGTGGATCTTGCCCTGTTCGCTGTGGGTGACGGCATGACCTGCGCGCTGAAGCGCTGATATCCTAGCCTGCGTTGCCAAAGATCTCGTGCCGGACCTTGTCGCCTGGCTTGATGCCGAGCAGCCTGGCGCTGCCGCCGTTGATCTCGAGCACGCCGCGCACCGGGGCCATGCTGGGGATGGCCTCGGTCGAGAGCGGCACAGCGTTCGAATGAACGTGGCGGACCGTGCCGTCGGCTGCGATGAAGATCATATCGAGCGGGATCAGCGTGTTCTTCATCCAGAAGCTGACCGGCTGCTCCCGATGGAAGTCGAAAAGCATGCCCTCGTAGGGCCCAAGGCTCTCGCGGAACATCAGGCCATGCGAGCGTTCAGCGTCGTTGGTGGCCATATCGACCTCGAACTTTAGCTCTCGCCCACCGGTGTCGATGACCAGTGACGAGCGCCTGAACTTGACGTCGGCGCCTTGCGCGGCAGCGAGGCCGGCCACCAGTACAAGCGGGCCGGCAAAAAAGACGCGACGGCCGAGCCGTCGATTGAACCCTGCGAATGCCATGGCCATGGATAGAGCCTGCAGCCCGATTTCGTCAAACTGAAGACACTTGCGTGACAATGGCTCAGTTCCCATAGTGCAGGCCAATCATCGGGGGGAGCCGCGCCGCGGCTGAGAGGTTCGCAAGAACGACCCCGGGAACCTGATCCGGTTAATGCCGGCGTAGGGACTGGTGAATTCTGTGACGACCTCCCCTTCCCTTATCGTGCGCGATGCGCGCATCGCCTTCGGCGATCGCGTGGTGGCAGACAAGCTTACCCTCGAATTTCCCGCGGGCCGAACGACCTGCCTGCTGGGACGCAGCGGTGTCGGCAAGACCTCGCTGCTGCGCTGGCTGGCAGGCCTGCTGCCCGACACCGAGCGTGCGCACCCCGTTGCCTACATGGCGCAGCGCGACCTGCTGCTGCCGTGGCTTGATGTGCTCGGCAACGTGATGCTGGGCTATCGCCTGCGCCGCGATCCGGCGGCGTTGCACGCCGCCGAGCCCAGTGCACGCGCCTTGCTCGCGGAAGTTGGACTTGGCGACCGGCTCGCGGACCGTCCCGATGCCCTGTCCGGAGGCATGCGCCAGCGTGTAGCGCTTGCACGCACCCTTTGCGAGGACCGCGCCGTGGTGCTTATGGATGAGCCCTTCGCCCACCTCGACGCGGTGACGCGCCTGGAACTGCAGGACCTTGCCGCACGACTGCTCGCCGGCCGCACGGTGGTGCTGGTGACCCACGATCCCCTGGAAGCGCTCCGCATCGGCCACCACGTACGCGTTCTGTCTGGAATGCCTCTTGCTGCCGGACCGGTCCTCGAGCCACCGGGTTCGATACCGCGCGATCCTGCTGAACCGGCACTGCTCGCCTTGCAGGCGCGATTGATTGCCGAGCTTCGGAGTGTGGCGTGAGACCGTTGATCACTGCACTCGGATTGCTCGCCGCCTGGGAAGCCCTGACCTGGCTGACCGGCGTACCGCCTTACATCCTGCCGCCCCCGTCGCGCGTTGCGGTGGTGCTGGTCGAGCGCTTCGACCTGCTGATCGAACAGGGCTTGTGGACTGCGGCCGAGATGACACTCGGGCTGATCCTGGGACTCACGCTCGGTGCGAGCCTGGCCGTGGTGTTTGCCGTGTCGGCGGGATGGCGCCGCTGGGCCTTGCCACTCGTCATCGTCTCACAGGCGGTGCCCGTGATCGCCATCGCGCCCCTGCTGGTACTGTGGCTGGGCTACGGCATGGCCTCCAAGGTCGCGATGGCTGCGCTGGTGATCTTTTTTCCGGTGGTCAGCACTCTATACGATGGCCTGCGTCGGACCGATCCGGGGTGGCTCGACCTTGCGCACACGATGGATGCGGGTTCACGCGCAACGCTTTTCCAGATTCGACTGCCCGCGGCCCTACCCGCTTTCGCTTCCGGAGCGCGCATCGCGGCGGCCGTGGCGCCGATCGGTGCGGTGATCGGTGAATGGGTCGGCGCGAGTGCCGGGCTCGGCTTTCTGATGACCCAGGCACTGGCGCGGGGACAGACGCCGCTGGCCTTCGCTGCTCTCTTCCTGCTCTGCCTGCTCGGCCTCGCTCTCTA
>CALFRN010000148.1 GCA_937919085.1 uncultured Reyranella sp.
CTAAAGTCTTAAACATTGCCCGCCTGTCTGTTGCCCGCCCGTCCTTTGGTTGTCCAAATCATGGTGTCTTGGGTCTCCCTGCCTACAATGGGTCCAGCGGGGAAGCATGAGCAGGATGCGATCATTCGGGCACGACCGCGGAATGGGCGGGTTCAAGCGACGCACGGCGCTCGGGACAGCCGCCGCCGGCGGGCTCGCCTTGTCGGGCCTCGCTCCGCCTGCCCGGGCGGCATCCGGCGTTCGCACCCTCGGGTCGCCCGAGCAGCTGCGCTCGACCTACGACTACGTCATCGTCGGCGCGGGCTCGGCCGGTTGCGTGCTGGCGCATCGGCTGGGTCGCGCCGGGCGGCGGGTCCTCCTGGTCGAGGCGGGAGGGCCGGCGGATCTGGCGGCCGTCGCGAACCCGCCGCAATGGCCCAAGCTTCAGGGCAGCGCGCTGGACTGGCGATATTCGACGACCCCGCAGCCGGGCCTGGGGGACCGCACGATTACCTGTCCGCGCGGAAAGGCGGTCGGCGGGTCGAGCGTCATCAATGCGCTGGCCTACCAGCGCGGACATCCGGCCGCCTACGATCGGTGGCCTCCGGGATGGCGCCATGCCGACCTCCTGCCCTATTTCAAACGCGCCGAAACCTTTTCCGGCGGCGCCGATGCCTGGCATGGCGGCGCCGGGCCTCTGCATGTCCTGTCGTTGGCGGACGTCACGGATCGCACGCCCGTCGCCGAGGCCTTCATGGCCGCAGCACAGCAATCGGGATTCCCGATGACCCCCGACCTCGGCGGAGAAAACACGACAGGCGTCGGCTGGAACCAGCTCAGTGTCCGGGGCCATCGCCGCGACGATGCCGCCACGGCCTATCTCGGCACGCTCGGGGACGCACCGGTCGATCTGCTCATCGGCACGGAAGTGCTCGGGCTGGAGATCGAACGTGGCCGGTGCAGGGGCGTCCGGCTGGCCGGGCGGGTCGTGCGGCCCGAGGTCGAAGTCCTGCTCTGTGCCGGGGCGATCGATTCGCCGCGCCTGCTGATGCTGTCGGGCATCGGGCCTGCCGACGAACTTCGGGCGCTCGGCATCGGCATCGCCGCGGACCTGCCCGACGTCGGCCGCCATCTCGAGGATCATCTGCTGCTGGCCGGCGTGGCCTACCAGACGCGCCGCGACGTTCCGGCCTCCCGCTACAATCATGCCGACGCCCTGCTTTACGTGCCGCAGGCGAATGCCGGGGAGAGTCCCGACCTTCTCATCATGTGCCTGTCGCTGCCGTTCGTCCGGCCGACGGTCGGGCCGCTGGCGTCTCCGGCCTATGTGCTGGTGCCCTGCCACCTGCGGCCACGCAGCCGCGGCAGCGTGAAACTCGCCTCCCGCAACCCGCTCGCTCCCGCTCTCATCGATCCCGACTACCTGTCGGAACCCGACGACCTCGACGTCCTTGCCAGGGGCGTCGACATCGCACGCGAGGTCGGTGCCGCCGCTGCCTTCGACGACTGGCGGGAGAAGGAGATTTATCCGGGCCCGGGCTGGGCCAATGCTGCGGGTCGGCCCGACTTCATTCGCCGGGCGACGGATTCGTTCCACCATCCCGTCGGCACCTGCCGCATCGGCGCCGTCGTGGACGAGGCCTTGCGCGTCAAGGGCATTGCCGGGCTGCGCGTCATCGACGCTTCGGTCCTGCCGGGCCTGCCGGCCGCGATGATCAACGCCGCCGTGACCACGGTCGCGGAAAAGGCGAGCGACCTGCTGCTTGGTGGTTAATGGATCGCATCCATTTGACTATGAGCGCGCGGGACGCGCGCTGTCCAAAGGATCATGAGTCTTCCGGACCGCGCGCATCTTGCGCGCTCTTCGAACTGTTCAGTCCGATTTCAAACCCTAAAGCCCCGCCCGCACCTGCTGGCGGAGATGATCGATCGGCAGGCGGGCGCCCGCCACGTCGATATGCCAGAAGGTCCAACCGTTGCAGGCCGGCGCGCCCTGCAGTGCCGCACCCACCTGGTGGATCGAGCCGCGATGTTCGCCCAGCGCATTGGCCGCCGAGAGCGACCCGTCGGCGCGCACGCGGGCATGCAGGCGGCCGCTCAGGTCGGAGAGCACCGTACCCGGCTGCAGCAGGCCCGCCTCGATCAGCACGCCAAACGCGATACGCGGTTCGGCGCGCTTGCTCGGTTTGGGCGTCACGTCCTCACCCGCCAAGGGTTCGATCTCGGCGATGCGCTTGCGCGCGATCGCGGCGTAATCGGGATCGCGCTCCAGCCCGATGAAGCGGCGGCCGAGGCGGCGCGCGACCGCGCCGGTGGTGCCGGTGCCGAAGAACGGATCGAGGATGATGTCGCCGGGATTGGACGCTGCCATGATGCAGCGGAACAGCAGCGACTCGGGCTTCTGCGTCGGGTGCGCCTTCTTGCCGTCCTCGCCTTTCAGCCGCTCACCGCCGGTGCACAGCGGCAGCAGCCAGTCCGAACGCATCTGGATGCCCTCGTTCAGCTCCTTCATTGAATCGTAGTTGAAGGTGTACTTCTTGTTGGCGCGATCGCGCGCCGCCCAGATCAACGTCTCGTGGGCGTTGGTGAAACGCTTGCCGCGGAAGTTGGGCATCGGGTTAGACTTGCGCCACACGATGTCGTTCAGCAGCCAGAAGCCCTGGTCCTGCAGCGCCGTGCCGATGCGGAAGATGTTGTGGTAGCTGCCGATCACCCACAGCGTGCCGCCGGGCTTCAGCGCGCGACGCGCTGCCTTCAGCCAGGCGTTGGTGAAGGAGTCATAGCGGGCAAAATCGGCAAACTTGTCCCAGTCGTCGTCGACGGCGTCGACCTTGCTGTGGTCGGGCCGCAGCAACTCGCCGCCGAGCTGGAGATTGTACGGCGGGTCGGCGAAGACCATGTCGACGGAGGCTTCGGGCAGGCTGCGCATCAGTTCGATGCAGTCGCCGACAAGAACGCGGTCAATATTTTCCACAGGCATCGGTGGAAGATGAGTCATCCACCGAGTCCCGGTCAAGAAATTACAATTGATTCAATTGTTTACACGATCGATCCACAAGATCGAGTCGCGCAATCGCGGCGACCCACCAGACCTAGAGTCCTTCCGGTCGAGCCGGATTCGCCTCGCCAGAAGCTCGGCCGACGACGTCGAGCAGGGCCGGCGTCACGCCGAGCTGATCCACAAGCTGGTCGAGCTTGCGCCGGGCGAGCGGGTTGCTCTTCTGGTGACGCGTGGCGAGGATCAGTTCGTTCTTCAGCGAATGCTCGAGGCCGGTGAACTCGGTCACCCGCACCTTGTAGCCATGAGCCTCCAGGACCAGCGAGCGGATGACGTTGGTGACGTGGGCGCCGAATTCCCGCCGATGGATGTTGTGACGCCACAGCTGATCCAGCGGGCCGTTGCGGGCGCCCAGCAGCGTCGCGACCTCGGCCTGGCAGCACGGAATGAGGGCGATGACCCTGGCCTCGTGATGCAGGGCGAAGCGGATGGCATCGTCCGTCGCCGTGTCGCAGGCATGAAGGGCGGTCACCATGTCGGCGCGGCCATCGGGCAGCATCGTGTCGGCGATCCCGCCGGATACGAAGCTCATGCGCGTGAAGTGGCTTTCCGTCGCCAGCTTTCGGGATTGCCTTACGAGTTCGTCGCGCACGTCGACGCCGACGATGCTGCCGTGGCCGAGGGGGCCGATCACCAGATCGTAGAGGATGAATCCGAGATAGGACTTCCCGGTGCCGAGGTCGGCGATCACCGCGTCCGGGTTTTCGGCCAGCAGGGCGTCGAGCGACGGGCGGAGAAGCTGCACCAGATGGAGGACCTGCTTGAGCTTGCGCCGGGCGTCCTGGTTCAGCGCGCCGTCGCGGGTGAGAATATGCAGCGCCTTCAGGAGGGCGACGGAATTCTCCTGCGCCTGGCCCGGCCAGACATCGGCCAGAACCTTCTTCGCATTGAGAATGTCGGCGCGCTCACGCGGCATGGTCGACCGGCCTCCGCCTATTATCTGCTGCATCGGTGGCCGTGGATATCGTATCGACACCCGTGAGTACAACGTCCGTTTACGGGTTCGCGGCCTTGGCGACTTCCTCGGCAATGGCCTTCTTAACGCCAGGACGCTCCGACATGCGGCGGCGGTGGTCGATCACCCGCGGGATACGGGCCGGATCGACGCCGTCAACCTCCAGCCACTGGGCGAGCGTGAAGAGATAGGGATCGCAGATCGTATAGTGCGCGCCCATCACCCACGGGCCCTTCAGCATCTCGCGCTCGATCATCTCGAAGGCGCCACCCACCGACTCCGGCACCTTGCGCTGCATGGCGGCGATCGACGCCTGGTCGTCGGCATCGACCCAGCGATGGCCGCGCATGCGGTGCGCGTGCGCCACATGCAGGTGCGAGCAGAGATAGGAATTGAAGGCCTGGACCTGGGCGAAGGCGAAGGGATCGTCCATCAAGGCGAGCCGCGACGCCGGGAAACTCTGCGCGAGATAGACCAGCATGGCCGGCGTCTCGGTGAGGATGCCCTTGTCGGTGACCAGCGCCGGCACGCGGGCCTTGGGATTGACCTTCAGATAGGCAGGCGATTTCTGCTGCTCCTTGGCGAACTCGACCCGCACGGTCGAATAGTCGGCGCCGACTTCCTCCAGCACGATGTGGGTGGCGAGCGAACAAGTGTGGGCGGCGTAGTAGAGTTTCAGCACGGACCGTCTCCCCGGAACTGTCAGACTTCGGCGTAGATTTCGATGACGTTGCCTTCGGGATCGCGGAAGAACAGCGCGCGATGCCGCCACGCCGGGATGTCTCGCGGCGGGCCCAGCATCTCGACGCCGTGGGCGACCAGCTCGGCATGGCATGCGTCGATCTCGGGCGGCGCCACGCGAAAGGCGAGCTGGACCGACGCCGAGCCGGGCGCGCCCGGCCCGTCCTGGAAGACGCCCTGCGGGCTGCGCGGCCTGAGGCAGAGCAGACCGGAGCCGACATGGAAGCTCACCCAGTTCGGCGTGTCCCGTTCAATACGGAACTTCATAACCTCAAGATAGAATTGCCGCGCACGGACCACGTCTTCGCAGAGCAGAACGACGTAGTCGATGTTGCGGATCGAATCGATGCCCATGCCGTCAGAGTAGCCGGTTCAGGGGCGCGAAGCTCATACGATGGTGCGGGGTCGGTCCGAGAAGAGTGAGGGCATCGAGATGCTGGGCGCTGCCATAGCCGCGGTTGCTCTCCCAACCGTAGCCGGGAAAGGTCTCGGCGAGCCGCGCCATGTAGCGGTCGCGCGCCACCTTGGCGAAGATGGAAGCCGCGGCGATGGAATAGGAATGCGCATCGCCGCCGACGATGGTCTCGGCGCGGCAGCTCAGTTGTGGCGGCGCGCGATTGCCGTCGACCAATACGACCTCGGGCTGCTCGCCCAGCGCCTGCAGGGCACGGCGCATGGCGAGGAAGGTCGCCTGCAGGATGTTGATGCGGTCGATCTCCTCGACGCTGGCTTCCGCGATGGCGAACTGCACGACGCCGGAGGCGATCATCGCCTCGTAAGCCTCCTCGCGCTGCGCGTGGCTCAGCTTCTTGGAGTCGTCGATCATGCGCAGCAGCTTCCGCGCCGCGCGCGTGCGGTCGATGACGGCGGCGGCGGCATAGACCGGGCCGGCCAGCGGTCCGCGCCCGGCCTCGTCGACGCCGGCCACTCTCCCTTCGCAGCGCAGTTCGAATCGAAAGCTCGGCATTATCCCCATCGAGGGCGGCTAGACTGGAGCGATGTCCCTGATCGCCCGTATCATCGCCCAGGACCCTGTGGGTATGGAACAGCTCCGTGCGGCGCGCACACTGGCGCTGCCGGACTGGTGCATTGCTGCGGGATTCGTGCGCAATCGCGTCTGGGACCACCTGCACGGCATCGTGCCGGCGCGCCTGCCTGTGGACATCGACGTCATCTACTACGATGCCGGCGATCTCTCGAAGGAGCGCGAAGGAGAATACGAGGCGGCGCTCGACCGGCTGCTGCCCGGACTGCCGTGGCAGGTCCGCAACCAGGCGCGCATGCACGTCTGGAAGGGCCTGCCGCAGCATCGCGACACCGCCGATGCGATGATCCATTGGCTGGAGAGCGTGACGGGGATCGGCGTGCGCCTCGAAGCCGACGACGGGCTGAGCGTGATCGCCCCGCTCGGCGCCGACGATCTTCTCAACCTGCGCTGCCGGCCCACGCCCTACGGCCGCACGCGGCGTTCCGAATACGACGAACGGATCGCCGCCAAGCGCTGGCGCGAACTGTGGCCGAAGGTGCGGTTCCTGGACTGACCCGTCGAACTTGCAGGTTGACGCAAGGTCTCTCCGCTACGC
>CALFRN010000149.1 GCA_937919085.1 uncultured Reyranella sp.
GCGGCAGCGCCGAGTCGCTGGAAACGCTGGTGTTCTGGCGGGTGTTGCAGGGCGCCTTGGGCGCGCCGGTGATTCCGCTATCGCAGACCATCCTGCTCGACACTTTCCCCAAGCGCCAGCAGGGCCTGGTCGTCTCGATCTTCGGAATGGCCGTGGTGATCGGTCCGGTGATCGGCCCCGTCGTCGGCGGCATGCTTTCGGAGCTCTACGGCTGGCGCTGGGCCTTCTACATGATCGTTCCGGTAGGATTGTTGTCGGTTGTCGGCCTGCGCCTGACCCTGCCGCGCGACAGGACAACCGGCCGAACTGCGCTCGACTGGACCGGCTTTCTGTCGCTGTCCGTCACCATCGCCTGCATCCAGCTCGTGCTGTCGCGAGGCCAGCGTCTCGACTGGTACGAGTCGGGCGAGATCATGCTGGAGACCTTCATCGCCGCGGTGGCGTTCTGGATCTTCCTGGCACACAGCCTCACCGCCCGGCAGCCGTTCCTTAATCTGCGCCTGCTGCTCGACCGCAACTACGCGCTCGGCCTGGGGCTGGTCCTGATCTACGGGATGCTCAACTTCACGCCGATGGTGCTGCTGCCGCCGCTGTTGCAGCAGCATGCCGGTTTTCCCGACATGCTGATCGGCGAGATTGTCGCCGCCCGCGGCGCCGGTGCCACGCTCGGCTTCTTCCTCGCCATCTTCGTCGGTAGGATGGACCCGCGCATCGGCCTGATCGGAGGCTTCGGCCTGCAGGCGATCTCAGGCTTCTGGCTGATGAGTCTCGATCTCAACGTCGACACTGGCACCCTGATGGCCAACAGCTTCGTCCAGGGCATTGCCATCGGCGTCATATGGGTGCCGCTCACCCTCGTTACCTTCTCGACCATCGGTGCTGCCAACCTGGCCGAGGGCACGGCCGTTTATCACCTGCTGCGCAACATCGGCTCGAGCTTCTTCATCTCGATCTGCGTCGCCGAGATCGTGCGCTCGACCAGCGCGAATTACGGCCGGATGGTCGAACTGGTGAATCCCTTCAACAAGGTATTGGCGCTGCCTTGGGTAACGGGGGGCTGGGATTTCGAGACGGTGCAGGGGCTTGCCCGGCTGTCGAAGGAGATCAACCGGCAAGCCGCCATGCTGGGCTACATCAACGCCTTCGGCCTCTACACCTTGTGTTCGGCGCTGGCGATTCCGCTAATCCTGCTGATCGGCCGTCGCGCCCGCGCGGCCTAGGGCCGCCATGCATGGCGCGCGTTGCTGCCTGACGGAGGGCGGGGGCAGAGATCGTTGGCATGCTAATCGTTTCAGTCCTATGATTTCTTTATGACAGGCGCCGACGATCCGACGTATCGGCTGGGTCTTGGCTTGGCCGAGGTTTCCCGGCTGTGGCGTCATGTGCTGGATGCCCGCCTCAAGCCGCTCGGACTCTCCACCGCGCGCTGGGTGGCTTTGGTCAATCTGTCGGCACATCCCGAGGGGCTGACGCAGAACGCCTTGGCGCTGCGGGTCGGCATCAAGGGCTCGACGCTGGTGCGCCAGCTCGACCTGCTCGAGGCCGACGGCTGGGTCGATCGCCGCAGCCAACCCGGAGACCGCCGAGTCAAACGTGTGTTTCTGACCGCCAAGGCGCGGCCGGCGCTGGCGTCGATCGCCGCCGTCGGCACGGATCTGCGGCACGAATTGCTGCGCGACTGCAGCGAGGCCGAAATCCGCACATGCGTCCGGCTGCTGGGTAAGTTGAAAGCCCGCCTGCAACCGCTGGCTGGCCCTGTGGCGGGCGACGAGCGTCCATCGCCCGAACTGGCTGCCGCGGAGTAGCATCGTGGACCAGTCCATACCGCCGCCCGGCAGCCAGGCCCCTCCGGCCGCAAGGACGGTTGCGCGTGCGCCGGTTCCGCCAACGCCCGCCGCCGCGCCGCCGGTTTCCCCTGCACCTGCGCCGGCATCCGCCCCACAGGTCGGCGCACCGTCGGTTCGTGGCCGGCAGTCGTCGGTCGGTCGTGGCCGGTCGATGTTGCGCCCGCGCAACTTCGCCATCGCCGCGGTGCTGCTGATTGCGCTCGCCTACGGTGGCCGCGAACTCTACATGCGGTTCACCCATGTCTACGAGTACGACGCCCGCGTGTCGGCAGATATCGTGACGATTTCCAGCCGCTCCGACGGTTGGGTGGTCGAAATGCCGGTGCGCGAAGGCATGCATGTCGAGGCCGGCCAGACGATCGCGCGCATCGACGATCGTGTCTCCAAGCTGCGTGCCGACGCGCTGCGGGCGCAGATCGAAGGCGTCCGGGTCGAGCGTACGCGGCTGCGTGCCGAGCGGCGTCTCAACGTCAGCCAGGCCGATGCCGCTATGCGCACGCGCACCTCGGCCGTAACGGCACGGGAGGAGGCGCTGGCGGCACTGGGATCGGACCTCGACCTTGCGAAGCTGGAGCTCGAGAGGAGCCGCGTGCTCTTCGAGCGCCGCGTCGGCAACGAACGTCAGTTTCAGACGGCTCAGGCGGCGGTAACCAAGTTCGAAAGTCAGATCCTTCAGCTTCAGGCTGAACTTCAGCAGGCCAAGGGCAGCCTCGAGGAGGCGCGGGTCGAGCATGAAAAGGTCGGCATGATCGACGCCCAGATCGAGGCGCTCACCTTCCAGGTCGCCAACCTCGCGGCCCAGCTCCACCAGCAGCTCGTCGATGTCGAGGACCGGACGATCAAGAGTCCGATCCCGGCGGTGATCGATCGCACTTTCGTTCTTGTGGGCGAATACGTCGCTGCCGGCCAGCGCATCATGCTGCTGCACAATCCCAAGGAAGTCTGGGTCGAGGCCAACATCAAGGAAACCCAGGTGAGCCGGCTCAAGCTGGGCCAGCTGGTGCACGTTTCCGTCGACGCTTTCCCCAACGACAAGTTCACCGGCAAGGTCGCGCGCATCGGCAGCGCCACCATGGCCCGCTTCGCGCTGATCCCGACGCCCAATCCGTCGGGCAACTTCACCAAGATCACCCAGCGCGTGGCGGTGAAGATCGACATGGTCGAAATGCCCAGGCAGTTGACGCCCGGCATGATGGTCGAAGTCGACATTGACGTCCGTTAACCCGCCGCTTCCGGCCGCCCCGGTCCAGAACGCGGCTTTTCTCGCCGAGCATTATGGGCCGGCCTATCGTTGGCTGGTGACCGTCACCGGCATGATCGGCGTGGTCGCCATGGTGCTGGCGATGACTACGGTCAACGTCGCCGTGCCCGACGTCATGGGCGCCTTCGGCATCGGCCAGGACAAGGCGCAGTGGATGTCGTCGGCCTACATGGCGACCATGACCGCCGGCATGTTGCTGAACGTCTGGGTCTCGGGCGTGCTGGGCGAGCGCCGCACCTTCATCGGCGCCTTGTTCTTTTTCTCCGTCGGCGCGGTGATGGGTGGCATGGCGCCCAACGAGGACGTGCTGATCTTTGCCCGCATTCTGCAAGGTTTTAGCGCCGGCATCGCCCAGCCGCTGGTGATGGCCACCATCTTCACCGTCTTCCCGGCCGACCGGCGCGGCTCCGCGATGGGCATTTTTGGCTTGGGTGTCGTGTTCGCGCCGGCGATCGGTCCGACCCTGGGCGGGTTGATGATCGAGTATTTCTCCTGGCGCTACGTGTTCTACATCTCGCTGCCGTTTTGCGGGCTGGCGGCGATCATGGGCGCCCTGTTCATGCCGACGCGGCCGCTGGCGCGCGAGATTCCGCCCTTCGACTGGCTGGGCTTCGGTCTGCTCCTGGTGGGACTGTGGGGGCTGATGACCGGCATAGCCGACGGCCAGCGCGAAGGCTGGCGCTCCGACATCATCG
The DNA here is from genome assembly GCA_937919085.1 of uncultured Reyranella sp. GTDB lineage: Bacteria > Pseudomonadota > Alphaproteobacteria > Reyranellales > Reyranellaceae > Reyranella. The sequence continues at coordinate 3,804 of CALFRN010000149.1, forward strand.
TGTTCCGTCTCACGCTCGGCACGGCGGCGGCCGTGGGCTTCGTGCTGTGGGAGCTCTATACGCCGCGCGCCCTGCTCGACATGCGCATCTTCGCCAACCTGGAGTTTTCCGCGACCGCGGTGATCGCCTTCATCTTCGGCGCCGGCATGATGGGCTCGACCTATGTGATCCCGGTGTTCGTCCAGACCATGGCGGGTTTCACGCCTCTGCTCGCCGGGCTGATGATGATGCCGGCCGGGCTGATGCTCGCGGTCATCTTTCCACTCGCCGGCCGGATGTCGGACACCATTCCGGCCTCGATCATGATCATCGGCGGCCTGGTCCTGTTCGCGCTTGGTTTCGCTCTGATGGTCGGCGCCGACGCCAACACGACCTTCTGGACGCTGGTCGGCATGGTGATGGTGTCGCGACTGGGGCTGGGCTTCATCAACCCGACGCTCAATGCCGCCGCGCTCAAGGCATTGCCGCCGGAGAAGGTGCGCCAGGGTGCCGGCGTCGCGAACTTCATGCGCCAGCTCGGCGGCGCCTTCGGCATCAACCTGATCGTGGCCTTCTTCGAGGTGCGCACGCGCTTCCACGCCGATGCGCTCACCGCGACCCAGCACTGGGGCAACCACACCACCGAGCGCCTGCTGCTCGAGGTCGAGCGGCTCATGGGGCGCGACGGCCTACCGTTCCAGCAGCAGAAGACGGCGGCACTGGAATATCTCGGCACCATGATCAACATCCAGGCGCAGATGCTGGCCTTTTCAGACACCTTCATCATCATTGCCATCGTGGCGCTCCTGGCGCTGATTCCGGCCGCCCTGCTGTCGCGCTCGCAGCTGAGGATGCGGCGGCTCGCCTGGCGCTGAGGCGGCGCCTGCGTCTTTCCGTAGTGGATTGAATCACTGGCGGCCAACGCCGCGACCAAGACGATATGCGACGGGCCTGTTCGATTACGCGGTCGGTGGCTTGCCGGTGAAAACCGCCAATTGAGCGTCGAAAGCCCGCTTGTAGGCGGGTCGCGCTTCGCCGCGGGCGACATAGGCGGCAAGGTTCGGATATCCGTCCAGGATGCCCGATGATTTCAGCCTGAGCAGCACCGACACCATCATCAGGTCACCCGCGCTGAACCCGCCGTCGAGCCAGTCGGCATTGCCAAGGCGAGCGGAAAGTTGGCCCAGCCGGTTGCGAATGCGCTCCTCGACGAGCGGCAGGCGTTGCGCGGACCACGACCTGTCGCCCTCAAGAAGCCTGGCTGTTTCGAGTTCGAGGATCGGCGGCTCCACCGTGTTGAGCGCTGCGAACATCCAAGTGATCGCGCGCGCCCGGGCATTCGCATCGCCACCGGAGGCAGGTGGCAACAGGCCCGCATGGCGCTCCGCGATATGGAACACGATCGCGCCCGTCTCGAACAGGGCGAGATCGCCTTCCTCATAGGTCGGAATCTGTCCAAAGGGATGAAGCGCCAGATGCGCAGGTTCCTTCATCGCCCCGAACGAAACGAGACGAACCTCGTAAGGCTGGCCTACTTCCTCGAGCGCCCAGCGAATGCGCGTATCGCGCGCCAATCCCTTGCCGCCATCGGGCGATCGTTCAAAGGCGGTAAGGGTGGGGGTCATTGGAAAGCTCCGGGTGATTGCATGACGCCATCGTACGTCACCTCGTTGATTGCGGCGAAGGACGCACCTTGAAAGCCCTGGCCCTCTGGCGCAGGCTCACGCTCGATGGGTATTTCGAACAACTTACCACGGAAGCCATGATGGTCGTGACATGCTGACGGATCGCTACGGACTCCCGGTATCCAGCGCCGTCGCCGACGCGCGCGATGCTTATGTCGAGGGCGCCGATCTTCTGCTGACCGTCTATCCCGGCGCCGCCGCAGCCTTCGACCGCGCCATCGCCGCCGATCCGGAATTCGCGCTGGCTCATGTCGGCAAGGCCCGCGCCCTTCAGCTCGCGGGCAACCTTTTGGCCATGCGTGAGTCCCTGGCCACGGCACTCAGCCTCACAGAAGGAGCTTCGGCGCGCGAGCGCAGCCACATCGATGTCTTTCGTCTTCTGTTTGCCGGCCAGGCCGTGGCGGCGCTGGCCGCGCTCCGCGCCCACGTCGCGACCTGGCCGCGCGACGCGCTGGTGCTGAGCCTCGCCGCCAACCAGGGCGGCTTGATCGGGATGTCCGGCCTGCCGGGCCGCGAACAGGGGCTTGTCGATTTTCTGGAACCGCTCGCCTCGCATTACGGCGAGGACTGGTGGTTCGAGGCCCACTACGGCATGGCGCTGTCGGAAATCGGCCGGCACGACTCGGCGCGTCCCAGGATCGAGCGTTCGCTGGTCCAGGTCCGGCGCAACGCCTATGCCGCCCATGCCTTCGCCCATCTCTGTTACGAAACCGGCGAACGCGACGGCGGCATCGCCTTCATGCGCGACTGGCTGCCGCTCTACGATCGCGCTGGCGGATTGTTCGGCCACCTGAACTGGCACCTCGGCTTGTTCGAGCTGCACGCCGGCAATCTGGCCGCAGCGCTTCGCCTCTACAACGACGCCTTCTCGGCCGACGACCATCGCGGCGCCGTGCACCAGAAGCTCTCGGATTCCTCTTCCTTCCTGTGGCGCTCGGAACTGGCGGGTTATCCCCGCGATCCCGCACGCTGGGCCAGACTGCTGGACTACGCGCGCGAGAAAATTCCACGGCCGGGCTTTTCACTCGCCGATTGGCATGTGGCGCTCGCCTTCGCCGCATCGGGCGATGACGCTGCGTTGGAGGAGTGGGTCCAGGGCATCGAGGCGCTGGTGAAAGCCGGCCGCTATCCTTCCGGTGCCACCATTCCCACGGCGGCGCGCGCCTTCGCCGCGTTCCAGCGCGGCGATCATGCTGCGGCCATCGACCTGATCGTGCCGATGCTGCCCGACCGGGAACGCATGGGCGGCAGCCGGGCGCAGGTCGATCTGGTGGAGGCGACTTTGCTGCGGGCTTATCTGAGCGCGGGGCGCCTCGAGGAGGCCCGGCATCTGCTCGCGAACCGGCGCCCGGGCCCGGCGGGTCTTCCGGTCGCGGGACTTGAGCAGGGCGTGGCCGCTCGACACTAGTGGACGAGATGGGACACGACAGTCCCATGAGCGCGCGGGGTGCGCGTGGTCCAAAAGATCATGAGTTTTCTGGACCGGGCGCATCCTGCGCGCTCATCGTCTCGCTCACGACGGGGAAGCGCTTGCTCATAGGCTGAGTCACTCGCGCAACTTGACCCCCGTCTGTATCGGCCCGAGGCTCCGGCCATGTCTGTTGCGACGCCAGCCCTGCCTGTCCGCACCGAGCGCCTGTGGGCGGCGCTGCTGGCGGCGACGCTGATGAACCTGCCGCTGGGATCGGTATACGCCTTCAGTGTGCTGCTGCGCCCGATCGAGCAGGAGCTGGCCATCCCGCGCTCGGCGCTGTCGCTGGTCTTCGGCCTGTGCACGGTGGGGTTCACGGTGGGCTCGGTCGGCGCTGCGTTTCTTTATCGCGCAGCCCCGGCGCCGGTCCTGGTGCTGGCAAGCGCGCTGGCGGCCGCCACCGGCACCGCGATGGCGGCGACGGCCGGCGGGCTCACGCAATTGCTGCTGGGCTATGGCCTCGTGTTCGGCACCGGCGGCGGCGCGGCCTACATCCTGCTGCAGCAGAGCGTGAACATGCTGCTGCGGCGGCGTCAGGGGCTGGTGAACGGCTACATCGTCAGCCTCTACCCGATGGGCGCCATGATCGCGACGCCCGTCTTCCATGTCTGCAACGAGGCCTTCGGCTGGCGCACGACTCTGGCCGGGTTGGCGGCCGTGCTGGTGGCGAGCGGCGTGGCGGCGGCGCTGCTCGTCCGACATGGCGGGGCGCGGCTGGTCGCGCCGGTAGGCAGCGCGACGGCAGGTGGCGGGACGCCAGACAGCGAGACAAGGGGTCCGGCGATCCTGGGCCCGACCTTCTTCAAGCTCTCGACGACGTTCTTCCTCGCCGCCTCGGCCGGGCTGATGGTGCTGAGCCAGGCGCGCGAGATCGTGGCCGCCTATGGCGGGGCGGCGGCCCTTGCGGTGGCGGCCACCACCGGCATCACCGGCGCCATCGCCGCCGCGCGCATCGGCGGCGGCTGGCTGGTCGATCGCTTCGCGGTGCCGCACGTGATGTGCGCGGCGCACGGGCTGGCGCTGGCCGGCGGGCTGCTGGTGATCCTGCTGCCGGCGCCGGTCACCGCCGTCCTGGGACTGGGGATGGTTGGCCTCGGCTACGGCTTCGTCTCCGGCGCCACCGCCGGCGGCATCGCCCTCTACTGGCGGCCGGCCGACTACGGCCGCGTCGCCGGGCGCACCTACGTCGCCTGGTGCCTGGCCGCCATCGGCCTGCCGGTCCTGGCCGGCCACCTGTTCGACCTGACCCGCCAGTACGACACGGCGGTGCTGATCGCCGCCGGCGCCAACATCGCCGGCATGGCGATGGCGCTCACGATGCCGAAACGCGGCTGGCGCGACGGCAGCTGAGCAGGCACCCGGAGTCGCCGTTCGGTGGTCGGCCTACTTCTTCTTCTTGACGCTTTTTTTCCGTGCAGCTGCTGATTTTACTTTCGCCCTGGCGCTGGACGCGCAAACACATTGCACGCGCGCATCAATGTAGTGTTCGCGTTCGACGATGAACACATTCTCCCGACAGGGCCGTTCTTGTGGGCAGAGGCTCTTCTTGGAACAGGTCTGCTGCGCAGCCCATCGCTTGGCTTGCTTGATTTGACCGGGCAGGAACTGTCGTTCTGTTCGTCCCGGACATTGAACCGATGCCATTTTTTCCCCCTCTTGTTGAGCAGTCGAAAAACGCTACCGTTTCAATTGGACAGACTACACTACTTCGGCCGCGCGTTTCCATGTTCTTCCTGCAACTTGAGAGGGTGTGGCCGGCCGGGGCGCCGCGGTCAGCCTACGATCCCCTTAGCGTTCGACGCTTTCGACGGCGGCTGTCTGAATTGTTTGGCTCAACCCGCCGATCTGCCACCGCCGGCGCCAACATCGCGGGCACGGCGATGGCGCTCACGATGCCGAAACGAGGTTGGCGCGAAGGCGGCTGAGCGCCCTCCGATCTCATGTTCAGCCGGGCGTCATTCCTGGGGATAGCGCCAGGGCTTGGCCGGCTGGGCAGCACCCTCGTCGATGGTCCAATGCGGCAGGGCGATGCCCGGGCCCGCATCGGCAAAGACCATGCGGACGCGCGTGCCGATGCCGACGCTGCGCACCGTCTCCTTCGGCGCGAGATTGCCGTCCGGCGTCACGAGGTTGCCGACGACGCGGAGCGCCTCGTGTTCGGTGGGCTGGCCCTTCTGCGTATCGAGGTCGACCAGGAGGATGAGATAGGGCGTGTGGGCCTTGAAGGCCGGCTGAATGGCGTGATGGACTTCGGTGTAGGAGTGGACGGCGCCCTTGCCTTCGACCGGCACCCATTCCGACTTAGGCGCCGCGCACCACGGACAGGCCGTGGTCGGTGGATAGCGCACCAGGCTGCAGGCGCTGCATCTCTGCAGATGGAAATCGTGCGCGGCACAGTGCCTGAAATACGCCAGGTTCTCGACGTCGAGTTCACCGATGTCGAGCGGCATGTCGAGGTATGTGGACTGGATCGCCATGGTTGTGCTCCCTTTCCCTAGTCGCGCCGCATCACCATGGCCGAGCCGGTCCCCGGGTTCGCCCAGCCCATGTTGGCCGTCAGTTCGCACTTCTTGACCTGCCGGCAGCCGCCCTCGCGATAGTCGTAGGTGTGTTGCCGCTTGCCGTCGGCGCCTACCGGGCACGAATCGTCGGCATCGTGGCGCAGCTGCCGCACGTTCTCGATCACCATGTTGAGCCCGTGCGTATAACCCTCGCACAGATGGCCGCCGCTCGTGTTGTTGGGCCGCCGCCCGCCCAGTCGGATCGTGCCGTCGCTGACATAGGCGCCGCCTTCGCCCTTCTTGCAGAAGCCGTAATCCTCGAGCTGCAGCATCGTGGTGAAGGTGAAGGCGTCGTACGAGCCGGTGACGTCGATGTCCTCCGGTCCGACCCCGGCGTTGGGCCACAGGATCTCCCGCGCGTATTGGCCGGCGACGGTCGAGATCGGGCCGTGCTGGTAGTGCATGTCGAGGCGCGGCTTGCTGCAGCGGCCGACGACGCCGCGGATCAGCGCCCGCGGATGACGGCAGTCGCGGGCCCGCTCCGCACTGGTGACGACGAGCGCCGTGCCGTTGTCGGTCTCGACGCAACAGTCCAGCAGATGCAGCGGCTTGCAGATGATGCGGCTCGCCAGCACCTCGGCGACGCTGACCCTCTCCTTGTAGAAGGCCTTGGGATTGTTCGACGCATGCTCGCTGTGGATCGCCTTCACCGCGGCGACCTGCTCGGGGCGCGTGCCGTAATCGTACATGTGGCGCATGAAGGTCGGGCTGAACATCTGGCCCGCGCTCTGCCAGCCATAGGCGCGGCTGTGCAGCATGTCGCCCGACACAGGCGCCACTGCGCGCGCGCCGGTGCCGCCGATACGGACCTGGGAGAAGCCGTTCATGGCGCGAAAGATCACCACGACCTTGCACATGCCGGCCTCGATCAGGCCCATCGCCATGCCGACCAGCGCCTCCGTCGAGGAGCCGCCACCGAACACGTCCATGAAGAAGTTGGCCCGGATGCCAAGGTCGCCGGCGATGAAATTCGAAAACGTGGAATCGCCCGACTGGTACGACAACATGCCGTCGACATCGGAGGGTTTCAGGCCGGCATCCTCGATCGCGTTGCGCACGGCCAATGTTCCCAGCGCGCGCGTCGTCATGCCCGAGCCCCGCATGTAGGTCGTCTCGCCGACGCCGACGATGGCGTACTTGTCGCGCAGATGCTTCGGGCTGGTGGCATCGGTCTCGGCCGGCATCGGCATGGCGTCCCCCTTCGATGAATCGCGGGACGCCACGATACGACGGCGTCGGCAGGGCGTCTGCCCCATCCTGATTCCGAGCCGCATCGCGGTTTTTGCAGTTTGCCACCCGCCTTGCGTAGCGCCTTCAATTGCCCGTGCAGGAGGGAAGAAACCATGCCCGTTGATCCGCAGATCCGAGCGTTGCTGGACCGAGGCACCGGTGTGCCCGCCACGCACACGCTGCCGGTGGCCGAGGCGCGGCGGCAATATGAGGCGCGCATCGCCCTCATGGCGCCGCCTCCGCAGATGGCGAAGGTTCTGGAGCGCCGCATCGACGGCCCTGAGGGGACGATCGCGCTTCGCATCTACACGCCGGCGGACGGCGGGCCGTTTCCCCTGATGATGTTCTTTCACGGCAGCGGCTTCGTGCTGTGCAGCCTCGATACGCACGACGGCATGTGCCGCAACCTGGCGGCGGGCATCGGCTGCGTGGTGGTGTCGGTCGACTACCGACTGGCACCCGAGCACAAATTTCCCAAGGGTCTGGATGATTGCCTGGCCGCGACTCGCTGGGCCGCGGACAACGCCGCCGAACTCGGCATCGATCCCGCGTTCATCATGGTGGCCGGCGACAGTGCGGGCGGCAACATGGCCGCGGTCACCGCGCTGCGCCTTCGCGACCAAGGCGGGCCCGGCCTGTGCGGCCAGATGCTGCTCTATCCGGTGACCGACTATCACACGCCCGGCACGCCCTCCTACGTCGAGAACGCCGACGGCTACGGTCTGACCCGCGACACCATGAAGTGGTTCTGGGCGCACTACCTGACCGACCCGGCGGAGGCGGAGAACCCCCATGCCTCCCCGCTGCGGGCACGGGACTTTGCCGGCCTGCCGCCGGCCTACGTGAGCAGCGCCGAGTATGACCCCTTGCGCGACGAGGCCGAGCGCTACGGCATGCGGCTGCGACAGGCCGGCGTGCCGACGGAGATCACCCGCTTCCCCGGCATGAACCACGGCTTCCTGTTTTGGGTAGGCATGGTTGGCGGCGCCGACTCCGCGATGGCCGAGGCCTGCGCCTGGGCCCGGCAGGCATTCCGGAAGGCCGGGGCCGGGGATCGGGAAGGTTCCGGCCCGTGATCGGCATCTGGAACATTGCACAAGGGTACGTTGGGCGGTTGAGTGCGCTGCGGGAGGACCTTCGCCTCGCGGAAAATCCGTATTGGTTGCCGTGCCGGTTTCGATCAGGATGAGGCATCCGTCTCCAGGAAGGGAGCGCTCCATGACCGTCACCATCACGCCGCTCACGCCCGACTTCGCCGGCGAAGTGGGTGCGATCGATCTGCGCCAGGTGCATGACCGCCAATCGCTGGAGGCGATCCGCGCCGGCATGGACA
>CALFRN010000150.1 GCA_937919085.1 uncultured Reyranella sp.
CTGCGCGCCCGGGCGTCGCTGGTGAAGGCGGCCAGCATGGCGTTGTTCGGCCTGTGGGTGGCCTACACGACGATCGCCCATGCGCTGGCCGGCACTGTCCCGGAGGCGCCGATCATGGGGGTGGTCGGGGCGCTGGCCTTCGCCGCCAATCTCGGCGTGGCGTTCCTGCTCTTCCGCTGGCGCGAAGGCGACAGCAACATGCGCTCGGTGTGGCTGTGCACGCGCAACGACGCCATCGGCAATCTCGCGGTCCTGGTCGCGGCCGCCGGCGTGTTCGGCTCGGGCACCGGCTGGCCCGACTATATCGTGGCCGCGATCATGTCCGGTCTCGCGCTGTGGAGCGCGGCGCAGGTGACGCGCCACGCTTTCGCCGAACTGCGTCACGCCCGGACAGAGGCGCCTCAGGCGGTCGGCAGCTTGTAGTCCTCGAACTGCTTGCGCAGCGCCGTCTTCAGGATCTTGCCGGTGGCGCCGTGCGGGATGGCGTCGATGAACTGCACGTCGTCGGGCATCCACCACTTGGCAATCTTGCCTTCGAGGAACTTCAGCACGTCGGCCTTGCCGACCTCGGCGTCGGGCCGGCGCACCACGATCAGCAGCGGCCGCTCGTCCCACTTCGGGTGAGGCACGCCGATCACCGCCGCTTCGGCCACGCCGGGGCAGCCCATGGCGGCGTTCTCGAGGTCGATCGAGGAGATCCATTCGCCGCCCGACTTGATCACGTCCTTGGAGCGGTCGGTGATGACGACCGAGCCATCGGCTTCGATCTTGCAGACGTCGCCGGTCTGGAACCAGTCGTCGGCGCCGAACTGGCTCCTGCCATCGCCCTTCATGTAGCCCGAGACGATCCACGGACCGCGCACCACCATGTTGCCCGAGACGCTGCCGTCCTGCGGCAGGTCCTGGCCGGCATCGTCGACGATCTTCATCTCGCAGCCGAACACCGGCCGGCCCTGCTTGGCGGTGATGGCGAAACGCTCGGCGTCAGGCAGATCACGCTCGCCCCTGTTGAAGCGCGTCGTCGTGCCGAGCGGGCTCATCTCGGTCATGCCCCAGCCCTGGATCACTTCGGCGCCGTGTTCCTTCCAGAAGCGCTCGATCATGCTGACCGGCACCGCCGAGCCGCCGATCAGCGTGCGCTTGACCGACGACATCTTGAGCTTGTTCTGGACGCAGTAGTCGAGCAGCGCGAGCCAGACCGTGGGCACGCCGGCGCTCAAGGTCACCTGTTCCTTGTCGAGCAGCTCATAGACGCTGGCGCCGTCGAGCTTGGGCCCCGGAAACACCATCTTGGCGCCGCAGATCGGGGCGGCATAGACGAGGCCCCAGGCGTTGGCATGGAACATCGGCACCACCGGCAGGAGGGTGGTGTCGGGGTCCATCGGGATCACCGAGCCGTTGGACGCCATCATGGTGTGGATCAGCGTCGAGCGGTGCGAATAGAGCACGCCCTTGGGATTGCCGGTCGTGCCCGAGGTGTAGCAGAGCGACGAGGCGGTCCGTTCGTCGAAGACCGGCCACTCGAGCGTGCCCGGCTTGTCGGCGATCAGCTCTTCGTAGCACAGCAGCTTGGGAACCTTGCTCGACGCCGGCATGTGGGCGCGGTCGGTCATGACCACGACGTGCTTCACGGTCTTGAGGTGCTCCCATACGCCTTCGACGATCGGCAGCAGGTTGAGGTCGACGAAGAGGATCTGGTCCTCGGCGTGGTTGGCGATATAGGCGACATGTTCTGGCGCGAGGCGCGGGTTGAGGGTGTGCAGCACCGCGCCGATGCCGGAGATGCCGAAGTAGAGCTCGAAATGGCGATAGGTGTTCCAGGCGATGGTGCCGACGCGGTCGCCGAGCTTGATGCCCAGCCCCTGCAGCGCCTCGGCCAGCTTCCTGGCGCGCTTGTGGGCGTCTCGATAGCCGTAACGGTGCATCGGGCCTTCGACCGTGCGCGAGACGATCTCGACGTCGGAATGGTAGGCGGCGGCATAGTCGATGATCTGCGAGATCAGCAGCGGGCGGTCTTGCATCAGGCCGAGCATGTCGTTTCCTCTTCGTTTCTTAGGCGCGCCGCTCCAGATGGAGTGTCCGAAGCGACGCGAGCGATTTGATGTCCGGTTCTAGACCGAGTCCCTGGCCACCGGGAAGGGACACGTAGCCGTCGCGCACGGCCAAAAGGTCACCCAGGAGGCCCTCGCGCAGCGGATTGGGATTGGCGTCGACTTCCAGCAGGCCGGGGCCGCGCACCGCCGCCAGCAGATGCAGTGAATGCATCAGGCCGACCGCGCCGCCGAGATAGTGCGGGCAGAAGGTCCGGCCGCCGGCCAGCGCCGCGCGCGCCACGGCCGCGCAGCCGGAATGGCCGCCCCATTTGGCGGCGTCGGGCTGAATGACGCCGAACAGGCCCGAATCGATGGCCGCCTGGAAGGCGCCGGCACCGCGCAGGTTCTCGCCGCCGGCCAACGGCGCCGGGGCGGCGGCGGCGACCTGGGCCCACTCGTTCGATGGCCGGTCGGCCTGCAGCGGTTCCTCGATCCAGCCGAGGCCGAAGGCCGCGAGCTTGGGTGCCATGGCACAGGCGGTGCGCAGGTCCCAGCCCTGGTTGACATCGACCATCAGCTGCTCGCCCTCGCGCAGCGTCCCGGCCACCGGGCGCAGCGAACCTAGGTCGGTCTCCTCGCCGAAGCCGATCTTGATCTTGTAGGCACGATGACCCGCCGCCCGCATGCGCTCGACCGTTTCGAGCGCAGCGGGGCCGGGATTGAGGC
>CALFRN010000151.1 GCA_937919085.1 uncultured Reyranella sp.
ACTGGTAAAATTATGATTTAATATTAGTAGGTTAGCCACATTCTCTTCGTAAAAAGCGGTCCCGAAAGCGGTCCTCTTAGATCGGAGGTGCACCAAGTGTGTCACGCACCAACTTCAAGCCGCAGCTTGCCGCTGCTATCGCTGAGTGGCGTCGATTATTGAGCGCATAGATTTAGGCTGTGCTAGCAATGTGATGCGTGTTCGCGTTGGTTTGGCAGCACCGCCACTTGCCCATGTGAAAGAGTTCTCCCGATCCGGCTGCGGCCGGATTTTTCCGTTGTTTTCGAGGGTTATGCGGGAGGGGCTGAGCACTGGCGTAGTCGTCAGAAGGCCCGAATGCATTCTCTCGGGGCGATATTCTCCGGACCTGATGACTGCGCCGATTTGGTGATTAGCTTGCAAGCCACTGATACTGAATTGTTTTCCAAAGGTGCAGCTGAACACTTCGATAAGAGTCGCGTTAGACGAGAAGGAACGGACATCGAACCTTCGCCGTTGCCACGTCGCCTCTACCAGCGTTTCCGTCGTTGCGTGGCAGATAATCGACAGAGTCATGATGGGCGGTTTGCAGACCTTCTCCGCGGGTGCGAACTCGGAATGCAGCGACACTGGAACCTGACGTTCAAGCAACCTCGAATCCGCGTAACTCTCTGCGCTGCCGCAAGGCGGCAGTGAGCCCACCTTTCGGTTTTCTGTACCGCAGCTAAAGTCTGCTTTCAGGAAAGCAAAAGATCTTCCGTAGAAATCACGCCTCTCCCGGCAGAAATTCAGCGTCCTCGAGAGTTCACTCGCCCGACTCTTGAGAGCTGCCATTCGCTCAAAGTGCAGCATTCCGGATTCGTGGACTGCTCCATAGCCAGGCTTGCGGCCATTGCTCATGCGAAGATTGCGCTTACTATGTAGTCGGTATCCATGAGAACTGACCTGAAAAGGAATGGTCTATGCCTGCCATACCTACTTTGGAAACAGAGCGACTGATCTTGCGGATGCAAACGACTGAAGATTGGCCGGAATACTGTTCACTGATGATGTCTGAACGCTCGAAATTTATGGGCGGCCCTTTTTCGCGCGACGCCGCTTGGGGTTTGTTCTGTCACGATGTCGCGCAATGGACGCTTATGGGGCATGGTGCACTCATGATAGAAGATCGACGGTCAGGGCAGTGTTTGGGGCAGGTCGGCATCAATTACGGACCCCTTTTCCCTGAGCATGAACTTGGGTGGCTATTGTATCAACATGCGGAAGGCAAAGGATATGCCCACGAAGCAGCGCTTGCCTTGAGGCATTGGGCATTTCATGAACGAAACCTTGAAACATTGGTCAGCTATGTCGATCCACCCAATCTTCGTTCACGCACGCTCGCCGAAAGGCTAGGCGCAGAGTTGGACGAGAATGCAGCGCGCCAAGACCCGACGGATTTAGTTTACCGTCACCCAAAACGATAGGCCGCACTGAACTTGGAATTGACCTCTATTCAATCATCAGAGGTTTCCCGCAGTCTTGCCATGGCGACACCCGAGAAGTCAGCGCGTGCGATCTACGTTGCCTTGGAAGAAAACAGGGTTTGCCAAGCAATGCAGTGCGCCTGATCCATCACGTACTTCGATAGCCGCCCAATCATAATCCGGCTTTGGATTAAATGGCACCAGGGCCCTACCGCGCGCGCCGTGCGCTATCACATCAGACCTGACCGCAGAACCGGGATCATCCGTGGGACGTTTGAGCAGGACAATTGCGTCCTCCGGGCAAGCGTGCCACTCGACCAACAAGCGGGTTGGTTTAATCGCCAGTTCCTGTCCCATGAGCGTTGTGTTTTCGCTGTCTGGATGCGTCACACCAAGCTTCGGGCCGGAACTGAGATAAAGCCGACCGGCTTGAATGGCGGCACAGATGGCATCTTGTGAAAGTGCCTCGGCCTGCACCACGTTGTAACCGGGGCGCTGATCCTTCTCGAAGGGAGCGTGGATGTCACTGCCCGCGGTCGCCACTAGCCGGTGGCCGAGGGAGAGCCAGCCGTAGTAAAGCGACAGAGCCGCATCGTTGTTCGCTATGCCCGACCAATCGCCGTTCCAGACCTCGACCACTTTCGCAACACCCGGCATCACTTCAGGGTATTTCCAGTCGCAGCCCGAACAATAGGGGAAGCCCACATGGGTGGGGTGCGCGATGATGAATAGCTTACCTTTGTCGATCTCTTCCGCGGCGATGGATCCTATGGTGCGATCCTTGCTGACACGCCAATCAACAAAGTCATGCTCTCCAATCGTCAGGCAATGGCCCCAGAATGTCGTCAGCTCGGTGCCACCCATGACCAGCAGATCGTCATCGGCGAGTGACTGGCATTCCGCGATGCCCGAGGGGGTGTTGTGGTCTGTCAGAGTTGCGAAATCGAGGTTCTGTTGCCGCGCGTAATCCACGAAGTCGAGGACGTCCCAAGGGGCATCGGAATGGAGCGAATGCCCATGCAGATCGCCGCGATACCAACCTGGCCCGCGCGGGTTGCAGGCTGCTGGGACGAAAGGGAGGGCGGGTGCGGTTTGCGGCGCGCTGTCGGTTCGGATCGAAAGGCGGTAGTCGACGCTGCTCGGTGGCATGATGCGGTGAACGTCGATGCTGACTGTCCATGTGCCGGGATGCAGGGGGCCGGGGACGTAGCCTTTGGAGGCCCCCATGTCTTTCAGAACGATGTGATGATCGGGATTGTTGTGCCGCGCGCCGCGTCCCGTGAAAGGATCATAGAGACTGAGGCTGACTTCGTTCGAAAACGAACTGCCAACAGGCGTTACGGGTGCATAGTCGAAGTCGATCTCGATCACCGTTGTGCCGGGTGGCACCTCGAATTGATGTTCGATATGGGACTGCATCTGATCGGGCGTGATCCTGCCGCTCTGACGCATGGCGATGCCGGCGTCCTGCTCCATCAGATCAATCCGTCGCCCTGTGCTGCCGCGAACAGGGCGTACTTGGTGCCGATGAAATTCTTGCCGCGTTGGCCAAGGAATGCATCTTCGATGATGGCTTCCGCTTCGGGTCGATCAACGCCGTAGTCCTTGAAGCTGAGGCCAACCCCCATGCCGCGCAACGCGGCGGCGAGTTGATCGGCGCCCGCATTTCTCTCTTGCCCGAATAACTCGTCAAGGGCCGTGTCACGGAATCCGCACAGTGGCGGCAGTGATCTCAGGATCGTCGGCAGGGTGAACGAGCAGGCAATGCCATGCGCCACGCCATAGCGCAGCGTGACGGGATAGCTGATGTTATGGGCAATCGCGGTTTTTGTGTTCGAGAATGCCAATCCAGCGCTAAGCGCAGCCTCGGCCATGCTGGCGCGTAAGGGCAAGTCATCGGGGGATGATAGCAGCTTGGGCAAATCTCGAAGGATCGTTCGTGCCGCAAAAACCGCATGGCGTGCCGACACCGGGTTGGCGTTCTTGTTCCAGATGCTTTCCAGGGCATGGGACAGGGCGTCAAGCCCGGTGGTTCGTGTCAGTTCACGGGATTTGCCAAGCATGAGTGCTGGATCGACAACGGCGGTGCGAGGATAGAAATCAACATGGGCTAGCGAATATTTCGCACCCTCCGCCTCGTCCCAGATCGTGGCCCAGCAAGTGACTTCGCTGCCAGTACCCGCCGTGGTGGGCACGGCGATCAGCGGGGGTGGTGACAGGTCGCCGGAAACCACGCCCGCGCGAACTTGGGTCATGAGCGCGTCAAATCCGTACCGTCCGGCGGCAAGCACTTTCGCCGTGTCGATGACCGATCCGCCGCCGATTGCTACGATCAGGTCCATGGCGCCTTGTAGGCCCCAAAACCGGTCTATCTGTGCTTTCAAGTTGCTGCAATCGGGATTGGGAAGCACGTCATTGACGGTGATCGCGGGCGCATGCGCCGCCTTGGTCAGTTGCCCCGTCAGACCTGCAAAAGACGGTTCGTCATAGGTCACCAGAGCATAACGCGCGGTGCCGATGCATTCAGCCAGGGTTGCTATCGCATCACCGCCAAACCTTACATCTACGGGGTTGTGATAACTCCAGCTATGAGTCATGTCGGGTGGTCCCTCTCAGCACGGGGGTCAGTTCCTGATTATGCACGCGGATCGGAAGCGAACTGTCCAACAGGCGATCACTCAAAAGCCGTATCACTGCTTCGGCCTGGGCTTCGATGTTCTGGCGGATGGTCGACAAGTTGTATGCCACCCAGGCGGCCTGTTCGATGTCGTCGTAGCCCAGAACCTGGATGTCCTTCGGCACATTCAGCCCGAGATCGGTCCGTAAACCGTCCAACGCGCCAATCGCCATCAGGTCGGTTGCGCAGAACAGCCCGTCTATACTTTTCAAATCGGCCCGGCCAAAGCGCGCAATGGATGATC
>CALFRN010000152.1 GCA_937919085.1 uncultured Reyranella sp.
GACATGAGCTATCTCGACACGCCGCCCGACGCCTCGATGCTCTATTCGCTGGAGATCCCGCCCAACGGCGGCAACACCTGGTTCACCAGCATGCAGGCCGCCTGCGACGCCCTGCCCGCCGACCTGCGCCGGAAGATCGAAGGCCGCAGGGTCAAGCACGACGGCACCTACAATTCCGGCGGCTATCTGCGCAAGGGCGTGACCCCGACCGACGATCCGATGGCGGCACCCGGCGCCTGGCATCCGGCGATCCTGCGCCATCCGGTCAACGGCCGCGCCACGCTCTATCTCGGTCGCCGCCGCAACTCCTACGTCGAAGGCTATTCACCGGCCGAATCCGATGCCGTGCTCGAGGCGCTGTGGGCCCACGTCACCCAGCCGCGCTTCGTCTACGAACATGTCTGGAAGCTGGGCGACCTGGTGATGTGGGACAACCGCTCGACCATGCACCGCCGCGACCCGTTCGACAGCGCAGCGCGCCGCGTCATGCATCGCACCCAGATCAAGGGCAGCCACAGACCCGTCGCTTTCGCTGCCTGAACGACAACAAGAACAATCCGGAGGGAATCATGAGGCGGCAGAAGAAATTCTATGCCTGGGGCTATGCCGACGAGGATCTCTCGCCCGAGGAGATCAAGACCTGGGAGGCCGAGATCGCCCAGCGCTACGGCCTCTCCGGCTTCGACGTCACGCCGCCGCCCACGCCCGACGAGATCACGCTGCGAAAGCCACGCGTGGAAGTGCCGGCGGCGGTGCAGTCGATGGTGCGCACCGACCACCTGACACGGCTCGAGCACAGCTATGGCAAGGCCGGCTTCGACGCCACGCGCATGTTCATGCGTTCGGTTCCCAACCCACCCGACGCCGTGGCTTTTCCGGAGAACGAGCAGGACATCGTCAACCTGCTGGACTGGTGCGACCGCATCGGCGCCAAGGCGATCCCCTACGGCGGCGGGTCGTCGGTGGTGAAGGGCATCGAACCGGCGGCATCGTTCGACAAGGTGGTGACGATCTCGATGCGCCACATGGACAAGGTACTGGAAGTCGATGCGACCAGCCAGGCCGCGCGCATCCAGGGCGGCATCTACGGACCGGCGATCGAGGACGCATTGCGCGACACGCCCTTCACCATGCGCCACTACATGCAGGCCTACCGCTGCTCGACGCTGGGCGGCTGGATCGCCACGCGCTCGGGCGGCCATTACGCCACGCTCTACACCCACATCGACGATTTCGTCGAAAGCACCCGCGTGGTGACGCCGGCCGGCACGCTCGAGTCGCGCCGCCTGCCGGGCTCCGGGGCCGGCCCCAGCCCCGACCGCCTGTTCATCGGCTCCGAGGGCATTCTCGGCATCATCACCGAAGCCTGGGTGCGGCTGCGCAAGAAGCCGACCTTCCGCGCCTCGGCCAGCGTGCGCTTCAAGGATTTCTATACCGGCGCCGACGCGGTGCGCGACATCACCCAGGCCGGGCTCTATCCCGCCAACTGCCGTCTGCTCGAAGCGCGCGAGGCGTTGCCGGGCATCCCGTGGAGCAGCAAGGAGGCCGTCCTCGTGCTGGCGTTCGAATCGCCCGACCATCCGCTCGACGCCTGGATGGCGCGCGCGCTCGAAATCTGCCGCGACCACGGCGGCGTGGCCGACGCGGGCGGCGACGACGAGAATGCCCATCGCAGCGGCGCCGCCGGCGCGTGGCGCAACAAATTCATCCGCGCCCCGCACTACAGCGAACACGCCGTGGCACGCGGCATCCTGTCCTCGACCTTCGAGACATCGATGACCTGGGAGCGCTTCCGCGACTTCCACCAGAAGATCACGAAGGTCGCCCACGATACGATCAAGCGGGTGACCGGCCGCGAGGGCACGGTCACCTGCCGGTTCACGCACGTCTATCCCGACGGGCCGTGTCTGTATTTCACCTTCGGCGGCATCCTCGACAAGAAGAAGTCGCTGGAACAGTTCATGGAGGTGCTGTCGACCTGCACGGCGGCCACGGTCGAGCATGGCGGCACGACCACGCACCATCACGCCGTCGGGCGCTTCCACCGGCCGTTCTACGATAAGCAGCGGCCGGAGTTGTTCGCTCGCGCCCTGCGCGGCGCCAAGCGCGAGCTCGATCCCAAGGGGATGATGAACCCGGGCGTGCTGATCGATCCGTAGGCGTTCAGCTCGCGCGACAACCGCCGTCGATCGGGATCGCCGCGCCGGTGATGTCGGTGCCGGGAGAACGGCAGAGGGCTGCCGCGTCGCGATGAAGGAAGGAAATGTCATGGCAAATGAGGTACTGGGATTTGTCGGCGTCGGCCGAATGGGCAGCCTGATGGCCGCACGCCTGCTCGATGCCGGCCATCGCCTGTGCGTCTATGACGTTTCCGAAGAAGCCACCCGGCCGCTGGTGATGCGCGGCGCCCAGCTTGCCGCCTCGCCGGCCGAGGTGGCCTCGACAGCCGGCATCGTCCTGATCAGCCTGCCGACCCCCGACGTGGTGCGGCAGGTCGTGCTCGGCGGCAACGGCGGCATCATCAACGGTTCGAGCGTGCGGCTGGTGATCGACCTGTCGACCACCGGGCCGGGCGTGGCCACCGAGGTCGCAGCCCGGCTCGCCGAACGGCGGATCGGCTGGGTCGATGCGCCGGTCAGCGGCGGCGTGACCGGCGCCGGGGCCGGCACGCTGGCGATCATGGTGTCGTGCCCGACGTCCATCCTGCGGGAGGTCGAACCGGTCCTGAAAGTGTTCGGACGGCCGTTTCACGCCGGCGAGAAGCCCGGGCTCGCGCAAACCGCCAAGCTCGCCAACAACCTCCTCGCGGCGGCGGCACTGGTGGCGACTTCCGAGGTCATGGCGATGGGCGTCAAGGCGGGGCTCGATGCCAAAGTGCTGATCGACATCATCAACGCCTCGAGCGGGCGCAACAGCGCCACGCAGGACAAGTTTCCGCGCGCCATCCTGCCGAGGACTTTCGATTTTGGCTTCGCCACCGGCCTTTCCTACAAGGATGTTCGCCTGTGCGTCGACGAGGCCGAGGCGATGGGTGTGCCGATGGTCGTGGGTGCGGCGGTGCGACAGATGCTGGCCGTCACCAAGGCGCGGTTTGGCGCCGACTCTGATTTCACTTTCGTCGCCAAGGTCCTAGAGGAATGGGCCGGAGTCGAGATTCGCGGTTGAGGGCTCAGGCCGCCATCGCCGCCCGCGGTTGCGGCCGGCGGTAGCTCAGTGCCTCGGCGATGTGCAGACGTCGCACGGCGTCCGACCCATCGAGATCGGCGAGCGTGCGCGCCACACGCAAGGTGCGATGCCAGGCGCGGGCCGAGAGGCCGAGGCGCTCCGCCGCACGCGTGAGCAGCGCACGGCCCTCGGCGTCGGGTTCGGCGATGGCCGCCAGCAGCGCCCCGTCGGTATCGGCATTGCTGCGTGGCTTGGACCAGCCGCGCGCCCGGTCGGACAGTAGGCCGGCGGCGGGATCGGCCTCGACCGCCACAAGCTTGCCCCTGCGGTCGAGTTCGGACAGGCGCTGGCGCTGCACCGTCCGCGCCGCGGCCACACGTGCCGCGACATCGGCCGAGGTCTCGGCCGGCGGCGGCAGCGCCAGATCGGCAGCGGCGACGGCGGGCACGTCGATGCAGAGATCGATGCGGTCGAGCAGCGGGCCCGACAGCTTGCCCTGATAGTCGGCACCGCAGCGCGGGGCGCGGCCGCACGACCGGCCGGGCTCCATCAGGTGTCCGCAGCGGCAGGGGTTCATGGCCGCCACTAGTTGGAAGCGCGCCGGATAGGTGACGTGCGCACTCGCGCGCGCCACGGTGACCCGGCCCGATTCCAGCGGCTGGCGCAGGGCTTCCAAAGTGGCGCGGCTGAACTCCGGCAGCTCATCCAGAAAGAGTACGCCGTGATGGGCGAGAGAGACTTCACCGGGCCGGACCCGATGGCCGCCACCGATCAGGGCCTGCAGCGTGGCGGAATGGTGCGGATCGCGGAAATTGCGGCGGCGGCTCAGCTTGCATTCGGTGAGATCGCCGGCCAGCGAGCGCACCATTGAGGCTTCCAGCGCCTCGTCGGGCTCGAGCGGCGGCAGCAGGCCCGGCAACCGCGCCGCCAGCATCGACTTGCCCGAGCCGGGCGGGCCGATCAGCAGCAGATTATGGCCGCCGGCGGCTGCCACTTCGAGCACACGCTTGGCGCTTTCCTGGCCCTTGATCTCGGCGAGATCCGGATAGGTGGCGCGGTCGTCGGCAATCAACGCCTCCGGTGCAGACAGGGTCTGCTGACCGCGCAGGTGATTGATCAGCGCCAACAGCGACGGGGCGGCGACGATTGTGGGTCGTTCGCCGTCCTGAGGCTCGAATCCACCCCAGGCCGCCTCCCCGCCGCACGATGCGGGACAGATCAGACCGCGTCCGGACGCTGCCGCGGCGATCGCTGCGGGCAGTACGCCGGGTACGCGGCTGAGCGAGCCGTCGAGCGCCAGCTCTCCCAGCGCGACGAAATCCTCCAGGCACTCCCGTGAAAGCACGCCCATGGCAGCCAGCAGCGCCAGCGCGATCGGCAGATCGTAGTGGCTGCCCTCCTTGGCGAGATCGGCCGGCGAGAGATTGACCGTAATGCGCTGCGGCGGCAGGGCGAGGCCCAGTGCCCGCAACGCAGCCCGCACCCGCTCGCGGCTTTCACCCACCGCCTTGTCCGCGAGGCCAACCATGGCAAAGGCGATGGTGCCCGGCGCGATCATCACCTGTACGTCGACCGGCAGGACGTCGACGCCCTGAAATGCAACGGTCCGGACCTTCGCCTGCATGTCGTTCTCCCGATCTAGGAGAACAATCATAGT
>CALFRN010000153.1 GCA_937919085.1 uncultured Reyranella sp.
CCCGCCGCCCGCATGCGCTCGACCGTTTCGAGCGCAGCGGGGCCGGGATTGAGGCCGGACGCATAGACCGGGATCGGCGAATCGTCGCTGCCGCCCGCCACCATTTGTCCCAGCGCACGCCACAGCGGCAGGCCGCGCTTGCGGGCGCGCAGATCGTGGACCGCAAGGTCGAGCCCGGCCGCCGCCGCCGACAAAGCGCCGGCGTCGCCGCTCTGGATGCGCAGCACATGCAGGTCGCGGTCGATCTCGCTCCACAATGCCACCGGATCGTCGAGCGCGCGGCCGAGGGCACGCGGTGCCACGATGTCAGCGAACAGCAGCGCGCGATGTTCGGCGGCGGCGTTGGGGAAATTGCACCAGATCTCGCCCCAGCCGCGGGCGCCGTCGGAATCCTCCACCTTCACGAACACCGCGGCGCGCTCGGTCATGGTGCCGAACGAGGTGCGGACGGGATCCTTTATTGGCGTGCGGAATACATGGGCTTCGACGCGGGCGAGGGTAGCGCTCATTCGGCCGCGCGCGGATCGGAGTCGGCCAGAAGATCGTAGGTTCGCTGCTGATACTTGACCATGTAGTCGGTGTACCACGTCGTCGGGTACTTCGGCGGCTTGTCGGGACCGACCGTCGTGGGGACCGCAGCGATCGGCCAGTCGATCGTGCTGTCGCAGAAGAAGGCCAGCGCATAGCGCTCGCCGCCGCTTCTGTTGATGGCGCGATGCGGCGTGGCGAGGAAGAAATCATTGGTCCAGCGCTGCAGCAGCTGCCCGCCGTTCACGACATAGGCGTCGGGAATGGCGGGAGCATCGATCCACCGGCCGCTTTGCGTGCGGATCGACAGGCCGGGGATTTCGTTCGGCGCGAGCAGCGTCAGGAAGCTGGTGTCCGTGTGCGGGGCGATCCCGAACTCGTCGTCGGCGGCAGTGTCCTGGTGGGGATAGTGCGTCATGCGCAGCTTGTACTGAGACTCGGCGAACGGCGTGTCGAAGAAGCCGGCCGGCAGCCCGAGGGCCAGGGCATAGAGCGGCACGAGCTTCTGGACCAGCCGCTCCATGGTCTCGCAATAGGCGACGACGGCTTCGCGAAACCCCGGCAGCCCGGCAGGCCAGCGGTTGGTGCTGCGGAAACGCCGGTCGGCCACGACATCGGGATGATCGGCGGGCAGGTCGCGCGCCACGAACAGCGCCTCGTTGAGGTTGGGGCGGGTGACCGACTGCACTGTCGAGGTGCGCAGCGTATCGCCGCGCATCGGCAGGTAGCCGACATTGTGCCTGTCGATACGGACGTCCATTTTCCGTTCGGGAGGCAGCGCGTGGAAACGGGCGGCCTGCTCGAAGACGCCGCGGCTTTGCGATGCCGGCACACCGTGATTGACGATGAAGTAGAAGCCGATCTCGGTGAGCGCGAAGCGCAACTCGGCCGCGCTGCGCGCCATAGCTCCGGCCTCTCCCGCGAGATAGGGGCCGAGATCGATGACCGGGATTGTTTCGACGTCGCTCATTCAGCCGCTTGCTGTTCGGTGTTGAGCACGTCGTAGTTTCGTTTCAGGTACCAGATCATGTAGTCGGAGTACCAGGTGGTCGGGTACTTGGGCGGCCTGTCGGGACCGACGGTGGTCGGCACCGCGGCGACCGGCCAGTCGATGCCGCTGTCGCAGAAGAACGGCAGGGCATAGCGCTCGCCGCCGCTTTTGTTGATGGCGCGGTGCGGCGTCGCCAGGAACAGATCGTTGGTATAGCGCTGCAGCATCTGACCGCCGTTCACGACATAGGCATTGTCGATCGCAGGTGCGTCGATCCAGTTGCCGCTCTGGGTGCGGATCGACAGGCCCTGCACCTCGTTGGGCGCCAGCAGGGTGAGGAAGCTGGTGTCGGTGTGAGGTGCGAGGCCGAATTCGTCGTCGACCGGCCCTTCCTGGGGCGGGTAGTGCGTCATGCGCATGGAGAACATCGGGTCGGAAAAGGCCGTGTCGAAATAGTTGGCCGGCAGGTCGAGGGCGCGGGCGTAGAGCCGCACCAGCCGCTGCACCAGCTGTTCCATCTCGTTGCAATAGTCGACCACGGTGTCACGAAAACCCGGCAGGTCGGGCCAGCGGTTGAGTCCGCGAAAGCGACGGCCCGACAGCACGTCGGGATGATCCGGCGCCATCTCGCGCTTGACGAAAAAAGCCTCGTTGAGGTTGGCTTTGGTACCGGTCTGCACGGTCGAGGTGCGCAGCGTATTGCCGCGCATCGGCAGGTAACCGGTGTTGTGCTGATCGAGCTTCAGGTCGAGCTTCTTCTCGACCGGCTGGTCGTGGAAGCGCTTCGCCTCTGCGAACATGGCGGCGATCTTCTCGCGCGCGATGCCGTGGTTCACGATGAAGTAGAATCCGATTTCGGTGAGCGCGGTGCGCAGTTCGCGGGCAGCGTGATCGAGCGCGCCGCGTCGGCCTGCAAGGTAGGGTCCGAGGTCGATGACGGGGATGGTTTCGGTTGCCATGGGTCGCTCCGTCGTTCTTCGCAATTGGTGCCGGAATCGACGATACTGCCGGCCGAGGGGCGCGGTCCAGCGGCCCCGGGGAGAGGGCAGCCGCCGCATGAGCGAACACCGCGTCCTGCATGTCCAGTCGAGCCTGACGTTGGCTCATGCCGAGAAGATGATCGACGCGGCCCTGCAGGCCGCGCGGGCGGCCGACTTGTTGCCGCTCACCGTGGCGGTGCTCGATTCCGGCGGCCATCTGGTCGCATTCAAGCGCGAAGACGGCTGCGGCGTGTTGCGCTTCGACATCGCGCTCGGCAAGGCATGGGGGGCACTGGGCATGGGCATTTCAAGCCGCACCATCCGCGATCGGCTTGGCAATCGGCCGGCCTTCCAGGGCGCTCTCGCGGCCGCGTCCGGTGGGCGCTTCGTGCCGGTGCCGGGTGGCGTGCTGGCGCTCGATGCGGCGGGTCACGTGATCGGGGCGATCGGAATCAGCGGCGATGCCTCCGATCGCGACGAATACGCGGCCATCATGGGCGTGCGGGCGGCGGGCCTCACCCCGCATCCTGACGAGCCCGCCGAGAACTGGCGTTCGGCCGGGCTTTGATTTCGCGCCGAGTATCGTCAAATATCGTCGAGCCCGCCGAAGACAGCGGAATGAGGGTGGCATGATCCCCGGTCTTCTCGCATTGACCGCCGCGGCGCTGTTCGCGGGCGCGGCCGTCTATATCAACATCGCCGAGCAGCCGGCGCGACTGGGCCTCGACGACCATGCCCTGCTCGCGCAGTGGAAGCCGGCTTACGCCCGCGGCTTCGTGATGCAGGCCAGCCTGGCCGTCGTCGGGTTTGTTCTCGGGGGCGCTGCATGGTGGACGACCCGCGAGGCCCTTTGGCTGATCGGCGCCGTCGTATTGCTGGCCAACTGGCCCTACACGCTGCTGATCATCATGCCGGTCAACCGCAAGCTCGATGCCACTCCGCCTGAAAAGGCCGGCTCCAGAAGCCGCGCCCTGATCGTACATTGGGGCCGACTGCACGCCGGCCGGACGCTGTTGGGCTTTCTTGCCACTGCGCTGTTCCTGGCGGCGGCAACCGTCTAGGCGGTCGGCAGTCTGTAGTCCCTGAAGGTCTCGCGCAGCTTGGTCTTCAGGATCTTGCCGGTCGCGGTATGCGGTATGGCGTCGACGAACTGCACGTCGTCGGGCAGCCACCACTTCGCGACCCTGGTGCCCAAGAACTCGATCAACTCCGTCTTGTCGATCTGGGCATCGGGCTTCCGGTGGACGATCAGCAGCGGCCGCTCGTCCCACTTGGGATGGGCGACGCCGATTACCGCCGCCTCGGCGACCGCGGGATGCGCCATGGCGGCGTTCTCGAGGTTGATCGAGCTGATCCATTCGCCGCCCGACTTGATCACATCCTTGGAGCGGTCGGTGATCTGCATGTAGCCATCGGGATCGATGGTGGCGACGTCGCCGGTCGCGAACCAACCACCTTCGTCGAGCACCTCGCCGCCCTCGCCCTTGAAGTAGCCCGAGGTGATCCAGGGGCCGCGCACCAGCAGATCCCCGAACGCCTTGCCGTCGCGGGGCAATTCCTTGCCGGCATCGTCGACGATCTTCATTTCCACGCCGAACGGCGGGCGGCCCTGCTTCAGCCGAACCTTGAGGAGTTCATCGGCCGACAGCGCCTGATGCTTCTCCTTGGGATGGTTGACGGTGCCGAGCGGGCTCATCTCGCTCATGCCCCAAGCATGCAGCACCTCGACGCCGAAATCCCTGGCGAAGGTCTCGATCATCGCCGGCGGGGCGGCCGAGCCGCCGATCACGGCGTATTTCAGCGTCGAGAGCTTCAGCTTGTTGGCCTGCATGTGATTGAGCAGCGCGAGCCACACCGTCGGCACGCCGGCGGTGAAGGTCACGCGTTCCTGCTCGAACAGCTCGTAAAGGCTCGCGCCATCGAGTGCCACGCCGGGGAAGACGAGCTTGGCGCCGGCCAGCGCGCCCGAGTAGGGCAACCCCCAGGCATTGACGTGGAACATCGGCACCACCGGCAGGACGACGGCGCGGGCGCCAATGCCCAGCGTGTCGGGAAGCGCACTGCCGTAGGCGTGCAGCAGGGTCGAGCGGTGATGGTAGAGCACGCCCTTGGGGTTGCCGGTCGTGCCCGACGTGTAGCAGAGCGACGAGGCCGTGCGCTCGTCGAACTCCGGCCATTCGTAGGTGCCGGGCTGGTCGGCGATCAGTTCCTCGTAGACCAGCAGGGTGGGGATCCTGCAGTCCCTGGGCAGATGGGCGCGATCGGTCATGGCCACGACATGGCGCACGGTCGTGAACTGGGGCAGCAGCTTCTCGACCGTCGGCAGAAGATTGAGGTCGACGAACAGGATCTGGTCTTCTGCGTGGTTGACGATGTAGACGATCTGCTCGGGAAACAGGCGCGGGTTGATCGTGTGGCAGACCGCGCCCATGCCCGAGATGCCGTAGTAAAGCTCGAAGTGGCGGTAGCCGTTCCACGCCAGCGTGCCGATGCGGTCTCCCCGGGTGACGCCCCGCGAGATCAGCGCTTCCGCCACTTTCCTGGCCCGGACCCTGGCGTCGCGGTAGGTGTAGCGATGGATCGGCCCCTCGACCGTGCGCGATACGATTTCGGTGTCGCCATGATTGGCCGCCGCATGGTCGATGAGCTGGGAGATCAGAAGCGGACGGTCCTGCATGAGGCCGAGCATGGTGTTGTTTCTCCGATCGAAATGAGCCGTGGATCGTCGTCCCGGAAACTACCAGACCGCCCCGTGTGGTCTACTGGCGAGGGCCGGCGATCTGTCCTACCGTCCGGCCTTCAAATGCAAGGGACATGAACATGGAAAAGCGCAAGCTCGGACGCTCCGGCATCGAATTCGCCCCCATCGCCTTCGGCGGCAACGTCTTCGGCTGGACGGCCGACGAGGCGACCTCTCACAAGCTGCTCGACGCCTTCGTCGACGCGGGCTTCTCCTTCGTCGACACGGCGGACGTCTACTCGCGCTGGGTGCCCGGCAACAAGGGTGGCGAGTCCGAGACGGTGATCGGCAACTGGCTGAAGAAGGATCCGTCCAAGCGCGCCAAGGTGGTGATCGCCACCAAGTGCGGCATGGATATGCCGTCCGTGGGGCAGGGCCTGTCGCGGGCGCACATCAAGCTGTCGGTCGACGCGTCGCTGAAGCGCCTCAATACCGACCGCATCGACCTCTTCCAGTCCCATCGCGATGACAAGGACACGCCGCAGGAGGAGACGCTGGCGACCTATGGCGAGCTGATAAAGGCGGGAAAGCTGCACGCCATCGGTGCGTCGAACTACGAGGCGCCGCGGCTGGCCGAGGCAGCAAAGCTTTCCAGGGAAAAGGGCCTGCCGCGCTATGAGAGCCTGCAGCCGCACTATAATCTTTGCGAACGCGCGCTGTTCGAGGGCGACCTCGAGAACGAGTGCCTGAAGGAGGAGATCGGCGTGATCCCCTACTATTCCCTGGCCAGCGGCTTCCTGAGCGGCAAGTACCGCTCCGAAGCCGACGTCGGCAACGCCAAGCGCGGGGCGGGCGTCAAGAAGTACATCAACCCGCGCGGCCTTGGAATCCTGGCGGCGCTCGATACGGTGGCCAAGAAGATCGGATCGGATCCCACCCAGGTGTCGCTGGCCTGGCTGCTGCAGCGCAAGTCGATCACCGCGCCGATCGTGAGCGCCACCAGCCTGGCGCAGCTTAAGGATCTGATCGCGGCCCCGACGGTCAA
This sequence comes from uncultured Reyranella sp., assembly GCA_937919085.1. Classification (GTDB taxonomy): domain Bacteria; phylum Pseudomonadota; class Alphaproteobacteria; order Reyranellales; family Reyranellaceae; genus Reyranella. Next base: position 6,225 of record CALFRN010000153.1, read on the forward strand.
GCTCGATGCCGAGTCGGTGGCCACGCTCGACAAGGCCAGCGCCCCGGCGGGCTGAGATGGAGGCAGGTCATGCTCGTCTTCCGCCAGCTCTTCGATCCGACCTCTTCGACCTATACCTATCTGCTGGGGTGTAGCGTCGCGCGCGAAGCGGTGTTGATCGACACGGTGTTCGAACAGGTTCGTCGCGATGCGGCCCTGGTTTCCGAACTGGGCCTCACGCTCACCTGGACGCTCGACACCCACGTCCACGCCGATCACGTGACCGGGGCGTGGCTGCTCAAGCAGCGACTGGGCAGCCGTATCGCACTCGCCGACGCCTCGGGAGCGACAGGCGCCGACCGGATGTTGCACGACGGCGATCGTGTCGAGTTCGGCAAGCGCGCGCTGGAGGTTCGTGCCACGCCCGGCCACACCAACGGCTGCGTCACCTATGTACTCGACGACGAAAGCATGGCCTTCACCGGCGATTGTCTTCTGATCCGTGGCTCGGGCCGGACCGACTTCCAGCAAGGCGATCCGCGGGCCCTCTACCGTTCGGTGCGCTCGCGAATCTTCTCGCTGCCCGAGAGCTGCCTGCTTTACCCGGCGCACGACTACCGCGGTCTCACCGTCAGCAGCGTCGTGGAGGAAAAGAAGTTCAATCCGCGACTGGGCGGTGAGGTCGGTGAGAGTGACTACGTCGGCTACATGAAGAACCTCGACCTGCCGCA
>CALFRN010000154.1 GCA_937919085.1 uncultured Reyranella sp.
ACCGGCCGCGCGATGTTGAGGGGCCCGCGCACCTTGAGATACTTGCCCTTGTGATCCAGCACATGGAGCCTGTCGGGATCGAAATAGGTGCCGCCCTCGACATCGCGGATGAAGGCATCGTCGGCCCACGAATCCCACAGGCCGGTCACGACATCGAAATATTCGCGGGCGCGGGCGTAGCGTTCGGCGTGCGGCATCTGGTCGTCCATGCCGAAGTTCAGCGCCGCGTCGGGGTTGGATGTGGTCACCAAGTTCCAGCCGGCGCGGCCACCGCTGATGTGGTCGAGCGAGGCGAAGCGCCGGGCGATGGTGTAGGCGGGCTCGAAGGTGCTGGAGGCGGTGGCGATCAGGCCGAGGTGCTTCGTCATCATCGCCAGCGCCGGCAGCAAGGTCAGCGGATCGAACGAGGTCACCGTGGCGCTGCGCTTGAGCGCCGCCATCGGCATGTTCAGCACCGCCAGGTGATCGGCCATGAAGAAGGCGTCGAACCGGCCGCGCTCCAGGGTCTGGGCGTAACGCACCAGCGCCGGCAGGTTGAAATTGGCATCGGGCGTGCCGCCGGGATAGCGCCAGGCCGCGGTGTGAATGCTGACGGGGCGCATGAAGGCGCCGAGACGGAGTTGCCTGGTTCTGGCCATGGAAGCCTCGTTCGGTCGATCGCCGGCGGGGCGGCGCTTTCGCAAGACTTAGGCGGTCGGCGGCTTATCCGGCAAGGCTTGCCGGGCGAGAAGAACTAATGAAGCGGATAGAAGGCCGGCCCCGAAACGAAAACGGGCGGCCCCTTCCGGGGCCGCCCGCCTGATTTTTCCGGTGGGATTTTCCGGTGGGATTTTCCGGCTTACTCGCCGGTCGGCCGGAAGCCCAGCGTCTTGACGCGATACTCGTCCCAGAACTTCACCCAGGCCTCGTCGCCCTGGCCCTTGAACTTCTTCTGCGCGTCGGCCCAGCCGGCCTCGAGCTTCTTGAGACGCGCCAGGCGCTTGTCCTGCCAGGCCTGGTGCTCGGCGGTCCAGATGCCCTTTTCCTTGAGGTACTTGATCGCGCCGTCGTGCCACGGCGCATCGGCCGGCGGCTTGCCGGCGATGTCCGGCGCCCAGTTCTTGGAACTGCCGGTGATGTTCTTGATCAGGTCCATCGACTCGTCGATCGCCTTGACCAGGGAATAGACCTCGTCTGCGCTGGTGTTGGCGTAGGTGGCGATGATCGGATAGCGATAACCCACCAGGTCGACCGGCTTTTCCTTGGAAATGCCGGCACCGGCGGTTTCGCGGTAGGGCTCGAAGAAGTCGGCGACCTCGCGGATGCGGTCCCAGCCGGCCTTGTCCGTCGGCGGAAACGGCGGCCACGCCAGTCCGCGCGGGCTGGCCTCGATCTCGCGCATGTTGGCCGAGGTGGTCACGCTCGAGAACGAGTCGAGCTGGTTGTTGATCACCGCCGTCTTCATGGCGTTGTAGCTACCGAACCAGACCACCTGGACGTCGGCGCGCGTAAGTCCCGCGAAGGCGAGGTAGGCATCGGTCTTGACGTTGACCGACGGGTTGCCCTTGACGTAGCCGATACGCTTGCCCTTCAGGTCCGCGATGGTCTTGACGCCGATGTCGCCGGCCGTCGCCATGGCATTGGCCGCCGGCCGGGCGAGCACGACGCGGACATTCTGCGGGCCCCATGAGGGAACGGCGAAGTCGTAAGTGCCTTCAGCGGCGAAATAGAGCTCGTTGGCGAGGAAGCCATAGTTGGCCTTGCCCTGCTTGAGCGGCAGCAGCCGGCCGATCGAGGTTCCCGACGGCACGATGCGCACGCGCATCGGCTGCTTCTTCATGATGGCGTCGGCGATCCCGGATGCCTCGGCATAGCCCGACGAGCCAAGATCGTAGGCTGTCCAGACCGAGGTATCGGGCAGCTTCGCCTGGGCAGCACCGCCTGCCAACATCATCGCGGTCGATCCGACCAACACATCCCGCCGCTTGAACATAGCGCTTCCTCCAGTGTGATTTTGTTGGGAATTGCCGCCGGACATTGGCAAGAAGAGCGGCGAGCGTCAAACTCGCAACAACGACAAAACGTGTCCGCACTGCGGCACGACCTGGGAGGCGTAGAGCGTATGAGCGACAGTGCGAGCGCGGGCGAGATCGAACTCGCGCCGGAAGACGGCGGTCGTGACAGGCTTGTCGGGCCGGCCTACTGGCTGGCCGTCGTCATGGGCAGCGCGGGCGTGCTTTTGACGGTCAACCAGACGTTCAATCTGCACATGTTCGGCGAGCCGATCATCGACACGTCGTTCTATTACCTTCTGCTCGGCCTGTTTCTGTCGTTGGCCTTCCTCGCCTACCCCGCGCGCAAGGCCGACCGCCTGGCGATACCCTGGTACGATTGGGGCCTGTTCGCCGCCGCCATTGTCGCGACCGGCTATCTTGCCTGGCACGGCGGCCGCATCGTCGCCGAAGGCTGGGACCTCGCCGCCCCGGTGGAAGCCATCACCGTGGCGGGCGTCATCTGCCTTCTGGCGCTCGAGGGCGTGCGCCGCGCCGGCGGGTCGATCCTGTTCGTCCTGTGCGCGGTCTTCGCCGTCTATCCGATGTTCGCCGACGTCATGCCCGGGTTCCTCTGGGGGCCGGGCAGCAGCTTTGCCGACACGATAAGCGCGCACGGCATGGGCGTGGAAAGCATCATCGGCGTGCCGATGCGCACCGTGGCCTCGCTGCTGATCGGCTTCCTGGTCTTCGGCTCGGCGCTGGTGGTGACCGGCGGCGGCGAGTTCTTCATGTCGCTGGCCATCGCCTTGATGGGCCGCACGCGCGGCGGGCCGGCCAAGGTGGCGGTGCTGTCGAGCGGCTTCTTCGGCTCGCTCTCCGGCAGCGTCATCTCCAACGTCGTCACGACCGGCCAGATGACGATCCCGACGATGAAGCGCGTCGGCTATCCGCCGCACTATGCCGGGGCGGTCGAGGCCTGCGCCTCGACCGGCGGCGCGCTGATGCCGCCGGTGATGGGCGCCGTCGCCTTCATCATGGCCGAGTTCCTGAACGTGCCCTACAGCACCGTCATGCTGTCCGCCGTCGTGCCGGCGCTGCTGTACTACGGCGCCCTGCTGCTGCAGGCCGATCACTACGCGGCGAAGAACGGACTGAAAGGTCAGCCGGCGGAAGAGATCCCGCCCCTGCTGCCCGTGCTGAAGAAGGGCTGGCACTTTCTCTTCAGCCTCGGCCTGCTCACCTACCTGCTGCTGGTGATGAAGCAGGAGGCGCTGGCGCCCTACATCGCGACGGCGGTGCTGATCGGCACGACGATCGTGTTCGGCAGCAAGCGCTTCGGCCTGGCCGGCCTGCGCGATCTGGCGATCGACGCCACGCGCAACATCGTCAACATCGTCGCCATCCTGGCCGGCATCGGCTTCATTGTCGGTTCGCTGTCCTACACCGGCGTGGGCGGCGCATTTTCGCGCGAGCTGCTGCAGTTCGCCGGCGGCAACATCTATCTCCTGCTGGTGCTGGGCGCGATCACGAGCTTCATCCTCGGCATGGGGATGACGGCCAGCGCCTGCTACATCTTCCTGGCGATCACGCTGGGGCCGGCCCTGATCGGCGGCGGGCTCAACCCGATCGGCGCCCATCTGTTCATCCTCTACTGGGGTCTGATCAGCTTCATCACGCCGCCGGTGGCGCTTGCCGCCATCGCCGCGGCCAGCATCGCCAAGTCCGATCCCTGGCGTACCGGCATCTGGGCAATGCGGCTGGGGTTGATCAACTTCGTGCTGCCGTTCCTGTTCGTGCTCAACCCGACGCTGATCCTGATCGGCACGCCGCTGCACATCGTCCACGACGTCACGACCGCCTGCTTCGCGGTCTGGCTGCTGGCGTCCGGGCTCGAAGGATGGCTTTACGGCGTCGGGGCGATCGGCTGGCTCTCGCGGGCCGCTCTGGTGGTCGGCGCCTTCGGACTGCTGGCACCCGGTCTTTATACCGACCTCGTCGGTGCCGGCCTGCTCGCCGTCGTCTACATCGGCAACAAGCTATGGCAGAGACGTCCGGCCACCTGACCGGGCGTCACACGATCGCCGGGTGCTTCCGGTCGGTGCCCGCCGCGCGCTCCCATGCCCGTGCCACCTGGAACAGCGTCGCCTCGGCGAAGTTGCGGCCGACGAACTGGACCGAGAGCGGCAGGCCGCCCACCGAGACCCCCGCCATCATGGCGAGCGCGGGATGGCCGGTGATGTTGAAGGGCGTGCGGGCCTGGCGGGAATAGGTGCGCTCGACATCGGCAGGGTTGTCGATCCGGCAGGCCGGATCCATCGAACTGGCACACAACAGCACGTCGACCTCGCCGAGGGCGGCATCGACGGCCGCGATCAGCTCCAATCGCCGGCGCTGGGCCTGAACATAATCCTCGGCACTGAAGAACGCGCCGGCCAGGATGCGGCGACGGGCCAGCTGGCCATAGTCGCCGGGGCGCTCCCGCAGCCACGGCGCATGGATCGCCCATGCCTCGCTTTGCAGGATCACGCGGTTGACCGCGCCGAATTCGACCAGCGTCGGCAAATGGATGTCGCGGACTTCCGCGCCTTCGAGCTGGAGCGTCCGCGCGACATGCTCCAGCGCCGCCGTCACCTCGGGATCGGCGGGCATGTCGACCTCGTGGAAGTGCCGGATGAAGCCGACGCGCAGCCCGCGTATGTCACGTTCAAGACCCTCGGCGTAGCGGCGGTGGACCACCGCGACGCTGCCGGGATCGCCGGGGTCGTGACCGGCCAGAACCTCGAGCATCAGCGCGTTGTCGGCCACGGTGCGGGTCATCGGCCCGACATGATCGAGGGTAAAGGCCAGCGGAAAGACGCCCCGGCGCGAGACGAGCCCATAGGTCGGCTTGATCCCGACGATGCCGCAGCAGCTTGCCGGATTGCGCACGCTGCCGCCGGTATCGCTGCCGAGCGCCATCGCGAACAGGCCGGCTGCCACGCCGGCGCCCGACCCCGACGACGAGCCGCCGGGATGGTGGTCTGTGTTCCACGGGTTGCGGGCCGGCGGCCACGGCAGGTCGAAGCTCGGCCCGCCGATGGCGAATTCGTGGGTCGAGAGCTTGCCCAGTACGATGGCACCAGCACTACGCAGCTTCGACACGCAGACCGCATCGGAAGTGGCGACATTGTCCTTGAGTATCTTCGAGTGACAGGTGGTGGGCAGGCCCGCCACATCCATGATGTCCTTTATGCCGACCGGAACGCCGTGCAGCGGGCCGCGCAGGCGTCCGGCGGAGGCCTCGACCTCGGCCGATCGCGCAGCCTCCATCGCCGCGGCGGCGTCGAGATGGATAAAGGCATTGAGCCTGGGGTCAAGGCGCTCGATGCGGGCAAGCAGCGCGGTCATGAGTTCGACGGGCGAGAGTTCCTTCGCGGCGATCGCCCGCGCCGCGGCAGACGCCGTCATCCAGTGCAGTTCGGTCATGGGCGGTTCCCGACACGCATCGGTGGCCACGGCTCGGCGCGCGGATCGGCCGGCGCCTTGATGTGCCTGGCAACGGTTTCAGCCTGCACCGCGGCGGCGGCGACATCCTCGGGGAACTGCGCCAGTGCCTTGTCGAGGCCGGCGCGACGCGCCTTCACTTCCAGTGTTGCTTTGTCCATCTCTCACTTGCCCACTGTGTGAGCGAGACCCGGTGGCGTCTTGTGCCATTCGCGCCCCGCCCTCGCCTGCTGAAATCCATAGTCAAAAAGCGCACGCATGTACGCCTGATCGAATTCACCGGCCTTCGGCGCCGGATCAAAGTCCGAGCCGATATAGGCGAGATTGTAGTCCACATCGTCGCGCTTCGAGACGAAGTAGGTCCGCAGGACGTCGTTGTAGCCGCTGGCCGCCAGCATCGTATTGATGGCGCGGCCGGCGATCGAGATCGTGCGCCGCGTGCTCTCGGCATAGTCCGGATCGAGGCGGGCATTGCGGATGATATAGGCGGTCCGCGACCGCTGGAATCGCTGGGTTGAAATGTTGATCGACGGCGGATAGAGGAAGAGCTGGGCGATGGCGCCGCCGTCGACATGCATTTCCTGATACTTCTGCCCGCCGATCTCGACGTCGATCATCACCGGCTGGAACGCACCGGGAATTGCCGCCGACGCCCGCAGAATCTGGCGGAACAACTCCAGCGCTCCGGGTTTGCCGCTGGCGGCGATCGCTCCGATATTCCAGATGACCGGACGCTGGGCATCGAGGTCGGTCGTGCCGATCAGCAGCAGGCGGCCCTTCAGGTACTCGCGCGCGATGGCTTCGAACATGGCCTGGTTGGCGTAGTGCGCGATCAACTCGGCGAGCGGACCGGTATCGGCCATGGCATCGTCGAACACGGCCGCAGTCAGGCCGCGCGAGCGAAAGACCTTGGTTGGAGTCATCGTCGTGTAGACTTCCCGCAGCGCCGGATCGTAGGCTGGCCCCAGGAAGGCGAAGGGCGCGATCAGCGCGCCGGTGCTGACCCCGGTCACCATCTTGAACTCGGGTCGCGTGCCGGCCTCGGTCCAGCCGTTCAGCAGGCCGGCACCGAATGCACCGTTGTCGCCACCGCCGGAAATCGCGAGATAGTATACGTGGCTGGGGCGCCCGCCGGGCCTTGCCGAGACCTGGCCGCCGGCCGCGATCACCGCCGCCCGCTCACGCTGGGCGGACTGCAGGGCTTCGTCGATCATGGGCTTGGGATCGCCATCGGCGAAAAAGCGCGCATTGGGGATGCCAAGCGGCAAGGCGCGGGTGGTATCGGTCGGTGGCACCGCCGGCCCGCGTTCCGGAATGGAACAGCCGGCGACGGCCACGAGGCCGAGCGGCAGCACGATGCAGGACATCAGATTGCGCAGGATCAAGACGTTCCCCCCGGACGGCTGGAAACGTAGATGTAGCCCCGGATCTTCGATACGTCCAACCCATGCCGGCATTCGACACGGCTCCACGCTGCGAACCGACTCAGGACGGCAGGTGGTTCGATATCCAGTAACTGGTCGGATTGTCCGGACATTCGACCGGCCCACACAGCAGGAAGCTGTTGGCGGCGTTGGCGAGGGTAGCGGCAATCAACAGGTAGGCGGCCAGCTTGTAGACGCCACGAAAGCGCAGCGCGACCCGATGATCGGTGCGGTCGTGCTCTGGCCGGCCGGACAGGACCATCAGCACCGCGACCGCCGCGATCACCACCAGGAACGCGATCAACGACCAGGTGTAGAGGTGCAGTCCGAGGAACGGCGCGCCGTACGCGGCGGCGCCGGGCGCGATATGCAACAGCGTCTGGTAGCCCGACGTGGCGAGGCCGAACAGGGCGCCGAGAAGAACGAGCCCGTAATGCAGCGGCTGGATGCCGAAACGAAGGTTGAGCACGAACCCGAAACCGCACAGCACGAACGCAGCGCGCTGGAGATTGCAGAGCGG
>CALFRN010000155.1 GCA_937919085.1 uncultured Reyranella sp.
ACGACCCTTCGACCTGGGGCAAGGTCTCGCGCAATGCCGCCTGCCCGTGCGGCTCAGGCAAGAAGTTCAAGCACTGCCACGGCCGGGTTTAAGATCGAGCCTAACGATCTTAAAGCTAGCATTTTTTGTTAGGCACTTATTATGCACTAGCGATAAGTGTTTGTTTGCTTGGCAAATGTTAGGCAGAAATTATTCTAGCACTGGGGCGACTGCGCCCGACTTGTATTCATTCCGGTAACGTTATGGGTGGAGAGCATTGTCGGCAGGTGTCTACAGTCGGTGCGCTGTCGTCCCCAACGACAGTTGCAAGACCGGCACAACCCCACCTCCCGCCGGACTGCCAAAGCAATGGCGGCCTTCATCCATCCCACACACCCCCGATGCAGGCGCGCCATTGCTCCTTGGGGCTTCGCTGAATGGATAACGAACGCCAGTTCGAAGGCGGCAAGCTGGTGCTCTTCACCCGCAGCGGCATCTGGCAGGCACGCATCGCTATCGGCGGACGCAGGTATCTGTGGAGAACTTTGAAGACCAGCAATGAGGGCGAAGCCAAACGTGCGGCCTTCAAACTGTTTCACCTGAGCACGCTGGTCCCAACTGCACCCGGATACGTTGGCAGTTACCAGGCGGCGTTCGTCGTGATCCTCGGCCAGTTCGGGGTCACCGCCACTTCGGCGCTCGTCGCCGCGACGGCGGTACAGGTCTACCTGATTGGCAGCTTCACCCTGCTCGGCCTCGCCATCATGGCGATCGCCGCCCTGATGGCGATGGCCAGGCCCGCGAAACCACCAGAATCCTAGCCCCGTCCGCGCCGACACGGCCGGGCCCCATATCGGGTGATGCTTGCGCGAGTCCGGTACATCTCCAGAATGCACCCATGAAGATCGAGATCGTTCCCGCACACAAGGCCGACCTTCCGGCGATCGAGCGCTTCCTGGTGAAGGAATGGCCCGAATACATGGCCCAGTCGCCGGACGAGCCGATGCGCGAGCGCAACTGGCTGCCGGGGAACGAAAGCTTCGGGGTACGCCTGCTGGCCGACGGCGAGCTCGCCGGCTACCTGGGCGCAAGCTATTCGCTGCGTCCGATCGAGGGCCGGCTGGAGCGCTTTTGCGCCATCGCACCGTGGTTCGTAAAGGAGGAGCATCGCTCACACAGCCTGAAGATGCTGTTCAAGCTGCTGGCCGACAAGGACACGACCTACGTCAACTACACGCCGTCGCGCCCGATGTTCAAGCTGTTCACCGGCCTCGGATTCGCCAAGCTGGACGAAGCCAAGCTGCTGATCCTGCCGTTTCTGAACCTGCCGTGGATGCGACCCTGGCGCGGGCGTCTGATTACCTCCCCCTCGAAGGTGCGCGAGGTCCTGAAGGGAGACGACCTGAAGATCTTCGACGACCACATCGGGACACGGTCCCGACACCTCGCGATCGTCGACGGCGACCGGGTCTGCTACATCGCCGCCGGCAGACGCATTCTTCGCAAGGCGACGTTCTCCGAGATCCTGCATGTGAGCGAGCCGGCGCTGCTCGCGTCGCAGATCGAGAGAATCGTGTGGCTGCTGTGCCGGCATTTCCGCGCGGTCGGCGTCGCCGCCGACGAACGTCTGCTTGGCGGTGCCAGGGTCCGCGCCATCAGGTACAAGCTGAACTCCCCGCCGGTGTTCAAGTCCAAGCATCTCCACCGCAGCCAGATTGACAATATGTGGGGCGAGCTGGCTTTCTGATCGATCTGCGTTTCGAGGAGAAAAAATGGTCGTCGCCAATCTGAGGCAGGCGGGCCGGGCCCTGGCCATCGGCGCGCTTTCGCTCAGGAAGTTGGGTGCCAAGCTGCAACCCGGCATCCGCTTCGTCTGCTATCACGACGTCCTGCCGGGCGAGACCGCCAGCCTGGAGGCACAGCTCCTGCTGATGCGGGAGCACGGCGAGTTCATCGACCTCGACCGGGCGATCGGGCTGATGGAAGCCCGGTCCGTGCTCGACCGTCCGTTGTTCACCGTGACCTTCGACGACGGCCTGGCGACGACCTGCGGCGAAGCCTGGCCGGTCTTCGAGCGTCTCGGGATTCCGCTCTCGATCTTCATCATCACCAGTCAGGTCGGACAGCCGGGCTACATGAGCTGGGACGACATCGCCGCAATGGCGAAATCCCCGTTGGTCACCTTCGGCTCGCACACGGTCAATCACCGCAACCTCATGAGCCTGTCTGCCGACGAGGTCCGCTTGGAGCTCACCCAGTCCAAAGCCGAAATCGAGGCGGCGCTAAAGCGCCGCTGTGATCACTTCTGCTGCCCGTGGGGCCGGCCGGATCGCGATTTCCGCTCTGACCGCGACCCGCAGATCGCCATGGAGGTCGGATACAGGAGCTTCCTGACGACCCAGCGTGGCCTGACACGCACGGGCGACAGGCTTCCGCTGGTCAAGCGCGACGTCATTCACATGCATTCGTCGCGCGCCGAACTGCGGCATTTCCTGTTCTAGTCGCGGGTCAGGTCTTGTCGATCAGAGCCGCCAGTGCCGCGACGCTGGTCAATTCGCCGATAGCATCCATGTCGAGACTGACACCGTAGCGATCCTGGATCGCCAGGCAGATATTCAGGTGCCCGACGGAGTCCCACTCGGGTGTCGTATCGGTCGACGATGCGGCACTCAATCTGCTCTCCGGGATTTCCAGTTCGACAGCGATCAGGGCGATGATTTCGCGCACGGCACGCTCGCTCACGAGATGATCCTTTCATAGAGTTTCCGGCCGTCTTCCGCCCGGGAAACCAGGGAAAAACCGTGGCCCTCGTAGAACGACGCGACAAGTCCGTTCTTGCGGGTCGGAATGAATTCACCAACCATCTTCGCGACGCCACGCTGGCGGAAAAGCTCGATCGCCTTGCCGATGATGCGTTCTTCGACGCCACGGCCGATGACCCGGCAGCTCATCAGGAACGTGTCGATCCGGCCAGCCGGAAAATCCAGGATGGCAAGTCCCACCGCCCCTTCAGATCCGAAGCGATCCTTGTAGTCGAGCAGGATGACCGCGTGGTCCTTGCTATCGACGAACCGCTTGAGATCTGGAACCTGGTAACGCCGGGTCGTCAGGTTGAACTGGTTGGTCTTCTGCGTCATCTGCGCGGCGCGCGTGACGAGATCGGCTGAATCGACGTGGAGCGTGCACTCGATGCCGAGTTCGGCCAGGAATGCACCGAGGTCGAGATTGGCCGACAGCGTGCGACGCACCTCGTTGGCCCGGTACTGGGCCGTCTTGTTGCGGTCTTCCTCGCCGATGAAGTATTTGCCGAAGTAGCGCGGCACGATCTCGCGCGCGAACCACTGCGGCAGATCCTCGACCCGGCGGGGAAACTCCGGCACCGCCACTTCGGGCAGCGTCGAAGCCACCAGCGCCCGTTCGACGGGGTTGTCGTCGATGAAGACGAAACTGTCGAGTCCGAGATCCAGCGCGTTGGCGATGTCGACGATATTCTCGGGCTTGGGTTGCCAGTTGACGCGCAGGCTGGCGAAATCCTCGCGGCCGAGGATCATCATCTCATTGCGGTCGAAGACCTCGTCGACATCGGCAGCGTTGTTCTTGCTGCAGATCGCCAGCAACACACCGGTCTTCGTCAGAGCCTTGAGCGCACGCTGGAAGTCGCGAAAGCAGCGCCCTCCGCCCTCTTCCGACAACGCCACGTCCAGCGGACCGAGCTCGCCGACGATGCCACCCCACAGCGTATTGTCGAGATCGAGCACGAGAACTTTCCGGCTGCGATTGGCATAGGCCTCGAGCGCCTGCTGGATCGTCGTCGCCAGGATGCGGAACATCTGCTTGGTGTAGCGAATCCGGCCGGCATACCAGAAGGTCGAAGACATCAACGCCGCTTCACCGTGCCGGCGGACGATCGCCTCGAGATCGATCAGCAGCAGGTTCGTCGTCTCCCTGGCCAACGCGACCAGCCGCTCGTTGAGCGCGGTTTCACGGCTCCGCAGCGACTGCGGATGCGCGAGGTCGGCGAAGCTTAGCCAGCGGCTCGTGCTGACGCAGAACGTGTGGGCAATAACGATCTTGCCCGGGTGCCGATTGCAGAACTGCCCGAGCGCCGCAATCAGGGTTTCGCATTGGTCGGGGCCTTCTTCGCCGTATGCGACGTCGCCCAGCAAGGCATCGGTGTCGAAAAGGCAGAAGACGCGGTCGAACTCATCCGATGCCGCCGGCGAGTTAGGGTCCACCAGATCCATCAGGATGCTGTTGTAGGCCCCGCACACTACCTCCGCGGGTTTCAGCAGGGACACCAGGGGCTGCATGTTGATGTTGCTCAGCAGCAGGGTCTTCATCTGACCTCACGACAAGGAGGACGAGGCGAACGGCTCATTTCCGGATCGACGGCGGCCGGGTGGGCGTGGGAGCGGGGCCGGTCCTTCTCTGCGACGGCGGCGCCCGGGGATCTCTCGACTGCGACGGATCGCCGGTCCTCTGCCCCTCGACATGCAGCACATATCCGGGAAGGCCATCGCGGAGAATCTTCGTCTGGACGACGAAATCGGTCGCCGGCCGGCCGACGGTCTCCAGGAGCGCTTTGGCAGCGGCCTCGAACTCTTCCCCGGTGATGAGATGGATCGACCAGGCCAGGATCGGACATCCGTTTCCATCGAGGCGCCACTCCAGATATTCCCTCATGTTGTCGGGAATTTTGTGTCCGAGAACATCCTCCTTGAAGACGACTTGGGGGTGAGCAAAGTTATCAAGATAGGTGGCGTAGAAGTCGGCGTAGAGGATTTCGGAGTAGCCAGGTTTGAACCAGGCACGCGGCTGGGCGTTGATGACCGGAATCGGCCGACCCTCGCATGTCGGGAACGTCTTGATCCAGTCCGCTGCTTCCCGGAACGGCTCGTTCCATTGCCTGGCCCTTCCTGCCGTCATGGT
>CALFRN010000156.1 GCA_937919085.1 uncultured Reyranella sp.
CGAAAATTCATAGCAGAACCTGCAGAACTTGTCGAGATTTGGCGGCCCCTCGCCATGCCAGCAGCATCAATGTCCTTGCTTTCTCGCAATAGACCGATGAGATCCAGCTTCAAATCTCAAAGTCGCGACACCACCCGTTGCAGCTTGTCACGGACCTGTTCGGCGGCCTGTTTGAGGCGGGGATTGTCGATCGCCATCATCGACGCCACGGGGTCGATCGCCGCGACCTCGATGCCGCCGCCGGCCGCCTCCTGCACCACGACGTTGCACGGCAGCATGGCACCGACATTGCCCTCGAGCTGAAGCGCCTCATGGGCAAGCTTCGGGTTGCAGGCGCCCAGGATCCGGTAGCGGCGGAAATCCACACCGATCTTCTTCTTCAGCGTGTCCTGCACGTCGATGTCGGTGAGCACGCCAAAACCCTCCTCCTTGAGCGCCTCGGTCGTGCGGCGCACCGCTTCGTCGAACCCCAGGGCGAGCGTCTTGCCGATGTAATAGGACATATCGTGTTTCCTTTCAGGCCGCGTGCTCGGGCGGCGGGGTTTCGGTCTTTTCGGGGCGCAGCCGATTGATGCCCAGCAGCTTCATCGCCAGACGTTCGTAGCCAGGCTCGCTGGCACCGCTGCGCACCTTGTGCAGGAAGTACTTCTCGAAGCCGATCTTGGCGGCGTGCACCCAGTAGCCACGGCTCGACCAGTTGACGTTGCGCGGCGGAATCTGGGGCAACGCGACGAAGGCCACGCCGTCGTTGCCGAAGTCGGCCAGGCAAACGGCATTCCAGGTCGGCTCGCGCGCCGGCTCCCGGCCGGCGATCAGCGCCGAGATGTTCTCGGCGACGGCCGCCACCATCGATTCGATCATGTAGCCGGTCTTGGGCACGCCGACCGGCACCGCGGTCTGTTCATAGGGCGGGATGGCGATGCAGACACCGACGGCGAATATGTTTCCATACGCCGGGTTGCGCTGATGCTTGTCGACCAGCACGAAGCCACGTGGATTGGCGAGGCCCGGCAGGCCCTTGCAGTCGTCGCCCATCAGGCACGCAACGCCGCGGAACCCGGGAATCAGCATGGCGAGCCTGGCCGGGAAGCGATGCTGCGGACCAGGCTTGCCCTCGGCGACGATCTCGGTGCACTCGACCGCGTCCGGCTCGACCCGGTCGACCCGGGCGTTGGTCAACCACTTGATGTCGTGATCGCGCAGCACCGATTCGAGCAGGCTCTTGGTGTCGCCGACCCCGCCCAGTCCGAGATGGCCGATATAGGGCTCGGGCGTGACGAAAGTGATCGGCACGCGGTCCCTAATCTTGCGACGACGCAGGTCGGTGCTCATCATCAGCGCGAACTCGTAGGCCGGGCCGAAGCAGGACGCGCCCTGCACGGCACCGACGACGATCGGGCCGGGATCGGCGCAGAAGCGCTCCCACCGTTCGGCCGCCGCTCCGGCGTGATCGACATGACAGATCGAGAGGCTGTTGGCGTCCGGGCCGAGGCCCGGAACCTCGTCGAAGGCAAGCGCTGGCCCGGTCGCGATGACCAGGTAATCGTAGGAAAGCCGGCGTCCGTCGTTGAGCTCGATGGCGTTCTCGGCAGGATGGACGTGCCTTGCCCCGCTGGCGTCGAAGCCGATGCCGAGCCTGGTCAGCACCTCGGGCAGGTGAACCTTGATGTCCTCCGGCTTGCGCCAGTCCAGGGCAACCCAGGGATTGGACGGGACGAAATGGAACCACTCGGAATCGGAAACGACGGTGATGTCTGCCTGCCGGCCGACCGCCGATCGCAGCTCATACGCCATTGAAATTCCGCCGATTCCGGCACCCAGGACGACGATCTTTGGGACGATCTTCGGCATGGCATCCTCCGATCTGTAAAAAGAAAGAATTTCACGTCCGGCAATGGCGGGCCTTGCGATGCATCAAGGAACCCGTGCGACCAACTGCCATGGTCCATCGATGAAGCAGAGCCGCCCCATCGAGCCCAGCCGGGTTGCGCGCCGCCCGACGTCAGGAGAAGGCAGTGCCGGCCTTGCAGCCGAGGCGCTTGAAGATCATCGCGGCCGGACAGAATCCGGTGAACGAGGCCTGCAGGAGATTGAGCCCCACGAAGGCTGTAAACAGCAGCCAGTAGGGGCTGTGAAGCTGGCTCAGCACGAGGCTCGCCAGGATCATGATACCTGCGAAGGCCATCACGGCGCGGTCTATCGACATGGTCGACATGGTTCTCTCCTCTTCACGTCACCGGCGACGCGCCGGTCGACAATAAACATCGTGCAGTACGCCAATCACCTTGCTGACGCCGGGATCGGCCAACGAGTAGTAGATCGACTGCGATTCCCGGCGGGTCTTCACCAGCCTGGCCTCCCGCAGCCTGGCAAGATGCTGCGACAGCGCCGACTGGCTGAGGCCGGCAACGGCCTCGAGTTCGCCGACGGTGCGTTCGCCCTTGACGAGCTCGCACAGGATGATGAGGCGCCGGTCGTTGGCGATCGACTTCAGGAAGGAAGCCGCTTCGCCGGCACGGGATCGAAGTTCGTCTATATTCATTATTGCTAATTTAGTTTTTACTAATATATAAGTCAAGCCCGCTACCCGAGGAAACGCAGATGTTCCGCAATACCGCCGCCGCCCTGCTGCTGATGGCCGGCCTCCTCCAGCCCGCCGCCGCCCAGCAGACCGTGACCCACCAGCAGGTCGACGACCGCAAAGCCGTGATCGCCACGGTCGAACCGGTGCGCGAGTTGCCGGCCCGTGCCCGCATCGGCGGCACCATCGTGGCGCTCGCCGTGCGCGAAGGCGATCAGGTCGCCGCCGGCGACCGCATCGCCCTGGTGGTGGACCCCAAGCTCGCGCTGCAGATCCAGGCGCTCGAGTCGCGCATCCAGGCACAGAGCGCTGCCCGCGAGCAGGCCCAGATCGACTTCAACCGCATGCAGCAGCTCCGGGCATCCGGCACGATCTCCCAGGCCCAACTCGACCAGACGCGCACCCGCCTCGACGTCGCCATCCGGACCTTCGAGGCTCTCGGCTCCGACCGCGACGTAGTCGAGCAGCAGTCGACCGAAGGCGCCGTCCTCGCGCCCGCCGCGGGACGGGTGCTCAAGGTCCCCGTGTCCATCGGCAGCGTCGTGCTGGCCGGCGAGACGATCGCCACCCTGGCCACCGACAACTACATCCTGCGCCTGCAGCTTCCCGAGCGGCATGCCCGCTTCATGAAGGCCGGCGACACCATCCTGGTGGGCGCCCGCGGCCTGCAGCAACAGGATCAGGAGACGCTGCGCCGCGGCCGCGTGCGGCTGGTCTATCCGCAGATCGACCAGGGCCGGGTGATCGCCGATGCCGAGGTCGACGGACTGGGCGACTTCTTCGTCGGCGAACGAACGCGGGTCTATGTCGCTACCGGCAAGCGTGACGCGCTGGTGGTCCCGGCGGACGTTCTCTACCGGCGCTACGGCGTGAGCTACGTGAAGCTGAAGGACGGCACCGAGGTCGTGGTCCAGCCCGGACTGCCGGTCGACGGCGGCATCGAGGTGCTGTCGGGTCTCAACGAGGGCGACGTGGTCGTCCGGCCATGAAGCTCGGAATTTCCGGCGCGCTCACCCGGGCGTCCATCTCCTCGCCCATGACGCCGCTGTTCCTCGTGGCGGCCGTGCTGGTCGGCATATTGGCGTTGTTCGCCCTGCCGCGCGAGGAGGAGCCGCAGATCAGCGTGCCGATGGTCGATATCCTGGTCACCGCGAACGGCTACAAGGCCAGCGACGCCATCGAATTGATCACCAAGCCGCTCGAGGACATCGTCAAGGCGATTCCCGGCGTCGAGCATGTCTACTCGTTCTCGCAGGACGATGCGGTACTCGTGACGGCCCGCTTCTTCGTCGGCACCTCGGAGGACACCGCCCGCCTGCGCATTCACGAAAAGGTCCGGGCCAACATCGCCGACCTGCCCAAGGGCATCCCCGAGCCTCTGATCATCGGCCGCGGCATCAACGACGTGGCGATCGTGGCCCTGACGCTCGAGCCCAAGGCTGCGGCAGCCGCGCGCTGGACCGACAACGGACTCTTCCAGATCGCCGACGAACTCAGACATGAACTCGTCAAGGTCCACGATGTCGGCCTCAGCTACATCGTCGGCGGCAGCGCCAACCAGATCCGCGTCGAACCCGACCCGGAGAGGCTTGCGCTCTATGGCATCACCCTCAACCAGTTCGTCGACAAGCTGGCCAACGCCAACCGCTCCTTCGTCGTCGGGGCTTTTCGCCAGCTCAACCGGAACATCCCGGTGGTCGTCGGCCAGACGCTGCAGGGCGTTCCGGATATCGGCCTCCTCCTGCTCACCTCGCGCGACGGCCGTCCGGTCTACGTAAAGGACGTCGCCAATATCGTCGTCGGCGCCGCCGAACCGGGCCACCGCACCTGGACGCTGGCCCGGGGCGCGTCCGGCGAACTCGAACGCCGGCCGATGGTGACCCTGGCCTTCGCCAAGCGCAGCGGCGCCAACGCCGTGATCGTCGCCGACGAGATCCTGGCGCGGCTGAAGACGGTGCGCGGCGGTCTCGTACCTGACGACGTTGCAGTGACCGTCAGCCGGAACTACGGCGAGACCGCGACCGAGAAGGCCGACGAGCTGCTGTTTCACCTGGCGCTCGCCACATTGTCGATCGTCCTGCTGATCGCCATCACGGTGGGCTGGCGCGAGGGCGTCGTCGTGCTGGTGGTGATTCCGACCACGATCCTGCTCACCCTCTTCGCCTCGTGGCTGATGGGCTACACCATCAATCGCGTTAGCCTGTTCGCCCTGATCTTCTCGATCGGTATATTGGTCGACGATGCCATCGTCGTGGTCGAGAACATCGTCCGCCACTGGAAGGCGCGCGGCGGGGCGGATCTCAGGACCACCGCGATCGAGGCCGTGGCCGAAGTCGGCAATCCCACCATCGTGGCCACCCTCACCATCATCGTGGCGCTGCTGCCCATGATGTTCGTGAGCGGGCTGATGGGCCCCTACATGAGCCCGATCCCGGCCAATGCCTCGATGGCGATGATTTTCTCGTTCTTCGTCGCTGTCGTCATCACGCCCTGGCTGCTGTACCGCGTCGCCGGCCGCCATTTCGCCAAGGCCTCCCCGACCGCAGTGACGGCCGGCGGCCACGGCGACGGCGGCGCGCTCGGCCGGCTCTTCCTCAGGGTCGCACGGCCGCTGCTGCGGGGCCGACGGCGCTCCGGCTTCTTCCTGCTGGTCGTCGGTATCGCCACGCTCGCGGTCTGCGTGCTGTTCTTCACCCGCGACGTCGCGGTAAAGCTGCTGCCCTTCGACAACAAGTCCGAGCTCCAGGTCGTCGTCGACCTGCCCCAAGGCACGACGCTCGAGCAGACCGACCGCATCCTCACCGCCGCCGCCGACCGGCTCAAAGACCTGCCCGAGATGACTTCGATCCAGGTCCACGCCGGAACGGCGGCGCCGTTCAATTTCAACGGCCTGGTGCGCCATTCCTATCTCAGGGTCTCTCCGCAGCAGGGCGACCTCCAGGTCAACCTCCTGCCCAAGGCAAAGCGCGCCCGGGCCAGCCACGCCATCGCCCTCGATGTGCGCGAGCGGCTGAAGGGGCTCGCTCGGCCCGCAGGCAGCGCGGTGAAGGTGGTCGAAGTACCGCCCGGTCCGCCGGTGCTCGCCACGCTGCTGGCCGAGATCTACGGCCCTGACGAGAAGACGCGCCGCGAGACGGCGATCAAGGTTCGCGAGGCCTTCGAGAAGGTGCCGTTCGTCGTCGACCTCGACGACACCTTCCGGCCGCCGGGCGAGCGTCTGCGCTTCTCGATCAACCAGGAGAACCTCGAATTCTATGGCGTCGAGGAGCAGGCGGTGTACGACACCATCGCCGCCATCATCGGCGGCGTGAAGGTCGGCTACTCCCAGCGCGGCCACAACGCCAAGCCGATCGAGATCGTGGTCAAGCTGCCGCGCAGCGCCGAGTGGCTGGGCGAGCGCATCCTGTCGACGCCCCTGCCCGCCGGCGGCACGCAGCGCGAGGGCGCCAACGTCGAGCTGGGCGACGTCGTCACGGTCAAGCGCGAGCCTGCTTCCTACACGTTGTTCCGGCGCGATGGCCGCTTCGCCGAAATGGTGCAGGCCGAGGTCGCCGGCCGGTTCGAGGCGCCGGTCTACGGCATGCTGGCGGTCGAGGACGAGATCGCCAAGCTCGACTGGGGCAAGGCCGGGCCGCCCAGGATCCTCTATCACGGCCAACCGGCCGACGAGTCCGCGCCCGCCTTGCTGTGGGACGGCGAATGGGAGGTAACCTACGTCACCTTCCGCGACATGGGCGCCGCCTTCGGCGTGGCGATCCTCGGTATCTACCTGCTGGTCGTGGCCCAGTTCGGGTCCTACCGCTTGCCGCTGGTGATCCTGACGCCGGTGCCGCTGACCCTGATCGGAATCGTGCTGGGCCACTGGATGTTCGGCGCGCCGTTCACGGCAACGTCGATGATCGGCTTTATCGCACTCGCCGGCATCATCGTGCGCAACTCGATCCTGCTGGTCGATTTCATCCAGCATCGCCGCGCCGAGGGTGCCGCGCTGCGCGACGCGCTGCTCGAGGCCGGCGCCATCCGCTTCAAGCCGATCTTCCTGACCGCGGCGGCAGCCATGATCGGTGCCGCCTTCATCCTCACCGACCCGATCTTTCAGGGGCTGGCGATCTCGATGGTGTTCGGACTGGCGTCGTCGACGGCCCTGACCGTGCTGGTGATCCCGGCGATCTATGTCTGGCTGCGCGACGACGGCAAGGAAGCCGGCACGACCTGACCGTCGGCAACGACGACGATCTCGCCCTCGGCGAGCGGCCGCCATTGTTCGCCTGTGACAGGGACGCTGGCCAGAAGCGTGATTTCCTGCGGCCCGGCACCCGGCTCGATGGTTACGCCTGACGGCGTCGGCGCTTCCGCATCGACGGCACAGGCGCGCTGGAGGCACCACAGGCCCGGTGGCGCGATGGTTCCATCGGCCTGCGTGCGGCGGTGTCCGTGGCCGAAGACGACCTCGCCGTCGCTGTAGAGAAAGTTGGCGGGCCCGAGCGGCCGCAGCTCCCCGGCCAGATCGGCGACGACAGCAAGCCTTGCGGCGAGCGGCGGGACGGCACCGCCGTCCCACAGGGGCGACAGGCGCTCCAGCAGCAGGCAGAAGGCTGTTTCCGAATCGGTGTCGCCCACCGGGCGGAAGCGAACCTTCGAGGCGGCGAACCGATCGTCGATGCCCTCGAGGCGGCCGTTGTGCGCGAACAGATGCGTGCGCCCGCCAAGCTCGCGCGCGAACGGCTGGGTGTTGGCCAACGAAAGCGCGCCGCGGGTGGCGTGGCGAATGTGCGAGACCAACAGGCGCGTCGGCAGGCGGCGTTCCTGGATGAAGGCAAGCCAGGGGCTGTCGCCCGCCGGTTCGGGCTCCTTGTACAGACGCACTTCACGCCCGTCATGAAAGGCCACGCCCCAGCCATCGACATTGTGGCCGCCCAGTCCTCCGCGATCGGCAAACTTCCGGAGCGAAAAAGTGACACGGGTCGGCAAGCGGCTGGACAGGCAGAACAGCTCGCACATGCAAGCCTCAACCCGACTTGAGCACGCGACCGTCGGGCGCCAGGACGACGGTGGTGAAGGGAATGCCGGCCTTCACGCTCTGGGAGACCGTGCAGAATTCCTCGAACTGCGCCAGGGCGCGATCGAGATGGCCGAGTGTTTCGGGTGCCACCCCCAGGGTCAAGGTGACGTCGATCCCGACGACCCGCAGCCTGTTCCTGTCGTTGCGACCGAACCGGCAAACCGCGGTCGCCGTCAGGCGCCCCGGGTCTTCCTTGAACTTCCCGTGCGCGAAAAGCAGGCTCGCGGAGAGGCAGTTCGCAATGGCGGCGGCCAGCAGGTGCGACGGCGACGGCCCCGCCCCATCGCCCAGCGGCGCCGGCTCGTCGGCCACTGATGTGGGCATGCCGGATCCGAAATCGACCAGGAAGCGATACTTGTCCTGGCGCGTGATCGTGACGGAGACCTGTTCGCTCATGTGATTCAACCCATCCCTTCATATTCATACGATCCCGGGTGGATGCGGCCTTGATTCGCATCAAGGCCGCACGATCTTGTTGGAAACATCATCGCCTGCAGTCAGCGAGGTTCTTCATGACCGACGCACTCATTCTCGCCTGCCCCGCCTGCAGCACCCTCAACCGGTTCCCGCGGGAGAAGCTAGCTGCGGGCAACGCCGGCAGATGCGGCAAATGCGGCTCGCCGCTGTTCGCCGGGCATCCCGTGGCTCTCGACGCAAAGAGCTTCGAAGCCCACACCGCCAAGAGCGACATCCCGGTGCTGGTCGATTTCTGGGCGCCGTGGTGCGGCCCCTGCAAGGCCATGGCGCCGCAATTCGAGAAGGCGGCGGGCCATCTGGAACCGGCCGTCCGTCTGGCCAAGGTCAATACCGAAGACGAACAGGAGCTCGCCAGCCGGTTCGGCATCCGGGGCATTCCGACGATGATTCTTCTGAAGCATGGCAAGGAAATCGCCCGCCAGTCCGGCGCCATGGATGCGGCGGCCATCGAGCGCTGGACGAAGGACGCGCTCGGCCAGTAATTACCCCGGCGATCTAGCCGATGCGCTTCAGCACCGCCTCCGGCAGCGGCCCCTTGTTCACCGCGGCGATCGCCTCGTCGAGATGTTGCAAGGTCGAGTAGCCGATCAGCATGGTCGAGACGGCGGGATGGGAGATCACGAAGCGCTCGCCGAGTTCGGTGAGGCTCGCGGCCCCGGCTTCACGCACCAGCGGCTCCAGTTCCCGGGCGCGCTCCACGTCGGTGGCGAAATCGAGCGCCGAGCCGATCGGCGGGACGTCCTGCATGGCCAGCGGATGACGCTCGGCGGTGCCGCTGAGTGCGCCGCCCGCCAGCGCGCGGATGACGATGGTGCCCATGCCGGCCGCCTTCGCCTTGTCGAGCAGGCGGTCGTAGTCGAGGCCGGGCATGCCCTTGGGTGCCGGCCCGCCGGCGCTGGGATTGAGCGCGTTGTAGACGACCTGCACCGTGTCGAAGAGCTTCGATTCGACCGCCTGGTGGAGCGCCGGCGGCTCGCCGACGCCGCTGAAGCCGATGAAGCGCGTCTTGCCGGCCTTGCGGAGCTTCTCCAGCGCCGGTGCCACCTCGTTCAGCGCGATTTCTATGGCAAGCCTGTCGCCAGAGTCGATGGAGACCAGCGGATTGTGGAGCTGCAGCAGGTCGACATGGTCGCGGCCCAGGCGCTTCAGGCTCTCGTCGAGCGACTGCGCGGTGAACCCGGCGACGTCGGCCCGATGAGGTGCGGCCAGCCGGAACTTGGTGCCAACGATCACATCGGCCTTCAGGCCATTGAGCGCACGGCCGAGATTGCGTTCGGATTCGCCGTTGCCGTAGAGCGCGGCGGTGTCGAAGTAGTTGATGCCGGCATCGATGGCCCGTCCCGCCGCGCGCGACTGCTCGGCCGCCGTGCCCTTGGTGAACAGCCCGCCAACGGCGCCCGCGCCATAGCCGAGAACCGATACTTCAAGGCCGGTACGCCCCAGTTTACGCTTCTGCATCTTTCCTCCTGCTTTCGTGTTCATACGGACCGCGAGCCTCCGGCTCGCTCGGGATCATGAGCGCGCGGGACGCGCGCGGTCCGGAAGAAATTACGAGTTCTCGCCCTCGACCCTGACCTGGCCCGCCTCATTATCGACCACGACGTGATTGTCGTAATAGGTGACCGCCGGCCTGGCGCCGAACGCGGCTTCCATCCGCTTCTCCCACTCCGGCGTGTACCAGGCGCGCGCCGCAGCCTCGGACTCCCAGAGGTAGACACCGCCGCCGCCGGCGTCGCCGTTGAGGTAATATTTGCGCAGCAGCCCCTTGGCCGCGAGCGCGGTGTAGGTCGGGGCCGATTTCCCGGCGGCCGCAACGGCGGCATCGCGCGGCCGTTTGGCCATGGGAATTTGAACGATGGCGATGAACATGCTTGGTAGCCTAAGGTCTTGAGCCTTTGGGAGCAATTCATGAGCACCACGCTGAGCGGGACGGAGATGTGCGTGTTCGACGCCTACGGCACGCTGTTCGACTTCAATTCTGCGGTCGCCCGCCACCGGGACGCCATCGGCCCCAAGGCCGACGCGCTGGCCGAGATGTGGCGTTCCAAGCAGATCCAGTACACCTGGCTGCGCAACGGCATGGCGGCCTATACGAAATTCTGGCAGGTGACGGGCGAGGCCCTCGACCACTGCCTCGCCGCGCACGGCATCGCCGACCCGTCGGTGCGTGACAAGCTGATGAACGCCTATCTGTCGCTCGACGCCTTCGCCGAAGTACCGGCGATGCTCGACCGCCTGCAGAAGGCCGGCCTGCGCCTGGCGATCCTGTCCAACGGCAACCCCGAAATGCTCGACGCCGCGGTCTCGGCGGCGGGGCTGGCCGCCCGCTTCGAGGCCGTGCTCAGCGTCGAGGATGTCGGCGTCTACAAGCCCGACTCCCGCGTCTATCGCCTGGTCGAGGCGCGCAGCGGCGTGAAGCCGGCCAAGGTCTGCTTCCTGTCGTCGAACTGCTGGGACGCGCACGGCGCGGCGCATTTCGGCTTCCGTACCGTGTGGGTCAATCGCGCCGGCGCGCCCGACGACAATTTGCCGGGGAAACCCGTTGCCCAGCTCCGCGACCTGTCGGAACTGCCGGCGCTGCTCGGCGTGGCCTGATGTCACTGCCGGGCTTTGCCGACGTCCAAGCCGCCGCGACGCGCCTGGAAGGGATCGCGCTGCGTACACCTTTGCTCGAGAACGCGCGGGTCAATGCCATGCTGGGCGGGCGGCTGTTCATCAAGGCCGAGTGCCTGCAGCGCACCGGCTCTTTCAAGCTGCGCGGTGCCTACAATTTCCTCAGCCAGATGAGCGAGGCCCAGCGCCGCAACGGCGCCGTCGGCTGGTCGTCGGGCAACCACGCGCAGGGACTGGCCGAAGCCGGCCGGTTGCTGGGGGTCAGGACCACGATCGTCATGCCGGCCGACGCGCCGACACTGAAAGTGGCCAACACGCGGGCCTCGGGCGCCGAGATCGTGCTCTACGACAGGGTCAAGGACAGCCGCGAGGCGATCGGCCAGGAAATCTCGGCCAGGACCGGCGCCACCATCGTGCCACCCTACGACCATCCGTGGATCCTCACCGGCCAGGGAACGGTCGGCATCGAGATCGCCGAACAGGCAAAGGCGGCAGGCGTCGTGCTCGATGCCGTCGCCGCGCCGTGCTCGGGCGGCGGACTGTCGACGGGCGTGGCGCTGGGCGTGAAAGGCATCAGCCCGGGCACGACCGTGCATGCCGGCGAGCCGGCCGGCTTCGACGATCTCGCGCGCTCGCTGGCAACCGGCATCAAACAGAAGAACGACAGGCTCACCGGCTCGATCTGCGACGCGCTGCTGGCGCCGACGCCGGGCGACATCACGTTTCCGCTGGCGCAGAAGCTGCTGGGGCCGGGACTGGTGGTCACCGACGAGGAAGTGCTGGACGCGATGGAGCTCGCCTTCCGCGAGTTCAAGCTGGTGGTCGAACCGGGCGGCGCCGTGGCGCTGGCGGCGGCGCTCACCGGCAAGCTGCCGGTCAAGGGCCGGGCGGTTGCCGTGGTCTGCTCGGGCGGCAACGTCGACCACGAAACCTTCGCCCGGGCGCTCGCGCGCCGCCCGCAATGAAGGTGAGCCACCGCGCGCGGCGGAATCGACGGGTCATCGTCATCGTGCTCGCGGTGAGCGCGGCCGTCAGCGCCGTGTTCGGCTACCGGGTCGCACCGCCCCAATCTCCACCTATCCTGTCGGCCCTGCTCGGGGTCGCGAACGCCTTCGCGGTGGCGACGCCGATCTTGCTGTTCGAGATCTATCGCGCACGCTGGGCGTTTGCGCGACGCCTGCGGCGACTGCCGCTGCTCGTCTATCTCGCGTTCAAGATCGCCTACTACATGGTCTGCATTGTCGGCGGCACTGTCCTCGTGCGGTCGCTCTTCGATGGCCTCATGGGCCGATCCCTCGAGTTCGACAGCCTCTTGGCCAACTCCTTCATCTTCGGGTCGGCCATGGTGATCGTCGGCACCTTTTCCTTCGAGATGGGCCGCCTGCTGGGCTTCGGCACGCTCAGGAACCTGCTGACCGGCCGCTATGTCCAGCCTCGGCGCGAGCAGAAGGTGTTCCTGCTGATCGACATGAAGGATTCGACCGGACATGCCGAGCGGCTGGGTCCCGTCCGTTTCCACGAACTGCTCAACGACTTCTTTCGCGACATCGCCGACGCGGCCCTCGAATGCGATGCCGAAATACACAAGTATGTGGGCGACGAGGCCATTCTGACCTGGCCCGCCGGCCCCGCGACGGCCGATGGCGAGTGCCTCGCCTGCCCCTTCATCGCTCGCGATTTCATCGCCGCCAACGGCGGGCAATACCGGACAAGATTCGGCGTCGTGCCCGAATTCCGGGCCACCCTTCATTGCGGCGAGATCGTCGCCGGTGAAATCGGCGACCTCCGCCGCGAGATCGCCTATGTCGGCGACACGTTGAACGTGGCGGCCCGACTGCTCGACACGGCCAAGACGTTGCATCGGGATGTCCTGGTCTCGGCCGACCTGCTCAAGGCGACGGCGTTGCCCTCGGACCTCGTCACCGAACCGCTGCCCACGCTCGCGGTCCGCGGGCGCCGTGCGCCACTGGAACTCTTCGCGCTATCTCGCCGTCCGATTCAGTAAATTCAACCTCATCCCGAGGAGCATCAAGCAGCGATGCGTCTCGAAGGATGGGCCCATGGCACGGTGCTCGTGCCCACCCTTCGGGACGCACGCCGACGGCGTGCTCCTCAGGGCGAGGTGGCCCTATCGCGCGTCGGCCAGGATTAGGTCGGCCGCCTTCTCGCCGATCATCATGCAGGCGGCATTGGTGTTGCTCGACACCAGGGTCGGCATGATCGACGCATCGGCGACACGCAGGCCGGCGATGCCATGGACGCGCAGTTGCGGATCGACCACGGCACCGGCGTCGCGTCCCATGCGGCAGGTGCCGACCGGGTGATAGGCCGACTGTCCGTCCTTCCGCGCAAACTCCAGGAAGTCCCGATCGTTCCAGGTCTCGACGCCCGGCAGAAGTTCCTCGGTGACGATCCGGGAAAGCACACTGGTCCGCGCGAGCAGGCGCACGAACTTGACCGCCGACATCGCGGCGTTGCGATCGGCGTCCGTCGACAGGTAATTGGCGACGATCGCCGGCGGCGTCGCGGCATCGGGCGAGGTGATCCGCACATGGCCGCGGCTCTCGGGCCGCGACTGGTTGGCCAGGATGGTGAAGCCGGAAAAGGGATGAGGACCGCGATCGATACGGTCGGTCGACCAGGGAAAAAAGTGCAACTGCGTATCCGCGCCATCCGACTGCGGCAGCAGCCGAATGAACGCACCGGCAAAGGCCGGGCTGGCGGTCAAGGGCCCGGTGCGCAGCAGCCCATACTCGATGGCGGCGCTGAGGCGGCGGTGCAGGAAATTGATGTCGTCGTTCACCGTGAGGCGCCACCAGGTGCGGTAGCTCGAACGCACCGCGAAATGGTCCTGCAAATTCTCGCCTACGCCCGCCAGGTCGCGGACGACGCCGATGCCCAGGCCGCCGAGCAGTGCTGCCGGCCCGATACCCGAAAGCTGCAACAATTGCGGCGAGCCGATCGCTCCGGCGGAGAGCACGACTTCACAGCGCGCGCGCACGGACACGCTCTGGCCGTCCCTGCAGTAAGTCACCCCGGTTGCCCGCCCGCCCGCGATATCGACGCGCTCGACCAAAGCGCCAGTGACGACGCTGCAGTTCGCACGGCCGCGTGCCGGCTCGATATAGGCCTGCCCCGTCGAATTGCGCCGTCCGTCGCTGATGGTCGCGTGGTACAGGCCCGCACCTTCGCGATCGTCGTGGTTGAAATCGGCCTTGGTCGGCAAGCCAACTTCGGCGCAGGCGGCGAGAAATGCCTCGCTCATTTCGTTGCGATACTCACCCTGGGTGATTTTCACCGGGCCATTGCCGCCGTGGAGATCGGACTCGCCGCCGGGATAGGCCTCCAGCCGCTTGAAGTACGGCAGGCAATCGTCGAACGCCCATCCCTCGTTGCCCATCTGTCGCCACCGGTCGTAATCGGAGGCAAATCCGCGGGCATAGACCATGCCGTTGATCGCGCTCGAGCCGCCGATGACCTTTCCGCGCGGCCAGTAGATCCGCCGCCCCTTGAGTTCGGGTTCCGGCTCGGTCGCGAATTTCCAGTTCACACTGGGATCGAGGAAGGTCTTGGCGAAGCCCAGCGGGATGGAAATCCAGCGGTTGGCGGCCTCAGGCCCGGCCTCCAGCAACAGGACGCTGTGGCGCCCCGACGCCGTCAGGCGGTCGACAATCGGCGCGCCCGCGGACCCTGCCCCGACGACGACAAAATCAAACTCATCCATTCCTATCGCTTGCTCGACGACCTTATGCGCGCCAGCAAGCTACCAAGAATGCCTTTGGGAAGGAAGATGATGAACACCACCAGCAGGACGCCGTAGACGAGGTTGTCCCAGCCCACCGCCTTGGTTCCAAAGCCGACACGCAGTCCCTCGGCCAGCATGATGGTGATGATGGCCCCCACGGTCGGCCCCATGGCGACATAAATGCCCCCGACCACGACCGCGAACACCATCTGCAGCGAAATCGCGATGCCGCTCACCGTATCGGGTGAAATGAACATCTGGTACTGGCAGTACATCGCGCCGGCGAACGCCGTCATCAAGGCGCTGATCACCGTGATCTTGAGCTTCTCGAATGTCACATTGACGCCGGCCGCCGCCGCCGCGTCCTCGTCTTCCGAGATGGCTTCCAGGGCGTAGCGGTCCATGCTGCGGTCGACCCAGTACCAGATCAGCAGACCACCGGCCCAGACGCCGAGCGCGATCAGATACCACGTCGTCTTGTCGTCGAACTGCAGCGCCGCCAGGTGGCTGCCCGTGGTTCGCGAAGGCGTGTAGCCCAGCGATCCGCCGGTCCAGTCGCGGGTCGCGGTGATGATCTGCAGCACGATGCCCGACAGCGCCAGCGTTACGAGGGCAAAATAGTGGCCGGTGATGCGGAAGCGAAAGCAGGGATAGGCGACGACCAGCGCCAGCGCGCCGGCACAGACCAGGGCGATGGGAATGCCGACCCACGGCGAAACGCCGAGGTGGTTCCACAGCAGCGCCGTCACATAGGCGCCGACCCCCATGAACCCGCCATGACCGAGCGACACCAGGCCGAAACGGCCCATCATCGACCACGAAGTATAAGCGAATGACCAGATCAGGATCAGGATCAGGATGTGCAGATGGTAGGGGTCGCCGTAGACGAACGGCAGCGCGATCAGTGCGGCGCCGACGATCCAGGGAACGAGCTTCTGCAAGGTCACGGACGACGTCACGAGCGCCTCGCCAGCAACCCGGCGGGCCGGATGAACATCATGATGATGAAGAAGGCGAAGGCGAGCACATAGCCCCACTCGAGATCGGAGAACAGGCCGCCCAGGGAGATGATTTCGGCAAACAGGAACGCCGCCACGAAGCCGCCGACGAAATTGCCGAGGCCGCCCAGCACGACGATCAGGAAGGTGATCGGACCGAACGACAGGCCGACGAAGGGGTGGACGTCGTACTGCAGCACCAGCAGGCAGGCCGCCAGGCCAGCCAGCCCGCCGCCCAGCGCCGAGGTCACCAGGTAGAGCTTGCGGGTGTCGACGCCCATCAGCGCCATGATCTGCCGGTCCTGCGAGATCGCGCGGATCGCCGTGCCCATGTAGGTACGGGTCATGAAGAGATAGACCACGACCATGCCGGCCAGCGCCGCCACGAAGGCGAGCAGACGCGAATAGCTGAAGTACATGTCGCCGATCGCCAGCACCGGCAGGCGGATGCCGAGGTTGCGGAAGTCGATGCCGAAGGCGACGGTGGCGAAGCTCTGCAGGAAGAACAGCACGCCGCCGGTGGCGAGAAGCTGGTTGATCGGTGCCGCATCGAGCAGTGGCTCGATCACCAGGAAGTGCAGCATCAGGCCGAGAAACGCCACCAGCAGGATCGTGAGCGGCGCCGCGGCGTAATACGACAGGCCGTAGTACTGGACGAGATAGTACATGCCGTACATGCCGATCATGATCAGCTCGGCGTAGCAGATCCACACGACATCGATGACGCCGAAGATCAGGTTGAGGCCGAGCGCCAGCAACGCCAGCACGCCCCCCAGCAGCAGGCCGTTGACCATCGCCTCGAGCAGGTAGATGTCGAAATATTCCATCATCGTTGCACCTACACGCCCAGATAGGCTTGCTTGATCGTGTCGTTCGCCATCATCTCCGCCGAGCTTCCGGAGGCACGGATCGATCCGGCCTCGAGCAGGTAGGCCCGGTCGACGACGCGCAGCACCTGCTGGACGTTCTGCTCGACGATCAGCACCGTGAGCCCGCCGCCGCGGATGCGCTTGACCAGTTCGAAGACCTGCTGGACCACCACCGGTGCCAGTCCCGCCGACGGTTCGTCGAGCAGCAGCAGCTTGGGATCCGACATCAGGGCCCGGCCGATGGCGCACATCTGCTGCTCGCCACCCGACATGGTGCCGGCAAGCTGCGAGCGCCGCTCCTTCATGCGCGGGAACAGGTCGAAAACGAACTCCAGACGCTCGGCGTACTTGGCACGGGCCTCGGGCATGAAGGCGCCCATCTTCAGATTGTCGTCCACCGACAGGCGCGGAAAGAGCCGGCGGTTCTCCGGCACGTGGGCGATACCGAGGCTGACGATGCGGTGCGGCGGCGTCGCCACCACGTCGGTGCCTTCCATGGCGATCGAGCCGGCGCGCGGCCTGATCAGTCCGGAGATCACCCGCATCAATGTCGTCTTGCCGGCGCCGTTGGGGCCGATCACGCCCACCGCCTCCCCGGCCTTGACGTCGAGGCTGACCCCAAACAGCGCCTGGAAGGTGCCGTAGCCGGCGTCGACCGATTTAAGCTCGAGCATCTACCGGTTCCTCAACGACGCGCTTCGGCCGCGGCGGCCTGGGTCGCATCGGCATCGGTGCCGAGATAGACCTCGACCACGCGAGGATCGCTCGACACCGCGCTCGGCAAACCCTCGGAAATCTTCTCGCCATGGTCGAGCACCATGACGCGGTCGACCACGCGCATGAGCACGCCCATGATGTGCTCGACCCAAATGATGGTGATGCCCAGTTCGTCGCGGATCTTGCGCAGCATGTCGGCCGCCTGGTCCATCTCGGTCTCGTCGAGGCCGCCCAGGCTTTCGTCGGCCAGCAGCAGCTTGGGGCCGGTGGCGAGTGCCTTGGCGAGTTCGAGCTTTTTGAGACCGGCCGCACCGAGGCCGTCGACGCTGGCTGTGCGGTCGGTCGGCAGGCCGACCATCGCCAGTGCCTTTTCCGCCGCTTCGTTGGCCTGGGCCAGGCTGTGGCTGCCCTGGCCGTAGTAGCCCGCCAGCGCCACGTTCTCGAAGATCGTCAGGCGGCGGAAGGGTCGCGGAATCTGGAACGTGCGGCCAATACCGCGGTTGATGATCTTGTGCGGCGGCAGCCCGGAGACTTCGCTGCCGGCGAACCTGATCGATCCCGCCGTCGGCGGAAACGTCCCCGACAACATGTTGAAGATCGTGCTCTTGCCCGAGCCGTTCGGGCCGATCAGGCCGAGAATCTCGCCCTGATCGACCTTGAACGACACGTTGTCGACGGCCGTAAAGCCACCGAACTTCTTGACCAGCCCTTCGACAACAAGCACGGACGCACTCTTCCTCTTGAGCCTTCCGGCCCTTCTACTTGTTGCTGTAGGTCGTGCCGGCCGGCAGAGGCAGCACGGCTTCGCGCTGCGCCTGGCTCTTGGGCCACACCACGTAGGACTTGTCGTCGATGTACTGGATGACGACCGGGAACGAACGCTCGTTCTGGCCAGCCATCTGGGAGCCCTCGGGAGGGAACTTGACGCCGAAGCCCAGCATCGTGCCGCCTTCCTTGATGTCGAGATCGAGGGCCGCCTGGCGCAGCGCGTCCGGGGTGACACCGCCGTACTTCTTGATGGCGACCGGCAGCACCTCGGTGAAGAACACATAGGTGTTGGAGGCCGCCATGCCGACATGCGCCGACCGGATGGCCACGCCCGGCTTCACCTTGTCGAATTCTTCGCCCACCATCTTGATCACCGGCGGCAGCTTGGCGTCGAGTGTCTTCTGGTTGGCGAGCCAGATCGAGATCGGGTCGGTGTTGAAGAAGTAATTGACGTCCTTGCCGAGGCCTTCCTTCAGCTTCTCGTAAACGCCGTAGCCGGCACCGTGCCCGACCAGGGCGCCGAACTTGAGGCCCTGCTCGCGTGCCTGACGCAGCAACAGCGTGATGTCGGGGTTGTAGCCGGTGTGGAAGATGACGTCCGGACGCGCGCGCTTGAGCTTGGTCACCAGCGCCGAAAGGTCGGGTGCGGTAGCGGCATAGCCTTCCTTGAGCACGATGTTGAAGCCGGCCTTCTTGGCGCCGGCCTCGTTGCCCTTGGCGACGTCGACGCCGTAGGCACCGTCCTCGTGGATGATGGCGACGCGCAGGTCCTTCGCCGGCTTGCCGAACTTGGCGACATTGTTGCTGATGAAGTTCATGGTCATCAGGCCGAACTGGTCGCCGCTCGCCTGCGGACGGAAGACATACTTGTACTTCTTGCCGTCCAGCACCGCCGAGGAGATGCAGGTCGTTATCCACATGAATTTCTTGAGCTGTTCGACGCGACCCGCCACCGGCACGCACTGCGCGGAGGAGTAGAAGCCGAGCAACATGTCGACCTTTTCCTGCTCGATCAGGCGGACAGCTTCATTGATGGCAACATCGGGCTTGCTCTGGGCGTCGGCGTAAATCGCCTCGATCTTGTAGCCTTCGACGCCACCCTTCTTGATGAAGTCGTCGATCATGATCTTGGCGCCGACGTACTGCAGTTCGGAACCGCCACCGGCCAGCGGGCCGGTCAGATCGTAAATGACGCCGATCTTGAGTTTCTTTTCCTGGGCCTGCGCCGCGACCGCCAGGCCGAACACCGCAGTTGTCGCAACCATCGCTCCGAGAATGCGGCGCCTTGTGCCGTTCAACATTGCGTTTCTCCCTCGCTACCGGATTGTTTTCTTTTGTTGTTGCGCATCACAGGGGGCGAGCCGTCCGATGTCAAGTGTCGAGGGAAAATCCGGAGCGGCCCTCGCCTGGGGTGAGGATGTCGAACATGAAGCCGGCGGGTTGTTCGAGCATGCCGAACAGCGACGCAAGCCGCGAGGCGTCGCCCTCGACCTTGAGATTGCCCGAACGCATCGCGTCGGCAGCGCTCGTCTTGTGCAGCACGATGGCGTCGAGCGTCGCGCGCGTCGTGGTGATCGACGCCGCGGCCGCGCCGGACCACACGCCCATGCGATGGGTGAGCGTGCAGTGCTTGAGCGTAAGCGCCAGCTTCTCGCCACGGTCCGTAAAGTGCCAGTTGATCACCGTCGACTGGCCGGCCGCCTTCTTGGCATCGAGGCGCACCGCCATCAGGTCGAAGAACACATCCGTGCCGAGACCGGCCAGCGTGTCGGCGCCCATCGTCGCGCGCGCCGGCATCTGGAAGACGCCGTGCCGCAGTTCCTGGGCACCATAGAGAAAGGCGTTGCGCCACGTCGCCGACTCGGCCTGGTAGCCCATCTGCTCCAGCGCGTCGGCGCACAACGCGCGGGCCTCCGCATTCGCCGGCTCGGCGTAGACGACCTCCTTCATCACCTGTGCCACCCAGCGGAACTCGCCCTTGGCGAAGTCGGCACGGGCCCTGGCGATCACCGCCGCAGCCCCGCCCATGTACTCGACGAACTTGGCGGCCGCCGGCGCTGGCGGCAGCACATGAAGGTTGCAAGGATTACCGTCGTACCAGCTGAGATAGCGCTGATAGACCGCCTTCACGTTGTGGTTGACGGTGCCGTAGTAGCCGCGCGCCGACCAGCGCCCGGCGAGGCCCGGCGGCAGATCGATCACCTCGGCGATCTCCGCCGGCCGCCAGCCCTTGTTCATGTAACGCAGGGTCTGGTCGTGGATGTGCTTGTAGAGGTCGCGCTGTGCTTCCAGATAATCGGCCACTGCCGCCTTGCCCCACACCGGCCAGTGATGCTGCCCGATCAGGATGTCGGTGGCCGGACCATACATGTCGATGGCATCGGCGATGTACTTCGCCCAGGTGCGCGGATCGCGCGCCACCGCGCCGCGCAACGGAATGAAGTTGTGCAGCAGCGGACAGGCGTTCTCCGCCATGTTGAGGACGCCGAGCTCGGGATAGAACATGTGCATCTCGGCCGGCGCCTCGGTTTCGGGTGCCAGTTGAAACACGATCCTCACGCCGTCGATCGTGTGCTCTTCGATCGGCCTGGCGATGGTCTGCGTCGGCGCGATCAATCCCGGCGTGCCGCGCGCCACGCCCTTTCCAAGCCCGGCATCGACCTGGCCGCGTGCGCCGCGCGGCAGCAGGGATCCGAACTGGAACTGGGCGCGGCGCATCATCGGTAACCCGGCCAGCACGTTCTCACCCGATACCGCCTCCATGAAGCCGGCCGGGGCGATCACCGCGACCTTGCCGCTCTTCACATCGGCTTCGTCGATCACGCCGCGCACGCCACCATAGTGATCGATATGGCTGTGGGTGTAGATGACCGCCACGACCGGCTTTCGTGGCCGGTGGGCGAAGTACAGGCCCAGCGCCGCCCGCGCGACTTCCGCCGTGGTCAGCGGGTCGATCAGGATCAGCCCGCTGTCTCCCTCGATCACCGTCATGTTGGCGATATCGAAACCGCGCAGCTGGTAGAGCCGGTCGGTGACCTTGAACAGGCCATTGGCGAGGTTGAGCCGGGCCATGCGCCACAGGCTGGGATTGATCGTGGCGGGGGCAAGGTCGCCATCGATGAAGGCGTACTCACCCAGGTTCCACAGCACCGTGCCGCTTTGCGTTCGCACCATGCCGTCCGGCACCGGGGCGACCAGCCCGCGCTTGGCGGATTCGAAGTCCGCAACATCGGCAAACGGCAGACGCGCCGCCATCGCCGCGTTCGCCGCCCTGGTCGAAGGTTCGGCATCGCGTGCGGCGTCGAGGTGCGTTGCCGGCACGGGGACGGCGGAACCTGCTGCCATGGTCTCGATCCTTTTTTCCTGGCCTCTTGCGGAAGCTGCCGCACTTTGGGTGCCGCCCGCGCCGCACGCAAGGCGAGCCGCGTCACTGATAGGGCGTCCAGTCGTCCTCCAGCATCTCGGGGCCGGACGACGAGTCCATCCCGTTCATCTCGGCGTAAACGCGGCGGGCCTCCTCGAGGAAATACGACGAGGATGGGCTGGCGAATGTGGGCGGGGAAACCGGGGCCGGCGGAGGTGATGGGGGCGATGGGCGATCCGGGAGCACCGAAGGCGCCAGCGGCACGATATGCCTCGATGAGCCATCGCCGGCACGCGGGCGCTTCTTCTTCCCACCGGCCTTGCCCGGCTGGGACTCGGCCCGGGTCCGCTCCACGTACGCGTCCCATTCCCGTTCCTGTTCGCTGGGCGGCGGTTCGGCTGCCAGGGCCGACGATGGAGACGGAGATGAAGACGGCAACGACACCGGCTCGGGCATCGAGGCAAAATCCTCTTCTCCTGCTTCGTCATTTCCTGTCCTGCGCGCCGGTGCGGCCTGCCAACCTCTTGAGGATGCGCCACTTTCCCGACCGTACCCGCCGTAATAGCGGGACGAATTTTCGCCGTCGTCATTCCTGTCGCGCTCCGCCTGACGCGCCTTCTCGCGCCGGTCGAGGTAGCCCAGCAGCGCGATCGCCGCGCGCGCCGTGTGGCTCTCGCGCCAGCCGACCTGCTGGCCCTTGTGGAACACCGCCGTCCTTTCGCCCTCCTCGACGATCTGCATCAGCCGGTCTTCCAGCCGATGGCGGCGTTGATCGGCGATGTTGTCCCAATGCTCGCGGAAGTCCTCGTCGACGTCGCGCCAGCGATACAGCGTCGAGCGCGATATGCCGGTGCGCTCGGCCGCCAGCCCGACCCTGCCGCACGCCCTGAAGTGGCGCAGGAAAAACACGCGCAAACGGGACGGCAGGCGGCGATGGCGCGGCGCCCCGAGCGGCCCGCCGGTACCGTGCGCAGAGGAACTTGTTCCGGCTGAATCTGGCCCGGCTGAACCGGGATCGGGCACGGTCCCGGCAGGGACAGCAGGGCCTGCCGCCGGGGTGGCCTGGACACTCTGGAGCATGACTCTCTCCTTGTTTTCCACAGACGTTCCAATATAAAGAACAAATAGAGAACATCAACCGTGGATGTCAACAAGACGCACCTCCATCCATACCCTCGATGATTTGCGAGCGGCTCAGGCTTGGAGGCGGCACCCGGCGGTCCAAAGATGGGTCTCGGAGCCCGCCGCCTGCTGCGGGATATATTTGAAGCGTGGCCCGGCGAATTGAACCTTATCGGGGCCAGAAGTGAGTTTCGCTGCTAGCAGATCCTGGATCGCGCCATCCACGAAAAGCTCATCTCAACGATCCCGCCAGCCTCGCGATTGCCGAACCTTCAGGATCGAAATATTGCGCAACTCTACAATTCCTGCTTTGCCAGCTTACGAATCAATTGAATCAGCAATCTGAGGGATGCGCCGCTGCATAGATGCATTCCTTCTCGGGTTCGGAAGGCCGTTCGTACAACGCCACAGCCACATATGCGGCGATCAGAAAGCCGAGCGCGACCGGCGCCGCCTTGATAGCCTTTCGGCCGCTTGCCGATTGACCGAGTACGCTGCCCAACACGGCAAACAGGATCAGGATGCATCCGCCGGCGGCGAGCATCAACACGTTCATCCAAACGTCGTTGATTGGCCACATGCGAGTCTCCTGGCATCAACCGCAGTGCGTTGTGACACCACATCCAATGTATGTTCTACGCAGAGCCGGCGCATACGTTGCAGTAGGACAGCCTATTCGATCACCTCGTCTGCGCTGGGATGAAACTGTCGGGCGCGCCGGGGGGAATCGGCGGATTGGCCTTTAGGCTTTCCTGGAACGCCTGGACCATGACCCGAATCGGTCCTCTCACCCAGCCCTGCTGCGTGCCGACGTCGGTTTCCTCTTTCGGATCCTGGATGAGATTGAAGAGCCAGGGCGTTTCAAGGTGATTGGGCCCGGCATTCGGCTCGACCTCCCAGACAAAATGAAGCTTCCAGTCTCGCCACTTGGCGGCGCGCAGCTCGGTCTTGATGAAGTAGACAAAGCCCTCACGGTTGGACTTCGGTTGCTTGCCGAGAAGGAATTCGAGCTGATCGATGCCGTCGATCGGCCGGTCGGCCGGTACGGCCGCACCGGTAAGACGTGCGAACGTCGGCAAAAGATCGACAACATGCAGAATCTCGTTCGTGACGCCGCGAGCGGCGATGCGCCCCGGCCAGCGAAAAATGAACGGAACACGCAACGCGCCTTCCATCGAGGTGTGATACGTGCCCGTCCACGGCCCCGCCGTGCCGCGCCACGGCCGGCGAAATTCCGGACCGTTGTCGCTGCCGAAGATGAAAAGCGTGTTCTCGGAAGCACCGATAGCATCGACGGCGTCGACGATCTCTCCGACCCGAGAATCCATCTCGGCCATTGAGTCGGCGAAATCGCCAGCACCGGTGCGGCCGGCGAAATCCGGGTGGGGCAGGGTTGGGAAGTGCAGTTGAGTCAGAGGAACGTAGGCGAAAAACGGACGGCCCGCGTGACGCTTGATGAAGTCCACGGTCCTGGCTGTCAGGTCGCCGTCGATCCGGCGGCGCGCATCGAGGTCGTAGACGTGCAGCTCGCGCGCGGCCTCGCCACGGCGACCTTCCATGACGCACGGCAGAGGCACGATCGACGGATCGTAGCCTGCCGTGGAGGTGAACATGGCTTCGTTACTGGTGCGCGGGATGCCATACCATTCGTCGAAGCCGCGCGCGTGCGGCAACCGCTCGGGCTTGTCCCCGAGGTGCCATTTCCCGAAGCAGGCCGTTGCATATCCTTGTTCTTGCAGGAGCTGGCCCAGCGTGATTTCCCACGGAATGAGGCCTTGTGGTTGGCCCGCCGGAACCGACTGCATCGCGCCCGTTCGAATCGGATGCCGCCCCGTCATCAAGGCCGATCGGGTCGGCACGCAGTCGCTTTCGACGTTGAAGTTGAGACACCGTAGCCCCTGCTCGGCCAAGGCGTCTATCCGCGGCGTCGGCGCCCCCCGCAGCGCACCGCCACCATAACAGCCGAGCTCTCCCCATCCAAGGTTGTCGGCAAGGATGAGCACGATGTTGGGCTTATTCATAACCTGCGCATACCTCGGCCTGGCTGGGCCCAATGTAGAGACGTCCGTCGTTAGATAGACAGATGCGGCAAGAGTTCATCTAGAACATGGGATGTGGCGCATCTCACGACTGATGTTAAGCGGCAATTGCACAATGGTTCATGCCACGCCATGGCCTGGCGGCCCGGCTGGCATTAACCTTGGGTGCCGAGCGCGGCGGTGTCGTTCCTGTTCGTGGGATCGGCACAGTTTTCGCGGACCGGACCAGCCGGTTGCGACTGCCGCCGACTTCCGTTGATGGCCCATCGCGTCATTTCGTTGCGCCACCAAATTTGGCAGCTGTCGAGGCATAGCGGACATGGCCGGATGTGCTTCTGCTTCAACCCCGTTGCGTTTGACCCGGAACAGACTCGGCTGACCGAGTTACCGTGCAAGCGTCATGAGAACGCCGAGCCCTACGGCTGCTCCCGCGACAGCACCAATCATCGCCCAAATGACTCGCTTGAGTTTCCGGCGAAGGAGGACGGCCGGCGGTATCTCCATGTAGCCATAACCCTCACCCATTTCGCGCAGGTAGAGCCCCTGCGTGCCGATATGCCAACCGAACCAACCGCCGGCGATTGCGGGGATGACAGTGAAGCCCACAACAAGGACGTACACGTTGGAAGGCATCACGCCACCTCCTGGGCGCGCATCCATTCAGTGCGCACACACGCCACGAGCCTTTGCCGGGCTGGCATCTCGTCGACAGCACCCCCAACTCTTTGCTCGACATCCTTGTCCGTGAACCCCGCCACGAAATTTGCCATCGTGTTTTCCACTAACGATATTCAGGGAGAAAATGGCCTGCCACCCAAAGAGATAGCCATGTTGCCAGAAATTAATAATCGAAGATACGTGTCAGCTTCCACTCAAAGGGCCAACCTGCGGTCGGCTCCCAAGTCTCGTCGGGCGGATGGCGCAGCGTGATCGATCGGCTGCTGCCACCGACACCTTCCGAGCCATAGCGTCTCCCCTCGCTGCCCGACGTCTGCATTTGGCACGAAACAGCGGTTTAGGGTCGGGCATCCTCCTCGGTTACAGACGTCGAGGAGCATGGGGCCGCCGGTTGAGGCATTGGAATCGCCTCATGCCCCGCCGCTGACGTGATGGCCGTGCTCACTGACAGACGTGAGAGTCAGCCCAGCTCCCGAGTGTCCCACCGAGCAAAAACTGTAGGAAGATTCAGTCGCTTGCAACGCGGCGAAAAGCGAATTGGTGCCCCCGGTCGGACTCAAACCAACACTACTGTGAGGAAGCCCGAGTTCGGCGCGAGGCACAAAGCCCCGCCCCTACTCCGCCGGCTTGGCCGCCGGCATCGCCGCATGCACGTCGCGCTCGCTGGGCAGGAAGGAGAGCGCCACGAACGAGCACAAGGCGACGCCCGCCAGCACCATCAGCAGAACCGGGAAGCCGGCATCCTTCACCGCGGGTCCGAGCAGGGCCACCACGAAGGAGCTGACGCCGAAGCCGATGGCCAGCCGCACGCCGGTCACGCGGCTGCGCATGCGGTCGTCGATGTAGCGGACCAC
Organism: uncultured Reyranella sp.; assembly: GCA_937919085.1. Taxonomy (GTDB): domain Bacteria; phylum Pseudomonadota; class Alphaproteobacteria; order Reyranellales; family Reyranellaceae; genus Reyranella. Next base: position 25,888 of record CALFRN010000156.1, read on the forward strand.
CATGGCATCGGTGAAGGGAATGGCGCCGAACACCAGCAGCATGAAGGCGACGGCGGTCGCGAACAGCGCCCAGCCCTCGGCCTGCGAGGCAATCAGGAACAGCGGCACCTGCAACAGCACGATCGGCAGGTAGATGTTCTTCAGTGGATAGCGGTCGATCAGCTTGCCGACCACGAGCTGGGCGAGCGACGCCAACGCGAAGATCACGAACAGCATGGTCGCCAGCATCGCCGGGTCCTGCGCGATAGCCTTCGCTCGACTGCTCAGCAGCTCGCCGTTTCCGTTGGTGGTGAAGTTGAAGATGATGCTGCCGGTCACCGCCGTGAAGGTCATGATGGTGAAAACCCGCGCCATCACCGAAGGCGGCAGGTCGAGCATCCTGGGCTTGCGCCTGGCCGGCGCCTCCTCCTCGCGCGGGACCAGCACGACGAAGGCAACGGCAGAGATCAGGCAGATCACACCCGGCAGGATGAAAGCCATCTGCCAGCCGAAGCGCTGGGCGATATAGACCGACGCGCCGGCGGCGATGGCGATGCCCATGTTGCCGGCCAGTCCGTTCACGCCGATGGTGAAGCCGGGATTCCTGGCCTTCTGCACCAGCATCGGAATGCCGACCGGATGATAGATCGAGGCGAATGCGCCCATCAGAGTGAGCGCCGCGCCGATCTGCCACTTGTTGCTGCACAGCGCGATCACCAACGCCGACACGCCCATGCCGACGAAAAAGATGACCATCATGATCCAGCGGCCCCAGTGATCGCCGAGCCGGCCGCTGACGATCGAGCCGGCGCCGAACATGAACAGCGCGCCATAGTTGAAGGGCGTCAATTCCGTCCACTCCACGCCCCAGACGCCGGCGATCACGCCCCAGCTATAGGCGAAGACCACCAGTATCCAATGGTCCATGGCGTGGCCGATGTTGAGCAGGATGGCGCTGGGGCTGCTGTGGTTCATGTTCTCATTGTCCTGCGGATGGCGAGAGCCGGATGCCGAGAATAAGTATGGTCGCAATGGCTGTCTTGCGCTAGAATGCCAACATATGTCTAAATCGAGCCAACCGGCTGCCGTGAGCACGGAGCGATCCACCGATCCGGCCGACTACCAGAACGTGCCGCGCGCCGTGGCGGCGATGCCCAAGGATTTTCCCGACAGCTTCGAGATCGCCCCGCACAGCCACGAGCGGGCGCAGCTGATCTATGCGACGGTCGGTACGATGCGCGTCTCGACCAGTGACGGCATGTGGATGGTCCCGCCGCAACGCGCGGTGTGGATGCCGGCCGGCGTGCGGCACGGCATTGTGATGTCGAGCGACGTCACGATGCGCACGCTCTATTTGCGCGAGGATGCCACGGCTTTCATGCCCGACGCCTGCCAGGTCCTGCCGGTGTCGCCGCTCCTGCGCGAACTCATCGTGCGCGCCACCGAATTGCCGATGCACTACGACGAAGACGGGCCCGCCGGCCATGTCGTGGCGCTGATCCTCGCCGAGTTGCACGGCCTGCAATCGCTGCCGCTGCAACTGCCGATGCCGAGCGATCCCAGGCTGCGCGGTCTTTGCGAGCGGCTTCTGACCGCTCCGGGCGACCAGCGTACCCTCGCTGCGTGGGCACGCACCATCAACGCCAGCGCGCGTACCCTTGCCCGCCATTTTCAGAGCGAGACCGGTCTCAGTTTCGGAGCCTGGCGACAGCAAGCCCGTGTCCTCGAGGCCATGGGCCGCCTCGGCGGTGGCGCCCCGGTCACCCAGGTGGCGCTCGATCTCGGCTACGACAGCGTCAGCGCCTTCAGTGCCATGTTTCGCCGCGCCGCCGGTGCATCCCCCAGCGCCTATCGTCGGGCAGCGCCCGCACAGAGATAAGACCCTCGCCCAAGTGGGGATTTGTATTGAACTGCAGTTGCTTGGCGCACAGAAGTCTTGACGCCGCCTGTGCATTTCCCCCCAATGCGCGTCCAATTTGCGATACTCTAAACTGTCATTTACCTCAGATCGGCAGCTCCGCCGCCGCTTGGAGTCTCTGTTGAAGCCGACCGATATCGCGAACCCGGACTATTTCCACAAAGTCGTCGACTGCCAGTGGGCCTGTCCGGCCCATACCCCCGTCCCGGAATACATCCGGCTGATCGCGCATGGCCGCTATTCCGACGCCTACATGATCAACTGGAAGTCCAACGTGTTTCCAGGAATTCTCGGGCGGACCTGCGACCGGCCGTGCGAGCCGGCTTGCCGGCGCAGTCGTGTCGAAGACGAAACCCTCGTCAAAGGCAAGAAGGAGCCAGTGGCGATCTGCCGGCTGAAGCGCGTCGCGGCTGACTACAAGGACGATGACGGCATCAAGGCCGGCATGCCCAAGGCGCCGGCGAAGAACGGCAGGCGCATCGCCTGCATCGGCGGCGGCCCGTCTTCGCTGACGGTGGCGCGCGATCTTGCGGTGCTGGGCTACGAGATCGTGATCTACGACCAGGACCCCAAACTCGGCGGCTTCATCCGCACGCAGATCCCGCACTTCCGCCTGCCCGAGTCGGTGATCGACGAGGAGGTCGGCTACATCGTCGACATCGGCAACATCGAATTCCGCCACAAGAAGGTCGATTCGCTGAAGGCCGTCCTGGCCGAAGGCTACGATGCGGTATTCGTCGGTTCAGGTGCACCGCGTGGCCGCGACCTCGATGTGCCGGGCCGCAAGGAAGCCGCCGCCAACATCCACATCGGGCTGGACTGGCTGTCGTCGGTCTCGTTCGGCCACATCAGCAAGGTCGGCAAGCGGGTGATCGTGCTGGGCGGCGGCAATACCGCGATGGACTGCTGCCGCACCGCGCGCCGTCTCGGCGGCGACGACGTCAAGGTGATCGTCCGCTCCGGCTTCGATGAAATGAAGGCGTCTCCGTGGGAAAAGGAAGACGCGATGGGCGAGGACATCCCCATCCTGAACATGCTGGTGCCGAAGGAAGTCACCCACAACAACGGCAAGATCACCGGCGTCCTGTTCGAGAAGGTCAAGGCCGAGTACGACGCCAAGGGCCGCCGCAGCCTGGTGCCGTCGGGTGAACCCGACGAGCATCATGAATGCGACGACGTGCTGGTGGCGATCGGCCAGGAGAACGCCTTCCCGTGGATCGAAAGCGATGCCGGCATCGAGTTCGACAAGTGGGGCCTGCCCAAGCTCAATGAAGCGACCTTCGGCAGCAGTCACCCCAAGGTCTTCTTCGGCGGCGATGCGGCGTTCGGCCCCAAGAACATCATCTGGGCGGCGGCGCACGGCCACGATGCCGCGATCTCGATCCACAAGATGCTGATCGGCGAGAACCCCGAGGAACGCCCCGCGCCCGGCGTCAACGTCGCCAGCCAGAAAATGGGCATCCACGAGTGGAGCTACGACAACGCGCCGACCATCGACCATCGCCTGAAGGTTCCGCACCGCCCCAAGAAAGAGGCACTGAAGGACATCATGGCCGAGGTCGAACTTGGCTTCGATCCGCAGCTTGCCTTCAAGGAGGCGCAGCGCTGCCTGAACTGCGACGTCCAGACGGTCTTTACCGGCACGCTCTGCATCGAGTGCGATGCCTGCGTCGACATCTGCCCGATGGACTGCATCACCTTCACCGAAAACGGCGAGGAAAAGGATCTGCGCACGCGCCTGCTCGCGCCGGCGATGAACCCGACCCAGGACCTCTACATCGGCGGCGATCTCAAGACCCAGCGCGTCATGGTCAAGGACGAGGACGTCTGCCTGCACTGCGGACTGTGCGCCGAGCGCTGCCCCACCGGCGCGTGGGACATGCGCAAGTACTACATGGAAATGACCCAAGCGGAGCACGCATGCCGCAAGCAATAGCTGCCGTTAACGATTTCGTCGTCAAGTTCGCGAACGTCAACGGCTCCGGATCGGCCTCCGCCAACGAGTTGTTCGCCCGGTCGATCCTGCGCATGGGCGTGCCGATCAGCCCGCGCAACATCTTCCCCTCGAACATCCAGGGCCTGCCCACCTGGTACGAGGTCAGGGTGACCGAGAAGGGCTACCTCGGCCGCCGCGGCGGCGTCGACATGATGGTCGCCATGAACCCGCAGACCTGGGCGGAAGACGTCAAGGAGATCTCCCCGGGCGGCTACATCTTCTACGACAGCACCAAGCCCGTGCCGGCCTCGATGTTCCGCGACGACATCAACATTGTCGGCGTGCCGCTCACTGCCATCGCCAATGCCACCTACACCGACGCCCGCCAGCGCCAGCTTTTCAAGAACATCATCTATGTCGGCGCGCTCTCGGTGCTGCTGGGGATCGACGAGAAGGAAATCCAGCGGCTGTTCGGGGAGCAGTTCAAGGGCAAGGAGAAGCTGCTCGATTCAAACGCCAAGGCACTCAATCTCGGCCGCGACTGGGTCAACCAGCACATCGACCCCGACTCGGTGAAGCTGAAGATCCGCCGTGCCGACAATGTCGGCGACCGCATCTTCGTCGAAGGCAACAATGCCGCCGCACTCGGCGCCGTCTATGGCGGCGCCACGGTATGTGCCTGGTATCCGATCACGCCCTCATCTTCGCTCGCCGAGGCTTTCCAGGCGCACTGCAAGCGGCTGCGGCACGACAAGGAGACCGGCAAGGCCAAGTACGCCATCGTCCAGGCCGAGGACGAGCTCGCCTCGATCGGCATCGTGATCGGCGCCGGCTGGAACGGCTCGCGCGCCTTCACCTCGACGTCGGGACCAGGCATCTCGCTGATGACCGAATTCATCGGCCTCGCGTCCTTTGCCGAAGTGCCGGCGGTGATCGTGAACGTGCAGCGCGGCGGGCCATCGACCGGCATGCCGACCCGTACCCAGCAGTCCGACCTGCTGAGCTGCGCCTATGCCTCGAACGGCGACACCAAGCACGTGCTGCTGTTCCCCGAGGACCCCAAGGAGTGCTTCGATTTCACCGCCGATGCGCTCGACCTCGCCGACCGGTTGCAGACCCCGGTATTCGTCATGACCGACCTCGACATCGGCATGAACCACCGCCTCTGCCAGCCGTTCCAATGGGACGAAAAGCGCGTCATCGACCGCGGCAAGGTGATGACGGCCGACGATCTCGAGGCCGGCAAGAATTTCGGCCGGTATCTCGATGTCGACGGCGACGGCATCCCCTTCCGCACCTATCCCGGCACGCACCCGACCAAGGGCGCCTATTTCACCCGCGGCACCACCAAGGACGAATACGCCCGCTACAGCGAGGAGGGCGCCGTCTATGTCCGCAACATGGAGCGGCTGCAGAAGAAGTTCGACACCGCGCGCCGCATCGCCCCGCAGCCGATCCGCCACTCTTCGGCTCATCCGACGCGCCACGGCGTGATCTATTTCGGCTCCACGAGCCCGGCGATGGACGAAGCGCTGGACCAGCTCAAGGCCAGCGGCCACCACGTCAATGCGCTCAGGGTCCGGGCCTTCCCGTTTGCGCAGGGGGTCGAGGATTTCATCCACGAGCACGATCGCGTGTTCATCGTCGAGCAGAACCGCGACGGTCAGCTCCGCACCATGCTGATGAGCGAATTCGTGCTCGACGGGCGCAAGCTCGTGCCTGTCCTGCACTACGACGGCACGCCGATCACGGCGCGCTTCATTGCGGCCGACATCGCCAAGAAGCTCGGCCAGTTCAAGGTGGTTCCTTTCGAAAAGGCGGCGTCATGACTTACATCGCCAAGCCCCGGCTGCATCATCCCTCGCTGGTCAAGAACAAGGCCGGCTACACGCGGCGCGACTACGAAGGCGCGGTCTCGACACTGTGCGCCGGCTGCGGCCACGACTCGATCAGCGCCGCCATCATCCAGGCAAGCTACGAACTCGACGTCCTGCCGCACCAGATCGCCAAGCTTTCGGGCATCGGCTGCTCGTCGAAGTCGCCGACCTACTTCCTGGGCGCCAGCCACGGCTTCAACACCGTGCACGGCCGCATGCCGTCGGTGATGACCGGCGCCAACCTCGCCAACCGCAACCTGGTCTACATGGGCGTGTCGGGCGACGGCGACTCGGCCTCGATCGGGCTCGGCCAGTTCGCGCATATCATGCGCCGCGGCGTCAACATGACCTACATCGTCATGAACAACGGCGTGTACGGCCTCACCAAGGGTCAGTTCTCGGCTACCGCCGACAAGGGTTCGATCAGCAAGAAGGGCGTGGCCAACAGCGAGGAGCCGATCGACCTCGTCTCGCTCGCCATCCTGATGGGGGCCACCTTCGTCGGCCGCTCCTTCTCCGGCGACAAGCACCAGCTGGTACCGTTGATCAAGGCGGCGATGGCCCACAAGGGTGCGGCCTTCCTCGACGTCATCAGTCCCTGCGTGGCATTCAACAACCACCCCGGCTCGACCAAGAGCTACGACTACGTGCGCGAACACAACGAAGCGCTGAACCGCATCGACTTCATCGAGGGCCGCGAGGCAATCACCGCATCCTACGATCCCGGCACGCTCACCACCGTGCGGCAGCACGATGGCTCTATTCTCCGCCTGCGCAAGCTCGGTGAAGACTACGATCCTTCCGACAAGGTCGCCGCCATGAAGCGCATTCAGGAAGGTGAGGCCGATGGCGAGGTCGTGACGGGCCTGCTCTACGTCGATCCGTCGCCGCGGGACCTGCACCACCATATGAACACCGTCGATGCCGCCCTCAACACGCTGGGCGA
>CALFRN010000157.1 GCA_937919085.1 uncultured Reyranella sp.
AGCCGTGGCTATTTCAGAGACCATCAGGCGCTCACACTTCATTTTTCTCGCCATAACGACTTGGAACGGCTTGTCGTACCCGATCACAGAAACAGGCACGAGGCACGCAGCGTCGTTCAATTTGGTTCTCCCCTCTGGGTGATTTTAGCTCATTAGGGCCCCTGCGGCCAAGGCAGGCGAGGCGGGCGCCTCCTAAGTCGCCGGTATCGGGACTTCTAAGATCGCTTGCCATGTTCCGTCTCTGACCCGGTCCCACTCATAAGCTTTTTGGCCATTTGCACTGAGTCGACAATCGGCCGACTAATAAGTCATCGAGAACGAAGGCGTGTTGATCGGCGTCGAGTCCAAGCGCTTCGAACCGTTCCGGGGACACAAGCCGCCGTCGCTGTCGAAGGCCTACGACCGCGATGTCTGGGGCAAACACATGGCGCCCTTCACGGCGATGCGCGATGCGCTGCGCGACTGGCGCGAGCGGTTCGAGTTCCTCGACGCGACCCAACTGGTGAAGCATGCCTTCGAGCTGGTCGCGGACGGCAATCGCAAGCACAAGGCGGCGGGGCTGGCCTACCTGCATGCCAAGCCGGCCGCGCTGGGCGGACGGCCGATCCCCGAGAGCGCGCACCGGCAGCATCGCGCCGAGATCGCCCGCTTCGCCGCCGCCGTCGCGGGCGCCGAGGTCGCCTTCCGGGCGATCAGCTATCGCGACTGGCTCGCACCTGGCCGGCACCGCCCGATCCCGTGGGCGTGCACGGCTGGGCCGTGCTGGAGCGGTTCGCGCCTTAGGGTCTTTCCGACTGAGCTGGAATCGCTTTCCTTCTCCGTGAGGTCGCAACTCGTCCGCCCGTCGTCCCGAGCGCAGCCGAGGGATCTTGCCTCGACCTGCACACGGCTTGTCGTGGAGACGAGGTCTCTCCGCGCGGGCCTGGCGGCCCTTGGTCGAGACGACGGAGAGCGGCTCGACGTCGCCAGTCCGAATACTGACTCGCCTCACTCGAATGTTCGTGTTATGTTCTCTTGTTGCAATGCCTGTGGATAAAATCGAGGGTACGATGCTCCAGACACTCCCGGAGGCGCCATCACCCGCGGCGGCGCCGTCCCGTCCTTCCAGCCCTGACGGCCGTCGTTCGCCGTCGCGGCTGCGCGTCTTCTTCCTGCGCCACTTCCGGGCCTGCGGCGAGGTCCGGCTGGCGGCCGAGCGGACGGGCATCGCGCGCTCGACCCTCTATCGCTGGCGCGACCGCGATCCCCGGTTTCGCGCGCGCTGGGACTCGCTTGCCGAGCAGCGCCAGCAGGCCGTCGAGGACCGCCTGATGCAGCTGGTCCGCGAGGGCGAGAAGACGGCGGTGTTCTACAAGGGCAGCCAAGTCGGCTGGCGCGAGAGCCACACGGCACGGCCGGCCATCGCCCTGCTGGCCTGCCTCGACCGTCGCGAGAAGAGGAAGGAGAAGCGCCAATCGGTGTCCCATTCCGGGGACCGTCCCGAGACGGAAAATCGTGCGGTCTCAGAGGGTTGGCGTGAGGCAGAGCCGCGCAAGACAGGAAGCGACGAGGAGCATCCGATCGGGGCTTCGAGGGAAGACGACGCGGCCGAAACCACCCCCCTGCGGACGGCGCGGCGCGCGACGGCGGGCAAGCGTCCCCCACTTCATGCCGGGGGAGCGCGCGAAGTGCAGCGGTTCGGCGCCTGGCAACGGCCGGACCCGTCCACGCCAGGGCGACATTCATCGGCGGCTTGACCCATCGTCCAGTATATTGGACGATCGATCCAATATCATGGCCATCAACGACCGCATCGCCGCCCGCGTACGCCAGATCCGCGCCGACCGCGGCCTCTCGCTGGAGGCGCTGGCCGAGGCCTCGGACGTCAGCCGCTCCATGATCTCCCTGATCGAGCGCGGCGAGAGCAGCGCCACGGCCGTGGTGCTGGAAAAGCTCGCGGCCGCCCTCGGTGTACCGCTGGCGTCTCTCTTCGATGCGCCGGCCCCGCCCGCCGATCCCGTGTCGCGCCGCGCCGCCCAGGTCGAGTGGCGCGATCCCGGCTCGGGCTACCTCCGGCGCAACGTCTCGCCGGCCGGCTTCCCCTCGCCCCTCCGGATCGTCGAGGTCGACTTCCCGCCGGGCGCGCGTGTCGCCTACGAGACCGGGCCCCGCCCCGGCGTCACGCACCAGCAGGTCTGGGTCCTTCAGGGCGCCATCGAGGTCACGCTGGGCGGCGAGCGCTTCGACCTCGGCACAGGCGATTGCCTGGCGATGGTGCTCGACCGGCCGGTCGCCTACCACAACCCGACGCAGAAGCCCGCGCGCTACGCCGTGGTCATCGTCGCGGGCGATCGCCGCTGAGCGGCTGAGCGATGGACGCCACCGATGTCGGCGCCGCCCTGTTGAGCGCCCTGCTGCACGCCGGCTGGAACGCCGCGGTGAAGGCCAGCCGCGATCCCGCACGGGCGATGATGGCGCAAATGCTGCTGGGCGCGGTCCTGGTCGTGCCGGCCCTTTTGTGGTCGGGCCTGCCGGCCGCGGCGGCATGGCCCTGGATCGTGGCCTCCACGCTCATGAACGTGGCTACCATCTCGGCGCTGCTGCGCGCCTACGAAGTCGGCGGCTTCGGCCTGGTCTATCCCGTCATGCGCGCAATGGCGGTGCTGCTGGTCGTGCCGATGGCGGCCGTGCTCACCGGCGAGAAGTTCGGGCCGGCGGCGCTCGCCGGCATTGTCGCGATCGCCCTCTCGCTGGGCGTGCTCGCCTTCGATGCGATGCGCGACCGGGCCGTCACCCTGAAGGCGCTCGGCTGGACGCTCGCGGCCGGCCTCGGCACCGCCGCCTATATCATGTGCGACGCGCAGGGCGTGCGGGCGTCGGGAAATCCCTGGGCCTATGGCTTCGTCGTCTCCATCACCAACGCCCTTGCCATGTGCTGGCGACAGCGGCAGGCGGGCCCGCCGTGGCGTCAACTGGACGGACAACGGCTCGCGACGCTGCCGATCGCGCTGGCGTCGATGGCGTCATACCTTCTCATCCTGTGGGTCTGGAGCCATGCCCCGATCGCGCCTGCCGCCGCGCTGCGCGACACCAGTTCGATCTTCGCGATCCTGATCGCCGTCATCTGGCTCAAGGAGCCATTCTCGCGCACGCGGATCGTGGCGGTCCTGCTGGCCGCCGCCGCCGTGCCGATGCTGAGGCTGGGATGACGTGGCCTTGGGCGCCGGCGCCGCCACATTTTGGGGGCCGGCGATGCAGCCGGCTCTCCTTGTACGCCTCCATCCGAAAACCTGTAGCTTGCCCTGGTCCCTCAGGAAGGCGGGAGAAACGTGAAAAGGACTCCGGAACGGCTGCCGCCCCGCCAGATGCGCCTCGGCGTCTTCGTGCAGACGCCGGGTCATCACGTCGGTGGCTGGCGGCATCCCGACGCCACGGTCGAGGGTTGGCCGAACCTTGCGCTGATGCAGCACATCGCGGCCACCGCCGAGGTGGGCAAGTTCGACATGTTCTTCCTGGGCGATGGTTTCGCCACCGGCTACGCCGAGCACCCCTCGACCATCGGCAAGTTCGAGCCGCTGACGCTCCTCTCGGCGCTGGCCATGGGCACGTCGCGGATCGGCCTCGCCGCGACGGGGTCCACGACCTACGCCGAGCCCTATCACGTGGCCCGCGGCTTCGCCTCGCTCGACCACCTGAGCGGCGGGCGCGCCGGCTGGAACGTGGTGACCACGGCCTACGACAAGTCGGCGGCGGTATTCGGCCGCCCGCATCCGCCGCACGCCGAACGCTATGCGATGGCCGAGGAATTCGTAAATGCCTGCCGCGCGCTGTGGGACAGCTGGGACGACGATGCCTTCACGCCCGACAAGGCCGCCGGCCGCTTCGTGCGGCCCGGCAGCCTCCATATGCCCGACTTCCGCGGCAAGTACTTCACCGTGACCGGCGCGCTCAACGTGCCGCGCTCGCCGCAGGGCCATCCGGTGCTGATCCAGGCCGGCTCCTCCGGCCCCGGCCAGGCGCTGGCGGCGCGCATCGCCGAAGTGGTTTTCACGGCGCAGAACGATCTCGCCGAGGCACAGGTCTTTCATGACGCCGTGAAGGCGCAACTGGTCGGCTACGGCCGGCCGGCGGACGCCGCACTAATCATGCCCGGCGTCATGCCCGTGGTGGGCCGCACCGAGGCGGAGGCGCAGGAGATTTTCGCCGAGCTCAACCGCAGCGTCGACACGGCGCAGGCTTTCACCGTGCTGTCGGAGCGGCTGGGCTCGGACATGTCGGTCCATCCGCTCGACGCGCCGGTGCCGGACCTGCCGGAGACGGAGAACCTGAAGAGCCGCGCGGCGCTCCTGCTGAAGATGGCGCGGCGCGAGGGACTCACCCTGCGGCAGCTCTACCATCGCGTCGCGGCGGCGCGCGGCCATCTGCTGCTGATCGGGACGCCCCTCATGATCGCCGACACGCTGGAAGCCTGGTTCCGCGCCGGCGCCGCCGACGGCTTCAACGTCATGCCGCCGTTCTTCCCCGGGCAGTTCGACGACTTTGCCACGGGCGTGGTGCCGCTCCTGCAGGAACGCGGCCTGTTCCGTACCGAGTACACCGGCACGACGCTGCGCGAGCATCTCGGCCTCAAGCGGCCGGCTCTCCCGTGATCCGGCCCTCTTGGAGGCAGCCGCGCACAGCGAACCAGGCGGCTTGGCGCCATGAGGCGGTTCTCTTATGCTGACGACGCTCAAGACGTCGCGCGAGGGCCGGGAAATGTCACAAGGCACAAGCCACCGGAACCATGTCAGCTACATCGACAAGAGCCGCGAGTACTACCAGGCCTCGGGTTACGATCGGCCGTATCGTTGGGCACGGTACGAGGACGTGCCGTTTTCGCTTCCGACCAAGCCGCTGTCTGAATGCCGTATCGGCGTGGTAACGACCGCCGATCAGGGCCCGGGCAGCGCACCGCGCGCCACCAAGCTTTACGCTGCCCCGAATGCCGAGGGCGGCCGTCTCTTCACCGAAAAATCGTGGGACAAGGAAGCCACCCACACCAACGATCCCGAGACCTATCTGCCGCTGGCGCGCCTGGCCGAGCACGCCGCCGCCGGCCGCATCGGGTCGCTCAATCCGAGGTTCTACGGAGTCCCGACCGACTACAGCCAACGGCTCACGTTGGAGCAGGATGCCCCCCAGATCGAAGCATGGATGCGCGAGGACGGCGTCGACATTGCCCTCCTCGTCCCGCTTTGACCCGTCTGTCACCAGACCGTGAGTCTGGCCGCACGACATCTGGAGGCAGCCGGTATTCCGACGGTCATCGTCGGCTCGGCCCGGGACATCGTCGAGGAATGCGGCGTGCCGCGTTTCCTGTTCGTTGATTTCCCGCTCGGCAATCCCTGCGGCAAGCCGTGGGACGTGGCGATGCAATACGGCATCGTCGGTGGCGCGCTGGAGCTTCTGGAGCGTGCCTGGTCGCCGCGCACCACCGTGCAGCGGCCGGAAGTCTGGGCGCGCGGCGAAGCCGACCGGCGCTGGCGCGAACGCTTCATGTGGGTGGGCGACGACAACCGCGCGGCACTGGCGCAAGCCGGGGAAGCCCGGAGACGCGCGCAGGCCGGCCGGCGCCAGGGAAGCGGCATCGAATGATAAAGGCGCAGAGGATGGACGATACCGATCGGGCGAGCGTCCACCTTACCGCGGCAGGATGACGACGAACTCAGTTCCCGGCTTGTGAGGACGGACCTCGATCGTGCCGCCCAGCTGCTCCACGAACGAGGTGACGATCCGCATGCCCAGCCCTTTCGGCCTGGCGAGATCGAACCCCTGAGGCAGGCCACGGCCCTCGTCGCGCACGGAGATCGAGACCTTGTTGTCGCCGGCGCCGGCGACTGTGACCCAGATTTCTCCGTCGGTCCTGTCCTGATAGGCATATTTCGCGGCGTTGGTGGTCAACTCGTTGACGATCAGCGCCGCGGAGATCGCCCGGTCGCCGGAAATTTCGATGTGGTACTGGGCTTCGGTGTGAATGACGCAGTGGGCGACGCTCGTATCCAGATCCTTGCA
>CALFRN010000158.1 GCA_937919085.1 uncultured Reyranella sp.
ACCTGGGCGTAATTGAAGCCTGCCCCATCCTCGCCCAGCATCTGGTCGGCCGGCACGCGGAGATTGTCGATCGTCACCATGGCGTGGCCGCCGGGCATCGAACTGTCGATGGTGTCGATGACGCGGTCGATGCGGATCGCCGGATCGGGAAGATCGACCACGAACATGCAGGCGCCCGCGGCGGATTTCGCCATGACGATGCCGACCTTCGCACCCTTCGCGCCGGTGATGAAAGTCTTGCGGCCGTTGATCACCCAGTGATTGCCATCCTGCACTGCCGTGGTCTGCATCATCGACGGGTCGGAACCGGCGCCGCCCTCGCCCGCCGGTTCGGTCATGAAGAATGCCGAACGCGCGTGCCCTTCGACCATGGGCTTCAGGAAACGCGCCTTCATCTCCGGGCTGCCGACCTTGCCCAGCAGGTACATGTTGCCTTCGTCGGGCGCCATCGTGTTGACCGCCACCGGACCCAGCGGCGACAGGCCGGATGCCTTCAGGACAGTCGCGGTTTCGCGCTGCGTAAGATGGCTGCCGTCCGAAAGAATGTGCGGCGTCAATACGCCCGCCGCGCGCGCCTTCTTCCGCAGTTCGGCGACCAGCTCATCGCTCGGGCCGTGTTCGCCGCAGCGGGGATCCTTTTCGTAGGGCACGACGATGTCGCGAACGAAGGTCTCGACCCGCGCGGCGATCTCCGCGGTCCTTGCGGCACCAGCTCCACTCATCGGGTCACCCTGCTACTCATTGCTGTCATCCCTTCGATATCAGATGGCTTCCTGTGTCATGACTATGGCACTGGTGCGAAGGGATTAGTACGGCACTATCTGCCGCCAGGGACCAGGAGTGTGTGATGGACTATCGGCCTCTCGGAAATACCGGCCTGAACGTAAGCGTCGCGGGACTCGGATGCGGCGGCAACAGCCGCCTGGGCCTGGGCCGCGGCGCCAGTGTCGACGACTGTGTGGCGGTCGTGCGGACGGCGGTCGATCTCGGCGTCAATTTCCTCGACACCGCCGAGGCCTATGGCACCGAGGAGATCGTGGGCGCCGCCGCCCGGTTCTACGACCGGGACCGGCTGGTGATCTCGACCAAGGCGATCTTCAGGGGCGCCGACGACACCGCTGAAACCGTGACCCGCCGGGTCGAGGCGGCACTGCAGCGGCTGGGCCTCGACTACGTCGACATCTTCCATTTCCACGCCGTCAATCCGGCGACCTATGATCATCACCGCGATGTCCTGGCACCCGCACTCCAGAAACTCAAAGAACAGGGCAAGGTGCGCCATATCGGCATCACCGAGACGGGGCCGCGAGATCCGGAACAGAAGATGCTGGCCCAGGCAATCGAGGAAGCGCCCTGGGAAGTCATCATGCTGGCCTACAGCCTCATGAACCAGGGCGCGCGTCGCAATATCTTTCCGGTGACCCAACGTCGGGGAATCGGCACGCTGCTCATGTTCGTCGTGCGCAACATCTTCAGCAACGCCGCCTATCGCCGCGACGTCTCCGCCAAGCTGGTCGAACAAGGTCTTCTCGATGCGTCGGTCCTCTCCGACGGCGATCCGCTAGGGTTCCTGGTTGCCGAAGGCGGTGCGCAAAGCATCATCGATGCCGCCTATCGCTACGCCCGCCACGAACAGGGCGCCGATGTCATCCTGTTCGGCACCGGCAACAAGGATCACGTCAGGGCAAACGTCGACTCGATCCTCCGCCCGCCGCTCGCGCCGCCGATCATCGAGCGGCTTCACGCCTCTTTCGGGCACCTGACCGGCGTCGGGCTGGATCTGCCGGGGCCGGTAAGGGCGTGACGGGATTCCACCACAGACTTCATGTTCATGCGGACCGCGAGCGTCCCGCTCGCTCATGAGCAAGAGCGAGCGGGACGCTCGCGGTCCAAAAGATCATGAGATCACCCGGTCGACCGCATCAGCTTGCCGGGCCGGGCGCCGGTCTCCTGGCCCTTCTCGAAGATAGGCGTCCCGGAGCAGATCGTCATGTCGTAGCCGTCGACGCTCTGCACAAGGCGACGGCCGCCGGCCGGAAGGTCGAAAATCATCTTCGGCGAATGGAGCGTGAGGCCCTCGAAGTCGATGACGTTTACATCGGCCTTCTTGCCCGGCTGCAGCCGGCCGCGATCCCTGAAGCCGTAGAAATCCGCCGTGCTGCTGGTCATGCGCTGGATCGTGCGCTCGAGCGGCATGCGCGGACCGCGCGTGCGGTCGCGCACCCAGTGGCTCAGCATGGAAGTGTTGAGCGAGGCATCGCAGATCACGCCGCAATGCGCGCCGCCATCGGAGAGCCCGAGGATGGTGTGCGGATGCTCGATCAGTTCGCGCACCACTTCTAGGTCGCCGTGCACATAGTTGGTGACGGGGAAGTAGACCATGCGGCTGCCGTCGCCGCCGACCAGATAGTCGTAGCAGAACTCGGCCGGCGTGACGCCGTCGCGCGCCGCCATGGCGGCGATGCTGCGCTCGGGTGGCGGCTCGTAGTCCGGCTGCTCGCCCAACAGGTACATGCGGTCCCAGCGCGTCGCGATCTGGCGCGACAGCGGCGGCAGCACTTCCAGCAGGCGGGGCGAGGCCTCCTGCGACAGCACGAGGCGGCGCGTCTCGGGATCGCGCAGGCGGGCCAGCATTTCGGCGGGCGGCAGTTTGGCGAGGGCAGCGAAGGCCTCGCGCAGCGCGAAGGGATTGAGCGAGGTGCCGAGGCCGAGGGTCAGCCCAACCGGGCGTCCCGCGACCTGGGCATAGACCGGCAGGTTGTCGGCGCGGGCGGCACTCACGCCGTCCATCAGCCGGCGCCACCGCTCGGGATCGTAGCTGCGGTCGGTCAGCAGGAACCAGACGGGCCGGCCGCTGTCCTTCGCCACCTGGCGTATCCAGCGGAACTCGGACGCCTCGTCCTCGAAGTCCGACAGCATGCCGAAGGTGCCACGGCCGGCGCGGCCCATCGCGCGGCCGATGGCGATCAGCTCCTCATGCTCGGCATAGCGTCCCGGCACCAGCTCGCCGGCCAGCGTCTTGTGCTGGTCGCTGCGGCTGGTGGTGAAGCCGACAGCGCCGGCCTTCAGCGCCTCCTCGGTGAGCCGGCCCATGGTCTCGATGTCATCAGCCGTCGCCTGCTCGCGGGCGATGGCGCGCTCGCCCATGGCATAGACGCGCAGCGGGTGATGGGCGATCTGGGCGGCGATATCGATGGTGCGCGGCAACTTCGAGAGCGCATCGAGATATTCGGGGAAGCTCTCCCAGTCCCAATTGAGGCCTTCGGTCAGCACGATGCCCGGGATGTCTTCCACGCCTTCCATCATTTCGATCAGCGCCTGTTGGTGCTGTTGGCGGACGGGCGCGAAGCCCACGCCGCAATTGCCGAACACGATGGTGGTGGCGCCGTGCCAGGACGAAGGCGCCAGGACGGGATCCCAGGTGGCCTGGCCGTCATAGTGCGTGTGGACATCGACCCAGCCCGGCGTGACCAGCCGGCCGTCGGCCTTGACCTCGCGCTTGCCCGGGCCCGCCTTGCCGCCCACCTGGACGATGCTGTCGCCGTCGATGGCAAGGTCGCCCTGGGACGAAGGCGCTCCCGTGCCGTCGACGATGGTGCCGCCCCGGATGACGATGTCGTGCATGGTCTGTTCCGCCCTTTGAGTTGAGGCCATGAGCTTTCCATACATCGTGGGGTACTGGAAGCCGGGAGTCCGGTATCCTCGGCATAGGAGGTGCCCGATGCCGATTATCGATAGCCAAGTCCATGCCTATGAGGCGAACACGCCGAAGCGGCCGTGGGCTACCCAGCCGAACTGGCCCCCTCACGTCACGGGCGACGAGATGGTGGCGGCGATGGACAAGGTCGGCGTCGATGGCGCGATCTTCATCTCCGCCTTCTCCCAGTATCGCTACGACGCCAGCTACGCGATGGAGGTCGCGCAGGCGCACCCGAAGCGGATGGCCATCGTCAAGCCGGTCGATCCGGACGATACCGCGGTGGCCGACGTCATCGCCGAGTGGAAGAAGACGCCGGGCGCTGTCGGCATCCGCATCATGCTGAGGAAAGAGGAAGGGCGTTCGCCGAGCGATCCCGGCCTCGACCGGATACTGCGCGCGGCGGTGCGCCATGACTTTCCGGTCAATATTCTCTGCTGGGACAACGTCGAGGCCGGCACGGCCGTCATCGACCGCCATCCCGAGACGCGCTTCATCATCGATCACCTCGCCATCCTGCAGCCGCGCGTCCCGCCCGCGCC
>CALFRN010000159.1 GCA_937919085.1 uncultured Reyranella sp.
TTGGGGGCCGGGCGGGTCGGGCTGGCCAAAGTTGCCATTTTGTTCTATATTGGCAACTTGTGGACAAAAAGGAGAGAAGCCATGTCCCTGGCCACCCAAACGGCAATGCCCCTTCAGTCTGTCGTACCCTTCAGCCGGCGAGAGCAGGGCCGGAAACTGCGCACGGCTTTCCTGCGGCGGTTCCGGGCCTGCGGCGAGGTCAAGAAAGCGGCGGAGCAGGCGGGCATCGCCCACGCCACGCTCTACCGCTGGCGCGCGCGCGACGAGGATTTCCGCGAGCGCTGGGACAGTGTCGCCGACCAGCGCCGCTTCGCGCTCGAGGACCGGCTGATGCAGCTGGTGCAGGACGGCGAGAAGAGTGCGGTGTTCCACAAGGGCGAACAGGTCGGCTGGCGCGTGAGCCACACGTCGCGGCCGGTGCTGGCGATGCTGGCCTATCTCGACCGCCGGGAGAAGCTGCGGATCGAGGAGGAAAAGCGCGCTTTGGAGTCCCACTATTCGGGCGCCGGCGGGGACAGGAATGCCCATTCTGCGGGCATTGATGACGACGACGATTATGACGACGACGAGGCCGATGATGTCGACGAAGACGATGACGACAATGACGACGACGACGTGGAGGAAGAGGAAATTGCGACCGTAGCGCCCGAGGCCGCCCGGGCTGCAGCCCCGCTCGTCGAGAAGCCAAAAGCCGTCGAGCCGCCGAAAAAGAGCATCATGGTCCGTATCGTCCACGTGCCGTGGTTCGACAACAAAAGGCTGCACCTGCCGGGCGAGATCGCCGAGATCCCCGACATGAGCGTTTTCTCGAAGACGTGCATGGTGGTGCTGAAGCCGGGCGAGGCCGTCCCGACCCGGGTGCCGGCGCAGGAGGGACGATGAAGCCGGATGTCGTCGTGATCGGCGGCGGGGCGATGGGCTCGGGCGTCGGCATGTTTCCCCCCGGTGCTTGTTCCAAGCTATAGTCTCCCTGGAGTTCGGAGGAAGGTGGGTCATGGAAGGATCGCTGCGCGGCAACGCCGGCCCTCGCTATCGCGCCGTCGCCGGGGAAGGCGCACCGTACGAGACCATCAGCGTCGACAGGCTGACGCCGATCATCGGCGCGGAGATCGCCGGTATCGACCTCGCGCAGCCTCTCAGCAACCGTCAGCAGGACGAACTTCACCGCGCGCTGGCGGAAAACCTCGTCATCTTCTTCCGCGGCCAGCACATCACGCACGATCAGCATCTGGCCTTCGGCCGCCTGTTCGGAGACCTGCATGTCCATCCGGCCGCGCCGTCGGAGCCGGACAAGCCCGAGCTGATGATCATCCATGCCGACAAGGACTCGCCGCGCGCCAACGGCGAAGGCTGGCACACGGATGTAAGCTGCGATCTCGAACCGCCGATGGGCAGCATTCTGTATATCAAGACCTGCCCGCCCAAGGGTGGCGACACGCTGTTCGCCAGCATGTACGCCGCCTACGAGGCGCTGTCGGATCGCATGAAGGCCTATCTCGACGGCATGACGGGTGTCCATGATGGCGAACAGGTCTATCGCGGCCTCTACGCAAACCACGGCGTCGCCGACAAGCCGCAGTATCCGCGGGCCGAACATCCGGTCGTGCGCACGCATCCGGTGACGGGACGGAAAGCGCTGTACGTAAACCGCGGCTTCACGCGTAGTCTGGTCGGCGTGCCGCGCGACGAGAGCGACGGCATCCTGCGCTATCTTTACGAACACCTGGAGAATCCGTTGTTCCAGTGCCGCTTCCGCTGGCGTGAGAATTCGATCGCCTTCTGGGACAATCGCTGTGTCCAGCATCGCGCGATGTGGGACTACTGGCCCCATACGCGCAGCGGCAATCGAGTGACAGTGGCCGGCGACAAGCCCTTCTGATTTTTCCGCGTGCTGGTCATCTTCGACTGCGACGGCGTGCTGGTCGACAGCGAGCCGCTGTCGAACACCTGCTTTGCCCGTGCGCTGGCGCGCGAAGGCCTCGACTGGAGCGTCGAGGAGACGATGCGGCGCCTGATGGGACGGTCGATGAAGTCCTGCGTCGAGATCGTCGAAGGCGTGCTGGGGCGCAGGTTGCCGGACGACTTCGTCGATCGCCTGCAGGCCGATACGATGCAGGTGTTTCACGATGCACCGCTTCAGCCCGTGCGCGGCATCGCCGACGCCGTCGATGCGATCGAGGCGGCAGGTGCTGCGACCTGCGTGGCGAGTTCGGGCGGCATCGGCAAGATGCGCGTGACACTCGGCATCACCGGCCTGTGGAACCGCTTCGAGGGACGCATCTTCAGCGCCTCGGAGGTGCCGCGAGGAAAGCCGTTTCCCGATCTCTTTCTGTACGCGGCGCTGCGCATGAACGTGCAGCCCTTCGCCTGTACGGTGGTCGAGGATTCACTGCCGGGAATCCAGGCCGCCCGCGCCGCCGGGATGCGCGCGATTGCCTATGTCGGCGCGCCGTATTCCGACGTTGCCGCCCTGCAGACGGCAGCCGGCGAATGGATCGACGACATGCGCAAGCTGCCGGCTCTGGTGGGGCGATGAACGGATCATGGTCGATGGGGTTGGGCAAGGCCGAGCGCATCGTCGTGGTCGGTGCCGGCATGGCGGGGCTGGTGACGGCGCGGCTGTTGCAGGATTCGGGCTTCGCCGTCACCGTTCTCGAAGCGCGCGACCGTTCGGGTGGCCGTGTCTGGACCGACGATCGCCTCGGTGCGCCACTCGATCTCGGCGGTTCGTGGGTCCACGGCGTGGATGGCAATCCGCTGACGTCGTGGTGCGAAAAGCTCGGTATCGATCTCATCGAATCGCAGGGCGAGCGCCTGCTGATCGACAGGCGCGCCACGGCACCGACGCGCGAGGGACAGCGTCGCCGCGCGATCATGGGGCGCCTGGCCTTCAAGACCGCCATCGAGTGGGCGAGCTGGAAGAGCAAGGCCATGGCCGGCGTCTGGGGCCCGCGCTCGGTTTCGGTGAAGCAGGCGGTCGAGCCGCTGCTGCGCGCCCGGTGGTTGCCGGAGATCGACCGGCTGGTGGTGGCGACTTTCATCGAGATGAGCGAAGGCGTGCAGAGCGCGCCGTGGGATGCCGTGTCGGCCGAGGAGTGGTTTCCGACCGAAGGGCTCGACCGCAACGCCCAGCCCAAGGGCGGCTTTCAGCCGCTGATCGCCGACGCGGCACTTGGCCTCGACATCCGCCACGGCGCGATTGTCGAACGGATCGGCTGGACCGGCACGGAAGTGACGGCGGTGCTTCGGGGCGGCGAGAGGATCGCGGCGGACCGTGCGGTGATTGCCGTGCCAGTGGGTCTGTTGCGTGCTGGTCTGCCGGTAGTCGACCCGGCGCCACCACCCGGCCAGCGCGCCGCGCTCGACCGCCTGGGCTATGGTGCCGGGGTCCTGGCCAAACTCTATCTTCGTTTTCCCCGACGCTTCTGGCCCGCGCAGCCAAAGTGGTTTGGTCGCCTGCCCGATGCGCCAGACCGCCGCGGTACCTTCAATACATGGGTCAGCCACGAACAGGAGACTGGTCTGCCCATCGTGTTGAGCTTTGCCAACGGCCACATCGCCCTCCGGCTCGATCGCGACGCAAGTGACCAGGAGGTGACCGCCGTGGCGATGCGTTCGTTGCGCGCCATGTTCGGAGATGACATTCCCGAGCCCGAAGCGATGGCGTTCCCGCGCTGGCTGAGCGATCCATGGTCGCGTGGCAGCTACTCCTATCCGGGCGTTGGCAGCAATCCGGACGACGGTGCCGCACATGCGCGGCCGCTTGGCGAACGGGTGTACTTTGCGGGCGAGGCGACCGAGCCGGTGGAATACGGCACGGTGCACGCAGCGCTGTGGTCGGGCGAGCAGGCGGCCGAGGCAATATTCCGCGCGGCAACCGGTATTGCAGCGACGCGCGGTGCACGACCGTGGGCCACCGCCCGCACTGGTGCCGGCCGCCATAATGGGAGATAGAACGGTGGCAGAGGGAGATCTACGATGAATATCGCCGGGGTCCTGTTCGTTCTGGTGATCGTCTCGGGGCTTGCCACGCTCGGCATGCTGTTCGCGGGCTTGATCAGCATGAGCCGTAACGTCGAGGGATCGGTCGACGGAGCACGGCGCAGCAACCGCTTCATGTGGTGGCGCGTGCGTCTTCAGATACTGACGATCGTCCTCATCATCCTGTGGTACCTGGCCAGCCGGGGCTGAAGCGATGGCCGTCCATCTCACCCGCATCTACACGCGCGGCGGCGATGCCGGGCAGACGTCCCTTGGCCGTGGCGACCGTGTCGCCAAGCACGATATCCGCGTCGAGGCCTACGGCACCGTCGACGAGACCAATTCGGCGATCGGCCTCGTCCGCTGCAGCCTGGCCCACGCGGCATCCGGAGATCCGCGGCTGCCGGAAGCCGATGCGATGCTCGGGCGCATCCAGAACGATCTGTTCGATCTCGGTGCGGATCTCTGCACGCCGGAGGGCCAGGCCAAGCGTGGCGAGGGTGCATTGCGCATCGTGCCCAGCCAGGTCGTGCGCCTGGAAAAGGAGATCGACGCCATGAACGGCGAACTCGCGCCGCTCAAGTCGTTCATTCTGCCCGGTGGCAGCGAGCCCGCGGCCCGGCTGCATCTTGCCCGCACGATCACGCGTCGTGCCGAACGCTGCGTGACCCGTCTCGCGGTCGAGCAGGCGATCAACCCCGAGGCGATCAAGTACATCAATCGTCTCTCCGATCATTTGTTCGTGCTGGCGCGGCGGCTCAACGACAATGGTGCGAGCGATGTTCTGTGGGTGCCAGGGGGCGGGCGTTAGACACCTCAAGCTGTTGAAAGATCAAGGAAAATGCTTCCACTCTGCGATTTTGTGCAGCGCGACATAGTCTTGACATGATCGCCTGAGGACCCGTACACGAAAACCCCTTCGCCGGGCGGGAGGTCCGGCCGCAACTCACCAATAGGCGCAACGCGATGAAAGTGCTGGTCGCGGTCAAGCGGGTCATCGACTACAACGTCAAGATCCGCGTAAAGGCCGATAACACGGGTGTCGAGACGGCGAACGTCAAGATGTCCATGAATCCGTTCGACGAGATCGCCGTGGAAGAGGCGCTCCGCATGAAGGAGAAGGGCCTCGCGACGGAAGTCATCGCCTTTTCCGCCGGCCCCGTGCAATGCCAGGAAACCATCCGGACCGCGCTGGCGATGGGCGCCGACCGTGGCGTCCTCGTCCAGACCGATGCCGAACTGCAGCCGCTGGCGGTCGCCAAGCTCCTGAAGGCCGTGGTCGACAAGGAACAGCCCGGCCTGGTGATCGTCGGCAAGCAGGCGATCGACGACGATTCCAACCAGACCGGCCAGATGCTGGCCGCGCTCCTCGGCTGGTCGCAGGGTACGTTCGCCAACAAGCTCAACATCGCCGACGGTTCGGCCGAGGTGAAGCGCGAAGTCGACGGCGGCCTCGAGAACATCAAGATCAAGCTGCCGGCGGTGATCACCACCGACCTGCGCCTCAACGAGCCACGCTATGCCTCGCTGCCCAACATCATGAAGGCAAAGAAGAAGCCGATCGAGGTTCTGGCACCCGACGCGCTGGGCGTCGATATCGCGCCGCGCCTGAAGACGCTCAAGGTAGAGGAGCCGCCCAAGCGCAAGGCCGGCATCAAGGTCAAGACCGTCGCGGAACTGTTCGAGAAGCTGCGCAACGAAGCGGGAGTGATCTGACATGGCCGTTCTCGTGGTTGCCGCACATGACGGCAAGACTGTTCGCGCCAATGTCGCCAACGCCGTGACGGCGGCGACGCAGATGGACACCGATGTGCATGTGCTGGTCGCCGGCAGCGGTGCCGACGAGGCCGCGAAGTCCGCCGCCGCGCTCCAGGGCGTCGCCAAGGTGCTTCACGCCGAAGACGCCGCCTATGCCAACTGGCTCGCCGAAGATATCGCGCCGCTCGTCGTCAGGCTGGCGCCGGCCTACAGCCATGTCGTGATGGCGGCCGACTCGGTCGGCAAGAACGTGGCGCCGCGCGTTGCCGCGCTGCTCGATGTGGCCCAGGTGTCGGAGGCCATCCAGGTCGTCTCGCCGGACACCTTCGTGCGGCCGATCTATGCCGGCAACGCCATGGCCACGGTGCAGTCCGCCGACAAGATCAAGATCGTGACGATCCGCCCGACCAACTTCAAGGCGGCCGCTACGGGCGGTTCGGCGGCGGTCGAAAAGACCGATGCCGCCGCCGCTGCGGGCCTGTCGACGTTTGTCGGAGCCGAACTCTCCAAGAGCGAGCGGCCCGAACTCACCAGTGCCAAGATCGTCGTTTCCGGTGGCCGTGGCCTGGCCAGCGGTGAGAATTTCAAGATGCTCGAAACGCTTGCGGACAAGCTGGGCGCAGGACTTGGCGCCAGCCGCGCCGCGGTCGACGCCGGCTACGTGCCGAACGACTACCAGGTCGGCCAGACCGGCAAGGTGGTCGCGCCCGACCTCTATATCGCCATCGGCATCTCCGGTGCGATTCAGCATCTGGCCGGGATGAAGGACAGCAAGACCATCGTTGCCATCAACAAGGACGAGGAAGCGCCGATCTTCCAGGTGGCCGACTACGGCATCGTCGGCGATCTGTTCCAGATCGTTCCGGAACTGACCGCAGCGGTCGAAAAGAAGTAACGTAACCCCAGGGGTATCCACCATGATCAAGCGCATCGGCATCATCGGTGCCGGCCAGATGGGCAGCGGTATCGCCCATGTCTGCGCGCTCAAGGGGTTCGACATCCGTCTTGCCGATGTCGACCAGGCGCATATCGACAAGGGCATCGATGCCATCAACCGCAACATGGACCGGCAGATTGGCCGCGGCATGATCCGGCCGGAGGACAAGGATGCGGCGCTCAAGCGAATCTCGACGGCGCTCGACTACAAGCCGTTCGCCGACTGCGATCTGATCGTCGAGGCGGCGACCGAGAACGAGGCGGTGAAGCGCGAGATCTTCAAGAAGGTCTGCGTCGACCTGCCGTCGAACGTCCTGCTCGCCACCAACACTTCGTCGATCTCCGTGACGCGCCTGGCGGCGGTGACCGACCGGCCGGGCAAGTTCATGGGCATGCATTTCATGAACCCCGTGCCGATGATGGGGCTGGTCGAACTGATCCGGGGCATCGCCACCGAGGAGGAGACCTTCCGCACGGTGCGCGAGGTCGTGGTCAAGCTCGAGAAGAAGCCGGTCAATGCCGAGGATTTCCCGGCCTTCATCGTCAATCGCATCCTGCTGCCGATGATCAACGAGGCGGTCTATGCCCTCTACGAGGGCGTGGCGAACGTCGAGGCGATCGACACCGGCATGAAGCTCGGCGCCAATCACCCCATGGGCCCGCTTGAACTGGCGGACTTCATCGGCCTCGATACCTGCTTGTCGGTCATGCAGGTGCTGCACGAGGGGCTGGCCGACTCCAAGTACCGGCCGTGCCCGCTGCTGACCAAGTACGTCGAAGCCGGCTGGATCGGGCGCAAGGTCAAGCGCGGCTTCTATGACTATTCAGGGGAGCGTCCGGTTCCCACGCGTTAGCGGTTTTTGGCAACGACACGGGTAATGATCGCCGGCCACGCCGGTCCGGACAAAGGGCCGACCTCGCCGTTGCTCGTGCAGGCTGTCCTGCGCATCTGCAAGAAAATGAACAAGCGCTGCAAAGGGGGCGGCTGACGCGTCGGACGGTCGAGCACGGCGGTGCCACGCGGGCGTCTTCTAGCTTTGGCCGGCGATTGCCGCCTTCATGAGAGCCACCCCCTCTGGCATGTCCCAATCGGCGTCGCCTTCGAGGCGGCCCAGTTCGCGACCGGCGGGATCGACCAGGATCGATGTCGGGAGCAGCGACACGTCGAGCCCCTGCATGGCCTTGCGGCCCTTGTCGAAATAGATGCCGAGGTGGGTCAGTTTCCGGTCCTTGTAGAACGGCGCGACCTTGGGCCGCGACGCCCCGTCGATCGACAGTGGCAGGACGAGAAACTTGTCCTTGGGAAACTTCGCCTGCAATCGGTCGAGGCTCGGCATCTCCTTGACGCACGGTGTGCACCAGGTCGCCCAGAAATTGATCAGCAGCGCCTTGCCGCGGAAATCGGCGAAGCGCAGCGTCTTGTCGTTGGCGTCCTGGAATTCGAGGTCGGGCAGCGGCTTTGGCGTCTGGGCCTTCTTGAACCGGCTCATTTCACCTGCGGCCCTCGCGGGCAACGCCACGGCGGCCAGGACGCCCGAGAGAATGTACCTCCGGCCAGGGAGGAAATTGAGAGCGGGATATGCCATAAGCCGCGTTCCTACAGGATCGATGGTACGAATTCATGGCACGAAAGAACACGGCTGCGCGAGCGCGCAAGAGCGGCTCCAACACGATGTGGGGCGGCCGTTACAAGCTCGGCCCGGCGGAAATCATGGAGCGAATCAACGCCTCCATCGGTTTTGACCGTCGGCTCTACGCGCAGGACATCGCGGGCTCGCTGGCGCATGCCGAAATGCTGGTGGCGCAGGGCATCCTCACGGCCAAGGACGGCCGCGCCATCCGGCGTGGGCTGCTGAAGGTCCGCGAGGAAATCGAAAGCGGCAGGTTCAAGTTCTCGACCAAGCTCGAGGACATCCATTTCAATGTTGAAGCGCGGCTGACCGAGCTGATCGGACCGGCCGGTGGCCGGCTTCATACCGGGCGTTCGCGCAACGACCAGATCGCGCTCGATGTGCGGCTGTGGGTGCGCGATACGATCGACCGGTTCGAGGTCATGCTGCGCGATCTGCAAGCCGCGCTGATCGACCGTGCCGACCAGTATTCGGACACGATCATGCCGGGCTTCACCCATCTGCAGACGGCGCAGCCGATCACCTTCGGCCATCATCTGCTGGCCTATGTCGAGATGATCGGCCGTGATCGTAGCCGTTTCGCCGATTGCCGTGCGCGGCTGAACGAATCGCCTCTTGGCGCCGCCGCGCTCGCCGGCTCACCGCATCCGATCGATCCGCGCAAGACGGCCAGGGCGCTGGGCTTCGACCGGCCGATGGCCAATTCGCTCGATGCCGTGTCCGACCGCGACTACGTGATCGAGTTCATTGCCGCGGCCTCGACCACGGCGGTGCATCTGTCGCGCCTCTCCGAGGAGATCGTGATCTGGTGCTCCGCGCCGTTCCGCTTCATCTCGCTTTCGGATGCCTTCACCACCGGCAGCTCGATCATGCCGCAGAAGCGCAACCCAGACGCTGCCGAACTGACGCGCGCCAAGGTCGGTCGCATCGTCGGTGCCTTCGTGGCGCTCTGTACCATCCTGAAGGGCCTGCCGCTCACCTATGGCAAGGACATGCAGGAGGACAAGGAACCGCTGTTCGATGCCGCCGACTCTCTGGAACTCGGGATCGCGGCAATGACCGGCATGGTGCGCGACCTCAAGGCCAATCCCGAGCGCATGCGCGCCGTGGCTTCGGCCGACTACTCGGTGGCGACCGACCTCGCCGACTGGCTGGTGCGCAAGGTCGGCCTGCCGTTTCGCCAGGCCCATCACGTGACGGGCCGACTGGTCGGCGTCGCGTCCGACAAGGGCGTCGATCTCGACAAGCTGTCGCTGGCCGAGATGCAGGCGATCGAACCAAGCATCGATCGCAGCGTCTACCGCGTGCTCACCGTCGAGGCGTCGGTCGGCGCCCGCAAGAGTTTTGGCGGCACGGCCCCCGCCAACGTGGCGCGCTCGGTCGTCGAAGCGCGCCGGCGGTTCCTCGGATCCGCGAAGGGACGCAGCCGATGAGCTTCTTTGCCTACAGGAACGGCGAGATGCACGCCGAGGGCGTGGCGCTCGCCGCGGTCGCCGCCCGGGTCGGCACGCCCTTCTACTGCTACTCCGCCGGCGCCTTGCGTGCGGCGTGGCGCGAGTTCGCCGACGGCATCAAGAGCATGAACGCTCCCCACAAGGTTGGCGTCTGCTATGCCATGAAGGCCAACAGTAGCCTGGCGGTCGTGCGCCTGTTCGGCGAGATGGGCGCCGGCGCCGACATTGTCTCGGTGGGCGAGATGCGGCGCGCGCTCGCCGCCGGCATTCCGG
>CALFRN010000160.1 GCA_937919085.1 uncultured Reyranella sp.
CCCAGAACTTGAGCTCGTAGGTATAGCCGATCGTGGGCTTGGAGCCGCGCTTGCCCTTCAGCAGGACGGGGATCGCCTTCACGAACGACACCGCAGCGGCCATGTCCTCGTCCCATTGGGATGGCGGCACCATCGTGCCGTCGTCGCGGAAGAACCGGCGAGGGTCGACTTCGCAGATACGCCGCACGCCCTGGATCGTGCGCTCGACGGTCAGGGCCGCAGCCTTCAGCGCGGGCGCCCGAAGCTGCGCCACTCGAGCCTTGATCTTGGGCATCGCCAGCAGTCGCCGGCCCTCCGTGTTGGCCGTCTGGCCCGGGGCGGTGCTGTTGTACGCGCGGCGATAGGCGTCGCTGATGACGCCCAACTCGATGTAGGCGACGCAGAAGGCCTCCTGCTTGTTCGTGAGGTCGTTGGCCATCAGGAGAGCCCCGTACTTGCGCGCACCTCGTCGTCGAACTTGAGCGAGAGAGTGCGCAGGGCATAGGCCATCCTGTAGCTGGTGAACGACCCGAGCACGATGCCGGCATTGCTCGCCCCATCCGGCTTGCCGTCGCTGGCGTAGATGCAGGCCACACTGATCGCGCGCAATTCTCCGCTCTTCGCCTCGGCCAACAACCGCTCGAGGTACGACACGATGCCCTCGACCGGCTTATCGGCGTAACGAACCAGCGCGATGGGGACAGGCTCGGCCATTACTGGATCGCCCCTGCAGCCGCTGCCATCCTGGTCGTCGGCACCACGACGCCGGCGCGGGTCACATAGAAATCGACCGCCAGCACGCGCTCCACGGCTTCTGCCTGCCCCTCCGCTGCGATCAGCACTCGAGCACGCTCGCACAGCCGGTCACGCTCGGCGGTATCGCCGCGCAGGATGGCCTGGAACGCCAGCCGCATGCAGCCGTCTGAAGTGTTCTCGCCTTGGGTAGCCATCAATGCACCGTCGTGAAACGAGGCGCCCCGGTCTCGACGCGGACGACGTCGCCATTGTCGAGCGTCACGACGACGATCCGCTCTTCGGGCAGCGAATGCATCTGCACGATGCGCCGACCTGCCGGCGCGGTGTAGATCGGCGGATCGTCAGCGGGGGGAGACTTCGGGGGCGCGCTCATGTCGAGCCGTCATCCGACCCGCTGGACCGGCTTGATGCCGGCTCCCAGAAAGGCCGTCGCCTGGGTCAGGGCCTGCACGTCGTAGTAGAGCTTGAGGACGAGCAGGACGCACGGGTCGATCGGCGCGCCTCCCGTCAGCTCGTCGCGGCTGTCGATCGCCGTGCGCAGCTTGGCCACGATCTCGGCGGCGTGTTCGCTGCTGATCGTTGTCATCCGGCAACTCCCTCGAAAGCTGGCTCGGGCTCTGCTGCCGGCATGTCAGCGATGGATGCCACTGCGGCATGAACCAGCTTGTCGACCGCCTGGAGCAGGCTGGCGTCGTTCTGCGCGATCTCCTGCGCGGCCACCACGTCGTCGCCGTTCTGGTTCAGCACGCCAACCATGTCGACGGTGCCGTCCTCGTTGATGCAGATGCCGAAGCGGCCACCGCCGGCAATGAACTTGCAGGCCAGCGTGTAGAGCGCTTCGCCGCGGTCGATCGTTTGCAGGCCGCGTTTGCCGTCCGGGTAGATGCGAACGAACGGGATGGCATACGACGCCTGGATCGGCGCACCGTTGGGGCCAAGCAGCTGGCCCGGCTGGGTAGTCGCAATGAGCGGTCCACTCATCGCGTCAGCCCATCAGCGGCGGTTCTGCCATCGGGCCACCGCTCTTGGTCGCGCCGGCGAACGCATCCTCGGCGCCCTTGGCCGGGTTCAGCAGCTCCATGACCGCCTTCATCAGGGCCTGGGGCGTGTCGAACGTCGGCGCGTCGGCAGCCATGGCGCCTTCGCCTTCGGGCTCGTCGCCGGCCATCAGCGTGTACGGCCCCTCGGGCGGGCCGATCACGGTGAACAGGACGGGCGCCTCCATCTCCATGCCTTCGTCGGCAGGCGCGGCCATGTCGGCCGGCATTGCGGCGTCAGCGGGGGGCATCGGCATCGGGGACGGTGGGAGGGCCATGTGGCGATCCTTCAAAAAGGGTGGCGTGTGCGGCGCGGAAGGGTATGCCTCGGCGAGGCGCAAAGCAACCACCTGTGGTGTGGTCATCGAGCCGGAACGGGTAGGGCGCTCGTCTGGCACTTCGTTGCCTGCGGGCAGAAACCGGAAAAAAGACCCGCATTCGCCATCCCCGTTGCGTCCGGTTGACACCGGCTCGCAGTTCCCGACCAAAGGAACGCCGGCAGTCTATGCCTCGAGGCGGCTAGGTCGCAACCGTCGGCAAGCCGTGCCGCGCGGTCGATCTTCAGCGTGTCACGACCACCACCAGTCTCCCAGGCGGATCATCCGGCTCGGCGTGCCGCGCTGGACCTGCAGGCGGATAGCCTGGCGCAGTTTCGACCAGGCTGCCTTCGCGGCGCGGATATCGGCGGTCGTCATTTTGGCGCCTCGGCCAGGATGGCGGCGAGCACCGTGTCGAGGCAGCCGCACTCGTACTCGGTCGGCCAACCAATGCGGCCGGCCTTCTCGTGCAGCGCGGCCGCAGCCCACTCGGTGACACCGGCGCCGCGCATGGCCTCGAGCCCGGCGCGAACCTGGTTGAGCATCAGCTCGCGGGCCTCGTCGTCGAGCGTGGCCCACGTTGGCAGGCGTCCGCCGGATGCGGCGCGGAGCACGCCGTACTGGCACTCGGCGACGCGCTCGAGCGTGGTGGTCATTTGTCTGTCCTCGCTGCCAGGTTTTTGAGCATCAATTCCTTGTAGCCAGGGGAGGACTGCAAGCAGGCCCTCGAGCAATGCGTCTGCGGCGCGTAATGCCGGAACATCTGCCCGCAGGTCGGGCACGGCCCCCGCTCTGGCATGTTCTTCACCTTTGGCTTCATCATCAGCCGTCCCAAGGCGAGCTTCCTGATCCGATCTTTGGCAAGGCACGGGGCACAAAAAATAACGCGCCCCTTCTGCGCTCGCTGACGCTGGCGCTGGTTTCCTAAAAAGCCTGCCTGGCATTCAGAGCAGACGAGGGGGTTGTTGTTCGCCATGTGCCGTTCGGTATGAGCCAGCGGCCTGCACGGCTCGCAGTATTTCACGCTGCACCGCATGCCGGCCTTCACGAACAGGGTCGAGCATCGGGCGCAGGTGTATGCGATCTCCGGCGCCGGGCCCGCTCTCCTTTCGGCGAAGTTCTTTCGAGCGTGTTCGCGATGCTCGAGGCGCGGCGCTGACCTCTGGCCGGCCTTGGCTACGGATGCAACACGCATCTCGGCCATCTTGTCGGCGGTGGCTTCCTTGTTCCCGCGAAGGTGGGGGTAGGGCCTGGCGGCAAGGGCCTCGGCTAGGCCGGGGCTAACAAGCCCAGTCCCCTTGTTGAAGCCGGCCAGCGCCTTGAACTCCGCCGCGGGTATCCCATGAACCACGTTGACGTGCATGGACAGGCTGTGCCCGGTCCAGTCGCATCCTTCGACGATGCACCGCAACTCGTCCTGCACCATGAATTCGTCGTAGGCCTGGGGCAGTGCAATCTTCTGGGGATTCGCCACCCAGCGGTCATGGCGTTCCGCGAACCAGCGGCGCTGACATATCTTGCTGCAGTATCGCCTCTTGCTGCTGGGCTTGACGACGAACTCAGCCTGGCAACAGATGCAGGCGCGCTGTTCAGGAACCCGTTGAGAAGCCGCTCGCTCTTGCACGATCGCCTTGAAGCGAGCCGATCGGTGATAGCAAATCATCGAGCAGAACGTCTTCCGGTCTCGCGATTCAAAAGCCTTGCCGCACGTTGGACAGGGGCCAAGCGAGAACAGTCCGCTCATGGCTTCAGCCTCCGGTGTGGCGCTCTGACGATGTGCGGGCAGCCCTGGTTGTGGCGCCGCCCCTTGATGTTGCCGCAGCCCGGGCATCGGGCGCGGAAGTTGTCGAGGACGTCGACGTTGATCGGCGTCGGCGGGACGATGAACGCTGGCTGCTCGACGGCCGCGACGATGCGTTCGAGTAGCTTCTCGATGCGCGCCAGGGTGCCGTAGGACAGCTGGTCGCTCATGCGGGCACCTCGTGCGGCCCGCTCATCCAAACATGCCGGTAGTGGACGTTGTTCGCGCTTGCCTTGTAGTTGATCGTCGCGATCTCG
This sequence comes from uncultured Reyranella sp., assembly GCA_937919085.1. Lineage (GTDB taxonomy): Bacteria > Pseudomonadota > Alphaproteobacteria > Reyranellales > Reyranellaceae > Reyranella. The sequence goes on from CALFRN010000160.1 coordinate 4,148, forward strand.
AGCGTGTCCATATCGAACCCGTGTTGTTTGCCCCACTTGTCGGTGTAGCCGAACCTCCAGACGGTCCTGGTCTTGGGCAGCGTCGACTCCGCCGCGGCAAGAACCTGATCCAACTCAGCGCGGCTGATGAGGCCAGGAAGCCCCGCCATGTACGGGAATTGATCAGCAGCCCACGCCCGCACGCGCTCGATCGTGTCGCGCAGGTCGTGCACGGGCGCGCTCATGTCCGCCTCTGCGTCCAAGTGCGCCCGGATGGTCCGTCGTCTAGCCGGAATTCTCCGTAGCACGTCAGGCAGAAAAGACAGTGTTCCCACACCAACGGGGCGTCCACTGGATTGCTGACACCAAACCGATCAAACCGCGACATCAGTCGACCAGTGAACGATCCGATGTGCGTAAGCTCGCACGACTTCCGGCGGCAGGGCAGCCCGCGGAGGATCTGCGGCATCAGCGGCTCATGCTTGGCGTTCATGGCGCACCAGCGCGGCCGCAGTAGCCGTCGGTCGTGCTGCGGATTGTCGACGGGGGCGCAGTGTGCCAGTCCGTCGTCATCAGACCGTTGGTGCTCCGCTGCGCATACCACTCGGCATACGCCGGGTTCGGCACGCGCTCCCAGCGCCAGGCCGAGCACCGCCGGCCGAGGCACAGGCAATCCTCGTCAGGCTCACCACGTTGGCCTCGGTTCATAGTTGGCGATCCCGCTGAATAGGCGGCTGCCCTCGCATCCGGGCACCATGTCTGCTTCATCTCGTCCTCGGTCATGTCTCGGTCCTCCGTTTCGACTGGTCAAAAAACATCACGTCGATGCGCGTCGCCACGCGCTCCCATTCCGCCGGATCGGTGACGGCCAGGCGGTTGAACTCGACCATGTGCGCGCGACACCACGCGTCGTATTCCGCGAGCGTGCGGCACTGGGCCGGGTCGGTCATTTCAGCGCGCCCTCCAGACGCGCGGCGCGGTCACGACGGAGTCTATCCGCCGCCTGATAGATCATCGACCAGTAGGTTAGGCCGTGAGCCTCCTCAATAACCTCGCGCACACAATCCAGCAGGCGCACCTGCCGTAGAAATTCCTCGCGCGGATTTGGCGTACCCTCGGCCTCGATGATGTCAATGATCCGTAGTCCGGGCAGATGGTGATCGGTCACGCTTGCACCATCCTGGCGCCCAGCTCGAGCCGCCGTTCGCGGTCGGCCTTCTCGCGCAGCTGGTTGAACGAGATAACTGAATTCCCGAAACGCACCCCGTCGCTGCGCGGGTTGATACCGATGCGGTCGATCGGAAAGCCACGCCGCCGCGCGTCCTCTGCCGCCTGATTGTCCGCGCGAACCTGCGCCTCTGTGCGCCGCTTCGGCAGCACCTTGCGCAGAGAAGACACCCGCGGCTTGGTCATCCTGCTGCGCGTCGTCCACTTGTGCAGCTCGATCAACAATCGCAGATCGTAGTCGGTGACCTGGCAGCGCCGGCACACTTCCGCGACCGT
>CALFRN010000161.1 GCA_937919085.1 uncultured Reyranella sp.
GCCACGCTGATCGGCAAGACGATCACGGATGAAGTCTCGCTCGGCATCCTGGGCGAGAACGCGTTCTATGGCACACCGGTCAATGTCCGTGCGCCGGGCCGCGTGCCGGGCGGCTCGTCGTCCGGTTCCGCCGCCGCCGTTGCGGCCGGCGTCTGCGATACGGCACTCGGCACCGACACCGGCGGCTCGGTGCGCGTGCCCGCCAGCTTTTGCGGACTGTACGGCATCCGTCCGACGCATGGACGCCTCGACCTGACCGGCATGCTGCCCCAGGCGCCGACCTCGGACACGACCGGGTGGTTCGCGCGCGACGCCGGGACCTTCGCCAGGGCCTCGTCGGTGCTGCTGGGCGAGGCCATTCCCACGGCGCTGCCGACCAGACTGGTCGTCGCCGTCGACGCCTTCGGCTTTGCCGATGCCGACGCGGCCGACGCCCTGCAGCCGATGGTGAAGCGCCTAGGCGCGCTCGTCGGCGGCAGCCGCGAGGAAATCATGGCACCGCAGGGACTGTCGGTCTGGGCGCGCGCGCAGCGCAGCTTGCAGCCCGTCGAGGCCTACGCCACGTTCAAGGACTGGCTCGACCGGGGCAATCCGCGCTTTGCGTTCTCGGTCGCCAAGGCGCTGGTGATGGGCTCGATGACGCCGCAGGTCGACCAGACCTGGGCGACCCTGATGCGCCAGGAAGTGCGCGCCCGCATGAAGTACCTGCTGCCGGCCGGCACCATCCTCTGCTTGCCGACGACGCCGTTCCCGGCGCCGCTCACGGGCCAGCCGCTGTCGGTGCTCGATCCGCTGCGCGACCGCATCACCTGCCTCTGCGCGCAGGGCGGGCTCGCCGGCCACCCGCAGGTCAATATTCCCGGCGCGACGGTCGATGGGCTGCCGATCGGGCTGTCGATTATCGGTCCGCGCGGCAGCGACGCTACGCTGGTCGCCGTTGCCCAGGCTCTGGAGAAGACTGCATGAGCGATCTCGCACCGAACATTCCCGAGGTCGTGACCGAGGTGAGCGCTCTGTTCGAGCGCTACGAGCAGGCGCTGATCGACAAGAATGTCGAGGTGCTGGACGCCACCTTCTGGAACAGTCCGCATGCGATCCGTCTGGCGAACCACGAGCATGGCTACGGCTTCGACCGGATCCACGCCCATCGCGTGGCGCGGGTACCGGGACCCGGCACCAAGGAGAAGCGGCTGCGGCTCGATATCGTGACCGTGGGACGCGACATTGCCACCGTCACTCTGGTCTACAAGGTGCGCGGCAAGGATATGACCGGCCGGCAGATGCAGACATGGGTGCGCTTCCCCGATGTAGGCTGGAAAGTCATTGCCGCCCATGTCTCTATGATCGGGGAAACGCCCGTATTGTAGAGGACGCAATGACAAAAGAGACACCGCAGCTCGGCAACGTGATGGCTCCCGATGCGGCCTGGGTCGCCAAGGTAAGCGAGCCCGCCCTCGAACCCGAATTGCCGATCGTCGATCCGCACCATCATCTGTGGCAGCGTGCCGGCAATGACTACATGTTCCACGACCTGTTGGCCGACACCCGGACCGGGCACAACATCGTCGCGACGGTTTTCGTCGACTGTCACTCGATGTACCGCAAAGACGGTCCGGCCGAGTTCCGCTGCATTGGCGAGACCGAGTTCGCCAACGGCGTTGCCGCCATGAGCGCCAGCGGCATCTATGGTAACCTGCGAGCCTGCGCCGGCATCGTCGGCCATGTCGACCTGCGCCTGGGCAGCAAAGCGGGCGCCGTGTTCGATGCCCAGATCGCAGCCGGCAATGGCCGCTTCAAGGGCATCCGGCACCAGACCGGTTGGGACGCCGATCCCGGCATCCGCAACTCGCGCACCGATCCGACGCCGGAGCTGACACGTGACAGGACCTGGCGTGCGGGTTTCGCCGAGCTGGCCAGACGCGACCTCACCTTCGATGCCTGGCTTTATCATCCGCAGCTGGCCGAGATCGCCGAACTTGCCGATGCCTTTCCCGCAACGCCCATTGTCCTCGATCATGTCGGTGGACCTTTGGGCTACGCGGGATATGCCGGCCGCCATGCCGAAGTGAGGCAGGCCTGGAAGAAATCGATGGCAGAACTGGCGAAGCGCCAGAACATCGTCGTCAAGGTCGGCGGTCTCGGCATGGCCATGGGCTGGTTCGACTTCTACCAGCAGCCGACGCCGCCCGGCTCGCAAATGCTGGCCGACGCCTTCAAACCCTGGATAGAGCCCTGCATAGAATTGTTCGGCACCGGGCGCTGCATGTTCGAAAGCAACTTCCCGGTCGACAAGATCACCAGTGGCTATGGCGTACTGTGGAACGCCTTCAAGAAACTCACACGAAGTGCATCGGAAAGCGAAAAGACTGCCCTGTTTTCAGGCACCGCCAGCCGCGTTTATCGCCTGGACTGAGACGGCGTTTGACATTCCGAACTGCGACCTTCAATTTATTTCCGGACAAAGAGAGTGCCAACGCCTGAATGGCGTGGCACCCGGCAGATCGGTCAACGACCGCCGGACTAGGGAGCGAAGGACAAGACCATCGGGCGACTCCGTCCTTCGCATGGCTTTGACCTAAGGGAGGAATTGGAATGCGTAATTTGTCTAAACTGGGTGGATTGGCGGTCGCTGCGGCGGTTGCGCTGGGTGCGGGTGCTGCTACCGCCCAGGACAAGAAGGTCCGGATTCAGATGCAGTCGAACTTCGCGTCGACCTTGGCGTTGTTGGGTCCGGATGCGAACTATACGGTCGACCAAATCAAGAAGCTGTCGGCCGGCAATATCGACATCAAGTTCTTCGAGCCGGGCTCTCTGGTTCCGCCGGGACAGGCGTTCGATGCGGTGTCGTCGGGCGCGCTCGATGCGGCCTGGGCCACCCCCGGTTACTGGACCGGCAAGGACATCGCTTTTGCCGTGTTCTCGACCGTGCCGTTCGGCCCTGGCATCCCCGAGTACCTCGCCTGGATGAAGGAAGGCGGCGGCGAGAAATTGATGCAGGCGTTGTACGCCAAGTACAACATCCACTCCGTGATGTGCCATCTGATCCCGCCGGAAGCGTCCGGCTGGTTCCGCAACGAGATCAAGTCGCTCGAGGATCTGAAGGGGCTCAAGATGCGCTTCTTCGGGCTCGGCGCCAATGTCATGCAGAAGCTGGGCGTGTCGACGCAGCTCCTGCAGGCCGGTGAAATCTTCCAGGCGCTGCAGCTCGGCACGATCGATGCCACCGAGTTCTCGATGCCGGTGATGGATCTCAGCCTCGGCTTCTACCAGGTGGCGAAGTTCTACTACTTCCCCGGCTGGCACCAGCAGGCGACGGTCGGCGATTTCATGATGAACAAGGGCAAGTGGGATTCATTGTCGCCGACCCAGAAGGCGATCATCGAGGCGGCTTGCGATCAGACCGTACTGAAGGGCATCAGCCTCGGCGAGTCGCTGCAGCCCAAGGCGATGGCCGAGATCGTGAAGAAGGGCGTCAAGCTGATGACCTGGAGCCCCGAGATGCTGGCTGCCTTCGAGAAGGCCTGGAACGAGGTTGCCGCGGAGCAGTCGGCGAAGAGCCCCGAGTTCAAGAAGGCTTGGGATTCGCTCACTGCATTCCGCAAGGAATACGCGATCTGGAAGGATCGCGGCTACCTGAAGTAGCCGGGAGTGGGGCGCGGTCGCGATGCGACCGCGCCCTTTCCTTTGCCCAAATTCAAGAGCGTGTTGCGATGCCCTTATCACTTGGCGGATGGCGTAGTGTGAGGGTTTGCGTCGTGTCGGGGGTCTGAGAGATGCAATCTCTGCTAGGTATCAGTGAGGCGATCGACAGCGTGATTTCACGCATCGCGCATCTCTTCGGGTGGTTGTTCA
>CALFRN010000162.1 GCA_937919085.1 uncultured Reyranella sp.
TAGGTGCGGTTGCCGAAGGCGAAGACGCCGACACCCCTGTCCGGAATCATCAGCACATGCGAGCCGTAGCCCGGTAGCCCGCCGGCATGGTGCAGGCGGCGGCCGAGCCCGGCATCGGCGGCGTTGTTGAGGCCGTAGCCGTAAGCGCCGGGCGGCGACGGGCGGTTGGGGTCGTCGGCGTGCGGCGGCGCATGCCACAGCCCCATCTCGCGCACGCTCGAGCGACGCACCGGACCCCGCTCCGGGTCGTCGCGCGCCGGCCAGGCGCCGAGAAGGAAGGCGACGTAGCGCGCGTAGTCCGGCACCGTGGTGGCGAGACCGCCCATTGCACCGACCTCGCCGTCGGGCTCGATGCGCTCGCGCGACCACCGGCCCTCGTCGAGGCGATAGCCGAAGGCATAGTCGCCACGCGCCGCCTCCAGCGCATCGAAGGTGGTGCGCGTCATGCCGAGCGGTTCCAGGATCGTGCGGCGGATGAAGGCCTGATAGGGCTCGCCGCTCACGTTGGTGAGCACGCGGCCGAGCAGCGCGTAGCCCAGGTTCGAATATTCGAAGGCGAGACCCGGCGGGCGGGCGAACAGTTCTCCCGTGGCGATCAGGGCATCGAGTTCGACCGGCGTCATGCCCAGCACGCGATCGCCCCAGGGATCGTCGGTGACGAAGCCGGCCACATGGGTCAGCAGGTGGCGCAGGCTGACGGGCGGGCTGTCACACGTGGCGGGCGGGACGGCGGCAAACTGTGGCACGTACTGGCTGAGCGGCGCGTCGAGCGCGAGCAGACCCCGATCGCGCAGCGCCAGGATGGCGAGCGCCGTCATGTTCTTGGTCATCGAAGCGATGCGGAAACCGGTTTCGGGCCCGACCGTCCGCGCGGCCTCGCGATCGGCAAGCCCGACCGCCGTGGCATGGATCAGCCGGCCGTCCTGCACGATCCCGGCGGCGAGGCCCGGGATCTGCTGCTCCTCGGCGAAGGCGGCGAGGGCCGCGTCGATTTCGGCGAACATCGCCCCACCTTAGCCAACTTTCTGCCGCGGTTGCATCGGATCGTTGCCGCATGGCGAAGGCGAAGCGGGCGACTGCCGATCCGGTGACGGGCGACGATGACGCGTTGGGCGACGACGTAGCGTTGGTCGCGCTGCTGGCCGCCGGCCTGCGCCTGCAGGCAGCGGACAATCTGTGGCGAGTAAGCGGCAACACCCTTCCCCATCGCGCGCTGCTGCGCGAGGCCGGCGGGAACTGGAACAAGCTCGACCAATGCTGGGAGTTCGCGGCCGGGGATCCGACGGCGCAGCTCGCGACTGCCCTCGCCGCCCTGCCGCCGGCCGCCGCCGGGCACAACAGCGGCGAGGCGACAGCACCGAAGCCGCACTACTGGGGCCATCGCGCCCGGGTGCGCGAGCGGGTGATGAAGTCGGGCATCGAACCGCTGGCCGACTACGAGCTGCTGGAGCTGCTGCTGTTCTATTCGATCGAGCGGATCGACACCAAGCCGCTGGCCAAGCGGCTGCTCGACCGCTTCGGCACGCTGGGCGATGTGTTCGCGGCCGACCCGGCGGCTTTGCGCGAGTTCGAGATCGACCAGAAGACGCTGATCCTGTTCAGGACAGCGCGCGAGGCGGGCCGCAGGCTGGCCGAGCGCAAGGTCAAGGACATGCCGGTGCTGACCAACTGGCAGCAGTTGATCGACTACTGCCACGCAGCACTTGCGCACGAGAAGACCGAGCAGTTCCGCATCCTGTTCCTCGACCGCAAGAACGTGCTGATCGTCGACGAGGTCCAGCAGCGCGGCACCATCGATCACACACCGGTCTATCCCCGCGAGGTGATGAAGCGGGCGCTGGCGCTCAATGCCGCGGCACTGATCCTGGTGCACAACCATCCCAGCGGCGACCCCAAGCCGTCGCGCGATGACATCGAGATGACGCGCGAGATCAGGACGGCGGCCGAGACGCTGGGGATTTCAATCCACGATCACCTGGTGATCGGCCGCAAGGGCCACGCGAGTTTCAGGAGCCTGGGGTTGCTGTCCTAGCGCAGTTGCAAAGGCTGGAATGCGCGACCACATTCCACTTGGGTGGACCCCATGGAATAATCGCGCACGCACATGCCCAAGTTCCTTCGCATCGGACTCCATCAATCGAACGTTTCGGGATACACGTCAAAGGCTTGGCTGATTCGCCGGGTCGGCTCGACGGTTTTCCTCAAGTGGGGCGCTGTCGAGGTCGAGGGCGCGGGAGATGGACGAAGGGTCTACTGGACGGTTCCACCACGTGAGAAATCAATTCGCTGCCGCACGGTGCAGCCCGCCAAAGACTACGTAAAAGATGCAATCGCGCGGCGGCGCAGCCATCGCTACGAGCCGCTGGCGGGAAGCATCGCCATCAAACGCCGCCCTGCCAAGCGTGACGCCGAACCCGAGCAGGTGCTCGCCACGATCCTGTTCGTCGACATCGTCCGGTCCACGGAAAAAGCCGCGCGGCTCGGCGATGCGCGTTGGACAAAGGTGATGAATCACTACTTCGCCGCCGTTCGCAGGGAGCTGAAGACGTCGCGCGGCAAGGAACTCGTGACGACGGGCGACGGACTGCTGGCGACGTTCGAGGTGCCGGCGGCAGCGATTCAATGTGCAACGGGAATCCGCGAGGCAATGCACACGCTCGGGCTGGAGATCAGGTTGGGACTGCACGCGGGCGAATACAAGGTGAGCGGACCTGACGTGACCGGTCTCGCGTTCCATATCGGCGCGCGTGTCGCCGCGAAGGCGCGCGCCGGCGAAATCCTGGTCTCGAGCACCGTCAAGGACCTTACGTCGCCGTCTGAAATCCGGTTCAAGGATCGTGGTGTTCACCAACTCAAGGGCGTGCCGAAGCGGTGGCGCCTTTACCGGGTCGATCCGTGAGCGACCTCCGAATTCTGGGGCTGCTCACCCACGAACGCCGCCTTTCCTGAATTGGCCTGGAAACGTCCTTTCTGCCAGTGTGGCGCCGCACTTCACGACGCAAAGGGCGCCTCGGATGCCACTCTTCAATGTCGGCTTCGTCATCTTCCCCAACCTGACGCAGCTCGATTTTACCGGGCCGCTGCAGGTGCTCTCGCGCCTTCCCCAGTCGGCGACCCACATCGTCGCGAAAACGGCGGCGCCCGTGCCGAGCGATTGCGGCGTTGGCCTTGTGCCGACGCATACCTTTGCGAACTGTCCGCCCCTCGACCTGATCTGCGTTCCCGGCGGAAACCTGGGCGTGGTCGACGCGTTCTGCGATCCTGAAACCGTGGCGTTCGTCCGCCGCCAGGCGAGCACGGCGAAGTACGTCACCTCTGTCTGCACCGGCGCGATCATTCTGGGCGTCGCCGGGTTGCTCAAGGGACGGCGGGCAACGACGCACTGGGCATTCACCGATCTGCTGCCCCTCGTCGGCGCCACGCACGAAAGGGCCAGGGTCGTCCAGGACGGCAACGTGATCACCGCGGCCGGCGTCAGCGCAGGCATCGATTTTGCGTTGACCGTTGTCGCCGAAGTTGCCGGCGAGACGGCAGCCCGGAAAATTCAGCTCGGCATCGAATACGATCCGGCGCCGCCCTTCGACTCAGGCAATCCCGACAGGGCGCCGGCCGCCATCAAGTCGGCGGTGCTTGCCGGCGGCTATGACAAATCCTTGTTGGCGTATCGCGCAGGTATCGACAGGGCCAGCCGGCTCTGATCGATCCCCCGGTCGAGCGATCGGCTGCCAGAGTCAAGCGAGCTTCGGGAGCCTGGGGCTGCTGTAGCGCAGGCCGCTCTCCGCATGCCAAGATCGGTGACTCCAGAGGAGGAACACCGATGTCATTCTATCGAGGCATGACCTGCGAGAACGTGACCCTCAAGGGCGACAAGGGAACGCCGATCACCGCTTACGTCGCCAAGCCGGAAGGAGAAGGGCCCTTCCCGGGCGTGGTGCTGATCCACCATCTCCCGGGCTGGAGCGAACTCTACATCGAGACGACGCGGCGCTTTGCCCACCACGGCTACATGGCAATCTGCGCCAATCTCTACCAGCGCGAGGGTGGCGGCAGCGACGGCAACCCCGACGACGTGGCGGCCAAGGTGCGGGCCGACGGCGGCATTGCCGATGCCCAGATGGTGGGCGACACCGAGGCCGCGGTGAAGTGGATGCGCGCGCAGGCCAATCACAACGGCAAGGTCGGGCTTTTCGGTTCCTGCTCCGGCGGCCGGCACGCCTTCATCTATGCCTGCCAGAAGAAGGACGTCGATGCCTGCGTCGAGCTGTGGGGCGGCCGCGTGGTGATGAGCAAGGAGGAGCTCAACGCCAAGACGCCGGTCGCGCCGATCGACATGACGAAGGATCTCTCCTGCCCGCTGCTCGGCCTGTTCGGCAACGAAGACCGCGCACCCAGTCCCGAGCAGGTGAACCAGCACGAGGCCGAGCTCAAGAAGCACGGCAAGGTGCACGACTTCTACCGCTACGACGGCGCCGGCCACGGGTTCTTCTACTGGCACCGCCCGCTCTACCGGCCCGAGCAGGCGATGGACGGCTGGAGCAAGGTGTTCACGTTCTTCGGCAAGCATCTGGCGGAATAGGAGGCCGGCCCATGTGCACGTCCATTGTCGAGATCGCCCGAGCCGAGGGCATGGCCAAGCGCGGCGACGACTGGTTCCCGCTCACGCAGGCGGTCGTGGCCTACGACCATGCGCGCCATGCGCCGCTGGGCGACGTCATCACGCTCGACTTCCTCAACAGCAAGCTCGATGCCGGCGCGCGCGCCGGCATCGAGCTCACGCTGGAGACGGCCAGGGAGCTGCGTGCCGCCCTTGATCGGGCAATCGCCGCTGCCGAATTCGAGGAAGCCGAAGTCCGGGGCAAGGGTCGAACAATGGGCGGCGCCGCGCCAAGTTTCGTCCGGGCGGCCTGACGCAGGTCAGGCGGTTTCGAGCGTCTCGATTCCCAGCAAAACAACCAGAAGGCCATCGATCATCATGACGAAGGACAAGGACTGGATCGATATCGGCCCCGTCGATGACTTCTCGACGGCGCCGCTCCGGCGCGTCAAGGCCGGCAATGTCGAACTCGCCGTTTCGTGCAAGGACGGCCAGTTCGGTGCGATCTCCAACGCCTGTAACCACGCCGGCGGGCCGCTCGGCGATGGCCGGATCGACGGCGACTACGTCATCTGTCCCTGGCACAACTGGAAGTTCCACCGCTGCAGCGGCTCCGGCGAACCGGGCTTCGAGGCCGACCGCGTTCCCGCCTATCCCGTCAAGGTCGAGGGTGGCCGGGTCCTGGTGAACATCGAAGCCGGCAGCAAGCGCAGCCGCGCGCCGCATCCGCCCCATCCGCTGTCGCGAAAGCCGGAACGTGCGCCCGGACCGCTTAGGCTCGCGGGCATTTCGACGACGGCCATGGACGCCGCAAATCCCCGCTTCTCGGGCTCCGACCATCTGCTCGGCCATGCGCTGAAGGCGGCCCGCGACCTCGGCGCCGAGACGCGGATGATCAGACTGAACGAACTCAGCTTTCGCAACTGCGAGGGCTACTATTCAAAAGCCGCGCGGGCCTGCACCTGGCCCTGTTCGATCACGCAGATGGACGCCGACGACCAGATGGACCAGGTCTACGAGGCGCTGGTGCACTGGGCCGACGCGATCGTCGTGGCGACGCCGATCCGATGGGGCGCCGCCTCCTCGCTCTACTTCAAGATGGCCGAGCGGCTGAACTGCATCCAGAACGCGATCACGATTCGCGACCAGGTTCTGATCCGCAACAAGGTCGCCGGATTCATCATCGTCGGCGGCCAGGACAACATCCAGGCGGTCGCCGGCCAGATGCTGGGCTTCTTCGCCGAGCTCGGCTTCCTGTTCCCGCAGTTTCCCTATGTCGCCCATTCGCGCGGCTGGTCGCGCGAGGACATGGAAGCCAACGTGGAAATCGTGCGCGGCTCCGCCGAGCTCGCCGACGGCGCCGCGATGCTTACCAAGCGCTGCCTCGAGCTCGCCGCCGACCTGATTGCGCGGCACGAAGCCCCGCCGTCGATCGAGCGCGGCGGCCGCAAGGCACATGCCCTGCGGACCTGATCCCGCGATCGCGACGACGGCGCCGGCCGGTCCGGCGCCGACCTAGTGCCGGCTGAGTTCGGCGCGGCCCACCACCATGTGATGGACTTCGTCCGGACCGTCGGCGAACCTGAGGTGGCGCTGGTTGACGTACATCTCGCTGAGCGGCGACCACTGCGAGATGCCGGTGGCGCCGTGGATCTGCATCGCCTGGTCGATGATGGTGCAGACCTTCTCCGGCACCATCGCCTTGACCATGCTGACCCACACGCGCGCCTCGCGGTTGCCCAGCACGTCCATCGCCTTGGCGGCCTTCAGCACCATCAGCCGCATCGCCTCGATTTCGATACGGGCACGGGACACGGTTTCGAGATTCTTGCCGAGCTGGATGAGTTGCTTGCCGAAGGCCGTCCGGGTCGAGCCGCGCTTGACCATCAGCTCGATCGCCTTCTCGGCGGCGCCGATCGAGCGCATGCAGTGATGGATGCGGCCGGGGCCCAGACGGACCTGGCTGATCTCGAAGCCGCGGCCCTCGCCCAGCAGGATGTTCTCGGCCGGCACGCGGCAGTTGTTGAACTTCAGGTGCATGTGGCCGCGCGGCGCGTGATCGTGGCCGAACACGGTCATCGGGCCCACGATCTCGAGGCCTGGGGTGCCCATCGGCACCAGGATCTGCGACTGCTGGAACTGCGGCGAGGCTTCGGGGCTGGTCTTGACCATGACGATCATGATCTTGCAGCGCGGGTCGCCGGCGCCGGAGATGTAGTATTTCTCGCCGTTGATCACCCATTCGTCGCCGACCAGCTCGGCGCGGGTGGCGATGTTCTTGGCGTCGGACGAGGCAACTCCCGGCTCGGTCATGGCGTAGGCCGAACGGATCTCGCCGTTCAGCAGCGGCTTCAGCCACTTCTCCTTCTGCGCCGACGTGCCGACGCGCTCCAGCACTTCCATGTTGCCGGTGTCGGGCGCGGAGCAGTTGAGCGATTCGGAAGCCAGCGGATACTTGCCGAGTTCGGCGGCGATATAGGCGTAGTCGAGATTGGTGAGGCCGCGACCGATCTCGGAGTGCGGCAGGAAGAAGTTCCACAGGCCTGACTTCTTGGCCTTGTCCTTGGCCGTCTGCAGAAGATCGAGCTGGCCCGGCGCCCAGCTCCAGCGATCCTTGCGGCCCTCGCCCAGGCGGAAAAACTCCTCGACGATCGGCGCCACGTTCTCCGCGATGTGCGCCTTCACCGCGTCGAACAGCGGCTGCGACGCCGCCGACATGGCGAGGTTGTTGAGTTCGGCGTCGAGATCGGGGCGGATGGCAACTGGCTTCGTGCTCGGCTTGTTCATCGGAATTTCCTCGCTGTCGTTTGCTGGGGATTCTGTCTGGACAAACCCCTACAGACCGGGCCTGCCGGGTCAATCCCGCAGTGCCCAAACGCCAGCGGTTTGCGTGCAGGAACGCCGACAGGAGAAACTGGGCCATTCAGGGGCCGCATCGCGGCGGAGGCGGCCGTCCTGACTTCTGTTGTAGAGTGACTCCAGGCCGTCCACGGCATCGACACAGGAGCGGCAATGGCAGGAAAGATTTTCGTCGGTATCGGCGGCTGGACCTTCGAACCGTGGCGCGGGCCCTTTTATCCCGAAGGGCTGACGCACAAGCGCGAACTGGAATATGCCAGCCGCCAGCTCACCTCGATCGAAATCAACGGCACCTATTATTCCAGCTTCAAGCCGACAAGCTGGGCCAAGTGGCACGACGAGACGCCCGAGGGCTTCGTCTTTGCGGTAAAGGCCTCGCGCTTCTGCACCAACCGCCGCGTGCTGGCCGAGGCCGGCGAATCGGTGCAGCGGTTCGTGACGCAGGGGCTCGTCGAATTGAAGGACCGGCTGGGGCCGATCAACTGGCAGTTCATGGGCACCAAGAAGTTCGACCCCGAGGACTTCGAGTCGTTCCTGAAGCTGCTGCCGCGCGAGGTCGGCAAGCTGCCGCTGCGCCATGCGCTGGAAGTGCGCCACGACAGCTTCAAGGACAAGCGCTTCTACGACCTCGCGCGCAAATACAACGCCGCCATCGTCTATGCCCACGACAAGGACTTCCCCGAGATCGACGAGCCGACGGCCGACTTCAC